>NZ_JAWJBQ010000009.1:0-148760 GCF_046535955.1 Pseudoalteromonas sp. SIMBA_162 | reverse complement strand
GAGTGGACGGGACTCGAACCCGCGACCCCCGGCGTGACAGGCCGGTATTCTAACCAACTGAACTACCACTCCAGCGCATACTTACAAATTGTCGAAAATTGGCGGAGTGGACGGGACTCGAACCCGCGACCCCCGGCGTGACAGGCCGGTATTCTAACCAACTGAACTACCACTCCGCATTTTCGTTGCTGTTTAGGTCTCCCTGACAGCGGCGTGAATAATACGAACCAGCCCCTATTTCGTCAAGGGCTTTTTTGTTTTTTTACAGGTTTTTTAGTCATCTGACATCGAAAGGTTTAAAATTTCACCTGATTTGTCATTTTTTGAACCATTTTTGTCTACTTGATTTTTTTCTGTGTCGTCGGCATCTTGATTCGCGTGTTTCTTTTTATTTAAAAAAGGTAACGATAGTTTAATTTTAATCGGTTTTTTTTGCACAAATATTCGAATAGCTAACCAGCCAAGCAGTATAATTAAAATATTACCGCCGATTATTAAGCCCACAATGGTGGATGTGGCCATTTTTTCTTCTTCCGGCTCAATGGGTGTGGTTTGCTCGGCTTCAACAACGGTTGCAGGGTCAACTTCTGGTACCGCTTCTATTGGCCGGGCTATTTCAAATTTATAGGTTGGTAAAGTGGCCATAAATTCACGGCCATTGTTATTAGTACCAAATACAGACAGTTCGACACTGTAGCGCCCCCAGTCATAGTTTTTAATTATTAACTCTCTTGTCTCACCTGGCGCAGCGTTTATAGTAAACATTTGCTCTTCGTTGTTAGGGTAATAAATCTTACCCTGAAAAATAACGGTCTCTGGTTTAACTATTTTGTTGTCTGTTGTGATCGTTAATTTGTGTTCATCAATATTTTCATCTGCAAGCGCGATATTAAAAGCAAAGGGGGGTTCGTGAACAATAATGGTGTCTTGCACGATTCTGCGTTGCAGTAAAGGAGTAGAAATGTAAAGTTCTGGGGTCCACTCACCTTCAGGGAACACAAGTTTAAACTCACCGGTAAATACACCGTCTTTTGGACGTTCATCAAATCCACGCCCGTCGTCTTTAAATTCGGCGACTTCTTGTGTACCTGCGCCAAAGTTTGCAAAGCTATCGTTATTCGTACTTACAAAGTCAACATTAAGACTAACCACATCTCTAAATAGATTAGCGTTAATCGGTTCACCATCATTTAAAATTTGGCCAGTTACTTTTATCGTTTCGCCTCTAAAAAGCATGGGAGGTAATGGCTCTGCCTGTAGTGATATTTCACCCAGTACAACAATTCTGCTATCTGGTAAAATACTCCCTATAACTTGCCAAGGGCCTGGCATTGGTTTTTTTATGGTGACAAGGTCATAACTAAGTTCGTCAAACCATTCAATATTAGTATCCCTAACTGCGTTGGTGGCAAAATACTTACTACCATCAGGCCTAACTAAAATAACGGCAGGTGTCCCTGGTTTTCTGAAAAAGAGTAATGTGATTTCGTCTATTTGGCTGTCAATTCGAAAGCGGTTGTCGAGTAAGGGGATTTCATTTTGTAGGCCATCCCGTTTTAAAACTTCAACTTGCTCTGCGCTATATGCGTTACCTGATAACAAACTGAGTGCACATAGCACGGTTACAAAATACATTATTCTCATTATAAGGCCTTATTCAGCGCGCCATAGGCATTGGCCGCCTTCTTTATTTACAATATCCAATCTGGCTTCGTGTGCGCTTTGCTCTTCATCTGTAGCGCGTAATACTACCAATGGCGCTCTTTCACTGTTTAAACGTCTTATGCCGCCTTGCTGTTGCTCACTACCATCATCTTTATTTTGATTTAAGTTTAACTTTGTTTGTCCGCCTGTCATGGCAAGATAAACATCAGCTAAGATTTCAGAATCCAGTAACGCCCCGTGCAAGGTACGTTTAGCGTTATCTATGTCGTAACGTCGGCATAACGCATCAAGGTTATTCTTTTGTCCTGGATGCAAGTCACGCGCCATTTTAAGCGTGTCGAGAACTTGACAGTAATCATGCGTATTTGGAAAACCTTGATTAAGCAATGCAAATTCATTATCCATGTGGCCCACATCGAACGGGGCATTATGAATTACAAGTTCAGCACCTTTTATATAATCAAAAAACTCTTGTGCAATATCGCGGTAAAGCGGTTTGTCGCGTAAAAACTCATTGGTAATACCGTGGACGTCAATCGCTTCTTCTTCTATGCTACGTTGCGGATTAATATAAACATGAAAGTTATTACCCGTTAAACGGCGATTTACTAACTCTACACAACCAATCTCTATAATTCGGTGCCCTTGTTTAGGGTCGATGCCGGTTGTTTCTGTATCTAAAACTATTTGTCTGCGTGCCATATCGAATTAAGCCTGACTCTGGTATCTTTCTATAATCACTTTATTGTACATAAGATCAAGGTAAAACAGTGCAAAAAACCGTAGAGATTTACACCGATGGCTCATGTTTAGGTAATCCAGGCCCCGGTGGTTATGGTATTTTTATGATTTATGACGCCCATGAAAAAAAATTAAGCCAAGGCTATAAGCTCACTACAAACAATCGCATGGAAATGCTTGCGGCTATAGTGGCACTTGAATCACTTAACCGTGCTTGTGTTGTAAACCTTACTACCGATAGTCAATACGTAAAACAAGGTATCGAGTCATGGATTTCAAACTGGAAAAAACGCGGCTGGATAACGTCAGCTAAAAAGCCAGTTAAAAATGTGGACTTATGGAAACGCCTAGATGCAGCTTGCAGCAAACACACCGTAAATTGGAAGTGGGTTAAAGGTCATAGCGGCCATAAGTACAACGAAATTGTCGACGATTTAGCTCGTGATGCAGCTGGCAGCACAGATTTACTCGAAGATGTGGGCTACCAGCCTTAATTTACTTGATACTAATGGTTGTCATTTTTTTGGTCGCACGTTTTGTAATGCTGCTTTGAAGTTTGCCTAAGCCCCGCTCCTTTAACAGGCACAAATTGTGGACGTGCGTGCCACTTAGGCTTTATAGGTGTAAGGGGCGCAACGCGTTTTCGAGCCACCAGCATATAAACACTACCCATAGGTTTTAAATACTGCTTGGCAAATGCTCGCCAAAATTCAAACCGTGATAACCTGTTTCCCCTAGCAAGTGATGAGTAAATAAACCGCTCGTCACTTACAATTTCAAAACCCAATAAATTTAGCCAATCCTTTACCCTTGCTGGGGTAAAAAATCGTCCTGTCCACGGTAATTTTTGCCCGCTAAACGGCAACATTTGAGCCAACCCACACAAGCTCAGCGGATTAAACCCGGTAATTAAAACGTAGCCGCCAGGTATGAGTGTTCGATGAGCTTCGCGTAAAATGTGATGTGGGTCAGAGTGGTACTCTAAACAATGGCTTAAAATACACGCGTCAACACTATGTTCGTAAAAAGGTAATTCATCTATATCTGCCACTACCCCTGTATATGGTCCGGGCTCAGCGACACACACCTGGTGCTTAATAGTACTTAAACTTGTATTTAACTCACCGCTTAAGTTACCTAACTTAAGCATATGGTAACCAAACATGCGTGGTAGCCAATATTGCATTTTACGTTCAATATCAGCTTGCAAATAATCCCCGTGAGGGAACTGCTGCCACGACAGTGGTTTGGGTCCTTCTTGAAAACTAAGGGCTGGTTTCATTTTATGAGCTCGTTATACTATGCGTTAAGTGTCACTTTATAGAGCAATTTAACATGGTGCAAGTCAAAGCAATTAAAGCCTTTTCAGATAATTACATTTGGTGTTTAACCACTGAGGGCAACTCTAAAGCATGGGTCGTTGACCCTGGGCAGGCTGAGCCTGTGCTTGCTCATCTCGCAGCAGAAAACTTAACACTGGGTGGCATTTTAATTACCCATCATCATTACGATCATACCGATGGCGTTGCGCAGCTAGTAAAAGATGACCCAACAATAAAGGTTTATGGGCCTAAAAATAGCCCCTTTAAAGGAGTGACGCATCCATTGGTTGAGAGCGATAGTATTGATGTTTTAGGCATCAACTTTAAAGTGCTCACAACTCCAGGGCATACACTTGATCACATTTGTTTTGTAAATGACAACATGGCATTTACTGGTGATACATTATTCAGTGGTGGCTGTGGACGTTTATTTGAAGGTACTAGTGAACAAATGTGGCATTCTCTAAACAAATTAAAAACGCTACCAGCAGGGTGTAAAGTGTTTTGCACCCACGAATATACACAAGCTAATTTAACTTTTGCTAAAGCCGTTGAGCCTCGTAATCCATCGTTACTTGCACACAGTGAGCTGGTAGATGAGTTAAGGAAAGAAGATAAAATTTCACTGCCAACCACTATAAGCCAAGAGCTTAAAATAAACCCGTTTATGCGCAGCGACATTCCAAACATTATAGAGGAAGTACCTAAAGAATTTATCTCGGTTACAAAAAACAATGAACCTTGGCATAACTTTGCTGCTCTGAGAAAGTTCAAAGATAATTTTTAGCGCATATAAGTTTATTATTTTAAATCATTAACTTGAAATACATGAACACTTTCTACTAACTGCTGTAATTGTCATAAAGTGGTAATGTTAGTTTATTAAAGGTAACATTTGCCGAGTTTTTTACCCGATGTATTGGTATTTATGAATAAATCTCCTCTTATACTAACCTTGGCGCTTGCGCTAAGTGGTTGTCAAACATTGACTACCTTAGAATCAGACCCTCAGGTCGCAAATCAAGCTAATAATAAGCTTGAAGGTGCAAGCCCAAATGATATTAACAATGCATTAATGGTAAACGCGCAATATCAAGAACTAGATAGCGATGAACAAGATGCGCCAGTATTTGACGATGTATGGGAGCGTATTCGTTACCAATTATCGATTAATGTTCCTCAAAACCGCCCGGTTGTGACCGAGCGAAATTATTATGCGAAGCATCAACGTTATTTAGACCGTATTTCAAAGCGTGCAGAGCCGTACCTTCACTTTATTGTTGAAGAAGTAGAGAAACGCGAGATGCCAATCGAAATTGCGCTCCTTCCTATTGTAGAAAGCGCTTTTGATCCCTTTGGCTACTCTCACAGAACCGCCTCGGGTATTTGGCAATTTATGCCACAAACGGGTGAGCGCTTTGATTTAAAACAAAACTGGTGGTACGACGGCCGCCGAGATATTGTGCAATCAACCCGTGCAGCGCTAGATTACTTATCTTATCTTCACAAAACACTTGAAGGTGATTGGCTCAATGCCATAGCCGCCTATAACTCCGGTGAAGGGCGCCTGATGCGCGCAATTAAAAAAAATCGTAAAAAGCATTTGCCTACCGATTTTTGGTCATTAGATTTACCAAGAGAAACCACGGCTTACGTACCAAAGCTACTGGCACTAGCTGACTTATTAAAACGTTCGGATGAATTTAATGTAACGTGGAAACCCATTATCAACGCCCAAGTAGTAGAAGTAGTTGATGTTGGCTCACAAATAGACCTAGCACTTGCCGCCGAAATGGCCGACATGACATTAACAGAGCTTTACAGATTAAACCCTGGGTTTAACCGTTGGGCTACAGATCCAAATGGCCCCCACTCTTTGCTTTTACCTATTGATAAAGCGCAGCAGTTTTCTGAAAAGCTTGCCAATACTGATATTAAAAATAGGCTTCGCTGGCAACGATACGTGGTAAAAAGCGGCGACAGCTTATCTGTAATTGCTAAAAAGTTTACCACTAGCACCAGCGCAATTAGATCTTTGAACAAGCTTAATTCAAATACGATACGCATTGGGCAAGAGCTACTAGTCCCGTTAACCGATGGTGCAATAAATAGCGAGCACTTACCAAAGCAAATGCGTATGGCTGCAAATAAAACATCACGCACTAAGCTTTCGCATACCGTAACAAGTGGCGATACCTTATGGGATATCAGCCGCGAATACGATGTGACCATGGATGAATTGGCAAAGTGGAATAAACTTAAAAAAAGCGCTGTGCTACGCTTAAATCAAAAGCTCACAGTGTATAAATCACAAAATAAAACCACCAGCGCACCAAAAAGCACTAATCGCACGATTACGTACAAAGTACGAAGAGGCGATTCACTTGCGCGTATTGCGTCTAAGTTTAATTTAACGGTAAGCGAAATTATCAAATGGAATAATTTAGCAGGTCAAAAGTACTTGCAACCGGGGCAAAAATTAAAGCTTAAAGTAGATGTAAGAAGTAGTTAATTTCAGCCAACAAAAAAGGAGCGCATGCGCTCCTTTTTTGTTGGTATATAAAAATTAATCTGGGAGCTTTTCAAGCCATGCTTTTAACCAAGGCTCTGTCACTGGCCAAGGCTCAAAATCTTCACACGCGTCAATTTCTAAACGGTTACCGACAGGTTTTGCTTGTAAATCACGTAATAGTTCATCAAAACTTCTACCTGCACCGCAAAAAGTATCACCATAGCTTCTGTCGCCCATAGCCACCACTCCAAATGGCTTATCTGTAAGCATAGGAAAACTGCTATTAAGCGCATAATATAAGCCAGCTAGGTTACTTGGCACGTCACCCTGGCCTGTCGTTGAGGTAACAATTAATATGTTTGATGCGTTTTTAATATCGTCAAGCGAAGCCTCTGTGATGACCGCTGCGCTATGACCAGCCTGCTTAATAGTTGCAGCTATATCATCACTTAAACGTTGAGCACCACCATTTACAGTGCCCACAAAAATACTAATATGTGCCATTAATAATCCTTCTCTTCGTTTGGCCAACCAAGTTGCTCACAAATCTGTAGCATATCATGACCTAGTGGCGCTTTAATCGTTATTGCTTTGGTGGTGTAAGGGTGCACAAAACTCAGCTCAGTTGCAAACAGCATTAAGCGTCGTAATTCAAAATGATCCCTAAAAAATTGGTTATGTTGATTATCGCCATGATTAACATCACCAATTATTGGTAATGATAAATGTTTTAAATGCCGGCGAATCTGATGCTTGCGCCCTGTTTTAGGAAAACACTCAACTAATGAGTACCTAACCGTTGGGTATTTGCCTATTGGAATAGGTAATGCAGCTTGATACAAACAATTAAACTGAGTTTGCGCCTCTTGAGGTGCTTTATTCTGATCTGCAAATTTATCGGCAATTTTATCAAGCTCTTCTTTTAAAGGCTTATCTAAAAAAACCGAATCAGGGGCAAATCCGCGCACTAGAGCTAAATATCGTTTAGCAATAGTACCTTCAATGAATAACTGATTCATATCGCGCGCGGCTTCAGAGCTTAAAGCAAATAGCAGCACACCCGACGTAGGTCTATCTAGCCTGTGAACTGGAAAAACGTGCTGCCCTAACTGATCGCGCAACATTTGCATCGCAAATTGAGTTTCATGTTTATCTAAAAAGGAACGATGTACCAATAGCCCTGACGGTTTATTAATGGCTACAAAGTTTTCGTCTTGATACAAAATGTCGAGTTCGCCGTATTCAGTAGGCACTAGGCGCTCACTCATTCGGTTCTCCTAATAGTGCATCTAGCTGTGTCAGCACCTCTATAATTTCATTTCCTCCTGATTTATTAATCAAGGTCATTTGCGCCATGGGGGCAATTGCAAAGTTTCGCGGTAATGGTTGATTATAAGTGATCAAATGCTGCATTTTTTCAATAAAGACAAACTGTAGCCACTGCTCAAACGCCATCGAATCGTGACAAAAGGGAACACTAGAATTTAGTGCCTCTGCTGAAATTGGCTCACATTGCCAAAGTTGATGCTTTTGTAATAGCGCTTTTAATTGCACTAAATAAGCTTGGGTCTGTTGGAACATAACCACCCTCTTTATAAGTTATGCAGCAATTATACCCTGTTCCCACAAAGCTCGCTATGGCGTATAATTAGTGCAATTTTGCAGTTAAAAACGACCGGGAAAACAATGAGTGATCAAATAGCAACCTTAGGCCAACTTTTAGATGGTGCTGGCACGCAATGGCGGGCTTTTGATATTGGCAGGCACATTACTAAACTCGATAAACAACAGTTTTTAGCTATTGAACAAGCTCAAGTACCTTACCCTTATCCGCTTGCTGGTCATGCGTGGCTAGCAATTCAGTTCTGGGATACCAAAGCGAGCAAAGAACCCTATGTGTGGTTTTTAAAATTTCCACTAGATGAGCAAAGTAAATTAGTTAGTGCAAGTCGTGATCACTTTGCCGATATGGTTATTCAAGCTCTTGGCACTGAAATTACGGGTGAAAAAGCAGATGGCAAGCTTGATAACAATCCTTATGTGTTTACGCCTAATGCAAATAAACTGGCTGCATTTAACGCGCAAGTTAAAGTGTTACTAAAGCAACCTGCTTCACAATATTACGAATACGCTCAGCTATATTTTAGTGCAAAGTTAGGCTTTGATAATTGGCAAAGTGTTGCACTACAAGGCATTGCTGATTTTGCGCTGCGCCTAGATAACGATCAAAACTTAAGTAACTTACAAAAAGCCTGGGCACATTTACCCCTTGAAGTATTACAGCCACTAAGTGCAATGCTTGAACATGTTGCAATACCAACAACATTGAGTGAGCTTTTACTCGCGCAGGGTCAAACAGCTATTAATAATAGTGATACTATAGCGTTAACCGCTGCACTACGCTCAATGTCTAAAGGTCAGGCACAAGGTTTGTGCGCGCAGCTTGTTGATGCAACATTGAATTCAGCTCTAAAAAGCGACTCTGACGTACTTTTAACAATTGCTGGGCGTTGCTTTGTTCAGTTGGAAGACCCTAAACGATTGCATATATTTATGGATAATTGTGCTCAACATCAAAAAATAGAGGCGCTTTTTCCAAGTATTTTTGCTGACTTAGTTGCAATACCGACCATTCGACCTCACCTATTAGGTTTATTACGAAAAGAAGATCGAAGCGAAGCCCTCGCTCGTGCAATTGGAAGGTTATTCTCTTAAATGGCAAGTTTATGGACGTTTATATTAATTGGTAGTGTTATTTATTTGTTTTGGCTAAATAGAAAAGTCGCCGAAGCGGCTAATGTTCATGCTAAACGTCAATGTGAGCAATTAAATGTGCAACTTATGAGTGTTGCGTGCACTAAGCGCCGTTTTGGTTTTCTAAAAAGTGGTAAACCAGGAATAAAAAGTGAGTTTTCATTTGAGTTTTCAAGTGACGGTGAAAATGCGTATCAGGGAATGCTTATTATGGAAAATGAGTTTTTAAAAAGTGTTGTCGTTCCACCACACAAAATCTAAGTGTTCTATGCTTTTAATGTATAAAATTATTGCAATTGTGTAGTACAAAGAACTAAGGCGTAACTAAAGTTACGCCCCAATTGGACTGCTTCCTGCTAGATATCCACTATCTATAATCCGTTTTTTCATCCCCTGAACGAGTAAACAACCTTGTTTACCCTCACATTGCCTCATGCAATATCCATCGCCACCTTGGCAAACCCGCGTAAACTAACGCTTGGCTAAATCTATAGCATCATCCATGTTAATCCTTTGAAGTAGCGCCCTGCCACTTTGTGCTTCCTGCGTTGTCCCTTTGCTTTCCAAGCATTCACGTGCAACCTAGTACGTGGCTGCGTCCTGCAGCTTTAATCCTTTATATCCTTAAAGTAGCTCCTGCCACTTAGTGCGTCTTGCACTTCCTATTCATCCTTGCCGTCCTTGTTAACTTGTCCTTTTTGCATCCTGCTAGCATCTGCTATTTTGCCTATTCCTTATCCATGGCAGTAACTTATTCATTAAGCTATGTCTTCTTGACAAGGTAAAGTTTAGAGTAAACGAGAGGAGGAAGTAGTATGTGAGACAAAATAATTCTTTGTCATAAAAATTAAAAAATCAATAAATTAATATTAAACATGCACTTAAATAAAAAAAGGCGACCAATTGGCCACCTTTAACTGATTACTCTCACGTTAATGTAAGATATATCGCACGGACACATGTCCGTTTGGGCGCATTAACTTACACACTTCGGGTTACGCTTTTAACCCAATGCACTTTTAAATAGTAACTCACCAGCAACTTGGTTAAACGTAAGCTGTTTAAAAGTCAGAAACCCTTCAGATTTAAAAAGTTCTGTATGCTCACTACGCGTTACAAATACTGCCAATCCAGAAGACTCACTATTTGCCTTTACCAGCTCATCAAGCCCTCTGAGTAAATACCGACCAAACCCTTGACCATGAAAATGCGGATCCACTGCAATAAAAGCTAAAAAGTAATAACGGCCTTTTTCTTTTAGTGTATCTCTAATAGTTTGTTCTTTTTCTATTAACTGGTTAGTTTGTAAGTAACCCGCACTCAGCATTAATTTTAAGCGCCAATGCCAATAACGCTGAGCTTGAAGTTGACTTAAAGAATCAAACATACAGGCCACTGCTTTTAATTTGCCACTGCGATAAAGCCCTATTAGTGGTTGCTTTTCTTGCCAAAAACTACTGAGTTCTTCACGTATTAATGCACGTAACTTTTTCTCGTAAACGGCTTTATTTTTTCCATCATAACCAAGCATTGTTTTTAGTACAGGGTCATCATGGTATGCCTGATAAATTAAACTTGCGGCAGTGCTTATATCTTCTGCTTCAATGTATTGTACGCTGAACGTTTCTTCTTGTGCGGTTATACTCATTGTATGTCCTTTATTGTTTTAGCCGTAAATATAATCAGAGCTCAAATACTAAAGCTATACGCGAATAACTGCATTTACGAGTATATTTAATCTAAGAACTGGATATTACGCCGTATTGCCCGCTTAAAGAGAGAAATAATATCAAAGTGTTATTTATTCTTACTATCCTTTATAAAGCGCTAACAGCGGTTTAGGCAATTTATTATTCAGAACTTAACTTTACTATATACCTAAAGTAATTAACCGACAATTCAGCTTGAGTTTAGCTAGCACAATGTATTGTTGGGCCTTAAGGTAATTTATTGTTTATTTAAAGGAGTCGTAACATGGATACTACAAAACACGATATTCATACATTATTTGCACAACTTGGTTTACCAAATTCAGAATCTCAAATAGATCAATTTATTGCTTCACATGAGTTAAAAGACACAACACTGCTTCAAGATGCAGCATTTTGGGATGAAGCACAGCAACACTTTTTAGCGGAATCACTTGCTGAAGATGGTGCCTGGAGTGAAGTGATTGATGAGTTAGATGTTCGTCTTCGCCAAGGCAAATAGCATTATTTAGCTAGATAGCTATGTTAAAGCCTTCAAAATTACTAATCCATGACGATTTTTAATGGGATCAAGGCCAATTTACTGATCGATTTTTGACTTGTCTCAGGCATATTTACGCAAGTTAGCGTTGAGGTAAGTTATTAGAAATAAGTTTTTAACCTAAGTATTAGGTTATTTAATGTAGCATACCCATTTTATTGCTACCATAGCACCCGCGCAGCATGTGTATGCTGCGCTTTATTTAATTTAAGAGTTATAAATATAATGAATTCAGTTGTATTTGATGCAATTCAAGTCCTTTTAGATGAAGGCAAAACACCCACAGTCGCATTAACTAAAAGTCGCTTAGCGCAACCGGTTCCAATGCCAATGATTATTGCAGCTGTGAGCCAATACAAAAATAACCCGGATTCTATAAATAACTTTATTAAAACTTCCCAGCAGCCAGAAAACGCTGAGCTAAAAGCAAGCCAACTAGACAGAATTGAGCAAAAACTTGATCAATTACTTGCACTGCTAGAACAAAAATAATTTGAGACTGTAAATGTTTGTTGTTGATTTAACATTTGATTGCTACCAAGACACCACCCTAGAACAAGCCGAACAAGCCATAAACCGCTTAGTAAATGCGCTTCGCTTTAATGGCCAAATAATGGGGGAAGAGTTCCCCACCGTTTTAAAAGACGGCTTTTTCATAACCCGTGTTATGTGCCCAACTGAAGACGCTATGCATCCACTAAATAATAGCCCTTTTGTTAAACACAGCATTGAAAAACTACATAACGCAGGTTTATTAGCCCCCAAAGTAAAAGTGATTGGCCAAGATATTCATTCTAATGGAGCGGATTGCTGCACTGAGCCGTCAAGTTACATTTTATATACTACTTATGTGCATACCTGTAGCCCTCTTTATTGTGGCGACGACTTTTTACCTGTGCCACTATTTCGCATCCCTGCTATTGCCAATGGTGATTACAAAACGCTAATTAAGTGGCAAGAAGATTGGCAAGCATGCGATCAAATACAAATTAATGGCGCAACACGCTGTGAGTTTCCTGCCCTTGAGGAAATATCCAGTACTAAAAGTGATTTATATCGCCGCGGAAAAGACATCACCAAACGCATTAGTTTTTTAACTAAAAAGCCGGTTTACTACTACTTATATCGAGTTGGTGGTGTGGATAAAGCTTCTGAGCTTGAGCGTAAATGTCCAAGCTGTAATAGCGATTGGAAACTAGATGAACCTTGGTTTGGGCTATTTGATTTTAGGTGTGAACCGTGTGGTTTAGTCTCTAATGTGTCGTGGGATTTTCAATAGCCTCTCTAACGACTTTTTAAAATCAGCTCAGCGATATTGCTAAGCTGATTTATTAATAACGTTTTATACTTCAAGCGCTTTTAAAAACGACTCTATATTTGGTGCAAGTACGTGGTGCGTTTTTTTACCAACGTGCTCAAGGCAAACTTCTCCAGTATGAATTAACACACTGACCAGTAAATCTTCTTTATCTGTTAAACCAATAAACACAGTTTCGGGTTGTTTTAGCTTTCGTTTCATTAAAACATGACCAGTAATATTTTGTTGAAGCATATCAAAGTCGTCGCTATTCCATGCTTGCAACAGTTCAATTTGATGTCCGTCAATAATTGCCAATACGCTACCACCGTACATGTGCCCATAAAGTTCGCTTAACGCTGTTGGAAACTCAAGCTCTAATGCCTTAGCTAAATTGTTTAATGAGCCAGCTGGCTGCTGACGTACACCTTGCCATTGAATATTTCCTTGCTCGTCAACCTCGCCTAGCTCACACGGACTCGGCCATTGTTCATCGTGTGCTATAAGTGGGTACTTAGCAGTATTTTTAAGGGTATTTTCGCTAAATTGATGGTGAAGTTGTTCTAAAAGCAATGCTACAGACATACTGTGAAACTCAATTAAATTAGATATAATGCGCACATTGTAACTATTTAAGAGCAAACATGACAGATTACAGCAACTCTCCAGACCTTAAAGGCAGTGTATTAGGACAATCTACTGAATATGTAGACCAATATTCGCCAAGCTTGCTTTTCCCAATTGCGCGCAAGCTAAATCGTGATGCTTTAAATATTGATGAAGCCGAACTGCCATTTAAAGGCCAAGATATTTGGACAGGTTACGAACTTTCGTGGTTAAACGCCAAAGGTAAACCGCAAGTGGCTGTCGCCTTATTTACTTTTGCATGCCAAAGCAGCCACATTATTGAGTCTAAATCGTTTAAGCTTTATTTAAACAGCTTTAATCAAACTCGTTTTGAGAGCATAAACACAGTTAAGCAACATTTAATCGATGACTTATCAGGCGCAGTTAATAGTCCGGTACAAGTAACCCTATACAAAGCGGACGATTTTAACTGTTTACCCTGTACTGCACTGCCTGGGGAATGCATTGATGATTTAGATATTGAAATAGATAACTATGATATTGATGCCTATTCACTTAAAGCACATAGCGATGAAATAGTAACCGAAACACTCAATAGCCATTTGCTAAAATCTAATTGCTTAATAACGTCTCAACCAGATTGGGCGAGCATTATTATTAGGTACACAGGCGAGAAAATATGTCGTGAATCGCTGCTGCGTTATTTAATATCGTTTAGAACGCATAATGAGTTTCATGAGCAATGTGTGGAGCGCATTTATAGTGACTTAACCACGCAACTAAACATTAAAGAGCTTGAAGTGTATGCACGTTACACTCGCCGTGGCGGATTAGACATAAACCCATACCGTTCTACGCATTATAACGATACACCGTTTGACGTAAAGATTAATCGTCAGTAAATACGTTAAACACTCAAACATAAACGTTAAAAAAGGAGCCTCAGCTCCTTTTTTAATATTTAAGTAACGCGCTTTGTTGGGATAGGCATACCACATACATCAACGTAATTATACGATTGGACAAACCAGGGTTCCGTTCGGCTTTTACGTGCATCTATCAGTTGCTTGAAAGATGCTGAGTTTGTCTTCATTACCTTGAATACTATTGCATCGCTATTAACATCAGCCAACACTTCAATATTTGTTATTGGATTAAACGCCAGTCCCTCAGTGGGTAAACGCTGCAAACGATTAAAGTGTTCCATACCTTCAAGCACTCTTCCAAACACGGTAATGTTTTTATCAAGGTAACGAGGGCCTTGCCCAATAGTGACAAAAAACTCAGTACTTGCGCTGTTTATATCATTAGCGCGTGCCATTGCAAATACACCATTGCAATGCACTTGCCATGTTTGAGTCTGTGTTTGGTTTTGCGCAACAGCAAAACCATTTAAAAACCCCGTAACAGGCGCGTATCCATCGCCTTTTAACTCAGTAATTTTTAGTGGTTGCGATGTTGGTAAATAAAACTCTGCAGGTACGGTTTTATTCGCTGTTTTTATTTCTTTTTTACCCGAGCCGTCGCCACCTTGTGCTACAAACCCTTCTACAAAACGATAGACACGGGTGTTTTTATAAAAGCCTTCTTGCGCCAACGCTTTAATATGTTGCGTGTGTTTTGGAGCTAGTTGCGGATTTAATGCTATGTAAGCCGAACCAGTAGGTAAGGTTATTTTTAAAATATTTTGAGGATCGACTACTTGCCACTCATCTGCAGTTGCATTTTTTATTACATCATTGGCACTAAGTGGTGTTTGTATATTTATTACGGATTTATTGTTCGTTGTTGTCGCGCAGCCGCTCAACAAAAGTGCCATTACATAAATTGAACAACGTGTTTTCATATTCAACCTTTTATTTTTATTATTTAAAAGTAGCTTTAAGCAATCTAACTTGCCTAGGGTCTGTTTGACATTAATGCGAGGTTATCGCCAATTTATAGGTGATAACCATAATACATAGGCTCTTCCTTGCCCAAATACCAAACAGGCTGCTGCAAATTTAACCTGACAGTTCATCAGGCTCTAGAACTTTTAGTGTTCAATCCCAGTCAAACTTGTAGAGGACATCAACATTTTGGTATAAACCACTGGTTACCTCTATATAGAGTTGCGACAACAACTGGTAACGAATCGCTACTTCACTAAGTGACTCAAATACCCCCACGCTGTATTTAACTTGCAAGCTAGGCGCAACATAGCCTGAAATTTCTACCTTAGTGCTATCACCACTTCCTGACGAACTTAAGCTAACATCAGAAAGACCAAACGTTTCACCTACCTTAGACACAACCCCTTCACTTCTACTAACCCCTTGAGAAAGTAATAACTGGGCAAGCATAGCGTTGCTTGATGCTCCCTCCCCCTCTCCTAGCGGCTGTCCATTGAGTAAGTATGCTAAGGTTTGCGCCTGATCCATTGCAGGCTCAGAGAATAGCTTTAGAGTGGGTTCTTTAACATTTCCCGTAAGCGTAATACCAGCTATAACACCATTTGCTGTATTAGCTGGGTTTCTGATTGCTTTAATATTCAAATAAGGGTGTTCGATGGAGCCACTAAAGCCCACTTGGCCAGTTCTTATAATTAAATCTTGGCCAAATGCTAAATAAGTGCCATTTATTAAATTGAGCTCACCCGTTGCAATAATTGGAACACCTTGACTCATTTTAATCGCTAAATCACCAGCCACTTTAGACTCTAATCCGAACGACTCTACTTTAACGTCATTTTTAACAATGACGTTTAAGTCTATGTCGTAATCAAATGGTACCTGTTCGTTGGTTTCAGTTTTTTGATCAACAATAATTTCATCGTCACTAACCTGCACAGCGCCTTCTGGAAGCTCTTCAATCGTAATACGACCATAAGGTACAACTACTTCACCCGCTAATTTAAGTGCATTATTAGCTAACCCTATTTTTAAATCTGGCGATATTTTAAAAGTAACGCCTTGCTGTGCGCGCACAAAAAACTGCTCTCCTTTCACATTTACATTTACTTCAGGTTGTTCACCTTGCCAATCAACATCACCGTTTAGCTTTACATTGCCACCTTGATTGTCGTTTAAATTGCCCTCTATTGTCGCGGTCGTTTTATCAAATAATATGTTTATATTTGATTTTTGTAGCGCAATAGGAAGCTGTTCACCCTCAAGATTTATATCGTTTACGTTAAGCTCACCATTTAATAGTGGATCTTTTAACGTACCCGCAAGTGCGACCTTACCGCTAATATCACCTTTTAATTGCTCAAGGGTTTCAAGAAATGGCTGTAAGTCTGAAAGTAATATTTTATCAATATTAATAGAGCCATTAAGCGCCTGCGTATTTTGTATGTCATCAATATTAATGTGTGTATTAATTTTACCTAGCACGCTTGACTCTATATTTGCTTCAAGCTGCCCTTTTTGAGAGTCTGAAAAAGCACTAATACTGAGTGTTTCTATCGGTAATTTAAAGCGATCTTCTTCTGAGGTTAAAACAGTGGTCAAGTCACTTGCATTTAAACTTGCCCGTAATGTTTTAAGAGCACCTGCATTCCAATTAAGCGCCACAGTACCTTTTACATCACCACGAGTGCGAATGTTATCGGGTAAAAAGTGTTTAAGCTCTTCAAGCGCTAAATTGTTTAACTTAGCATTTAACTGGCCTAGCTCTTTAGATTGAGCTAGCGTGTCTATACAAAGCTCGCTTTGCTGAGAAGCCCAGCAGTGCGCACTTACATTAAAATTACCGTTTTGCGAGTTAAACATAACAGCAATATTTTTAGTGTTGCTAAAGCTTAACTTTTTGTCGCTTAGCGTTACATTACTGAACTCACCATTCCAGGTAGCGTTATTAATTTTGCCATTTACTTCAAGCTCTGCACTGCCCTGCTCGGCATCTACAGATGCTGTAAGTTGGTGATCTGTTTTATCGCCGCTAATATCAACTTTTACACTATTAATTTGCTCATCAGCCACAACCGCCGAGCCAACACTTAACGATACGTCAGTTTGCCAATCAGCGGCTGTATCTAAGTGCCCTTTTACCGTCAGTTTATTTATATTGATTTCATTAAAAATGAAGCTATCAAGCATTAACGCTAAATTGACAGAAGGCGTTAACCTCTGCCCTCTTACTTTTAAATCAGCGTTGCCATCAGCAATAAAAGGCATATTTGCCTCTTTATTACTTTTAAGTGTTATTTTACCGTCGACTTTCCATGTATCGTCAACTTGGCCGCTAAGTACTAATTTATTCGTGCCACTACTTAAATAAAGGCTGTCGATATTTGCCTCTAGTGTATTGTTTAGCTGAAAGTTTGACGCAAACTCAAGGGGTACCTCGTTTAATAATCCGCTTAGCTTAGTATCATCCATTTGTATTTGCCACGAGCTTTCTGCAGCATTGAATGAACCTTTAAATTGCCCTGAAACATCGCTAGTTGCAGCATCTGTCAAATACTGCGCTTTTAGGTTTGAAAGCGAGCCGTTAAAACTCGCTTTAATGCCCTGTTGCCAATCAATATTAGCTTTTATAATCGCACTACTTTCATTGGCTTTAATACTTAATGTTTTGAGCACGGCTTGAGTTAAACCACCAGTCAGCTGAGTATTAAGATTAACAGCCGGATAAGCACCTAATTGGCTGTTTGCCTGTAAGTTGAGTTGGTAGTCATCAGCATTACCAGTTGCTTTAAGGCTTACATTTTTAACTTTAAGCTCATTACTTTGCGCATCAATAAGCCATTGGTTAATTTTGCCGCTTAGCTCAAATGGGTAATTTTTTTGCTTTAAATTAGCATTCGCTGTTAACGTGAGCGGATATTGGCCACTCGTTTCTAAATGTATAGTTAAGTCAGCTAAATCACCGTTTAACTCTAAGTTTGCTTGGTGCTCGTCACTTTTTAAAGTCACTAAGCCTTTTACAGGCAAGTTACCTAAAAGCTCTGCATCTAATTGGGTATTAAGCTGCCACTGCTCATAGGTAGCTGAAAGCGACTGCAAATTAATCACGGCATCTTCTACACTTAATTGCAGCGAAATGTTTTCGATATTATGCTGCGCATCGCCCTGCTCAATTGTTACCTTTGCGATATCAAAGGCTTCAATGGCCAAATCAATAGGTGATGTAAATTCAATATCAGGAAGTGCTGGTAATTGCGTAAGTGCAGCTTTGTTGCTTTGAGCAGTTTGCGCCTTGGCAGGTTGTTCTTGCTCTTTTAAAGCAACAAGTATACTCGGGATATTTAAGCTTTTTACTGTGAGTTTTGAACCTTCAGCTTTAGCTGATAGTTTAAAGTTATTAACGCTCACATCTGCACTAGGGTGGTTTAATGTAAACTCATTAACCGCTATATTTTTTATTGAAACATTAAAAGGTAAAATAATTTTTTCAAGGGGCTCAGAGGGTGTTTCATCTTGCGCTTCAACTGTTTTTGGCAAGGTTAATTTAATAGATTTAGCGCTTAAATTATCAACACAGATACCATCACACTGCCACCAAAATAAATCGATTTTTAATTGCTGGGCATTAAAATCTAAACCATTATTTTTAAAACGAACATTAAACACATCGTTATAAATAAAGCGGCCATCTTTAATTTCTATGTGTAATCCATCAACAACTTTATTTGCCGTATAGGCAATAAATTGATTACCGGGTGCAGTAAATAATAAACAAAATACGCTAATAATTAGCGAAACTAAAATAGCACTTACTGTGGCTGTTATTTTTTTTAATATTGGCATTAAATTTCTGGCCCTATGGTAATACTCAAACGGGTACTTTTGCTATCTTTAGTTAAGCCCCAAGCGTGATCTATTCGTACAGGGCCCACAGGCGTTAAATATCGAAAACCAAAACCAGCACCCACTTCAAATTCATCTGAAAAATCATTCGTAGCAGTACCACCATCAACAAATAATGCTGCACGCCAATTTTGAGCAAACTGATAGTTGTACTCCATAGTGCCAGCAAGCAAATATTTACCCCCTATTAGTTCACCATCATCATTTTCTGGCGAAATTGACTGATAAGCAAAACCACGAACGCTTTGATCACCGCCGGCATAAAACCGCAGTGAATACGGTACATTATTTATGTCATCAACTAGCATTGCGCCAATGTTTGCCTTAAGAAAAACTAAATGCTTATTAAGGTATGTACGAAGCCATGCATGCTGTAATTGAACCCTCAACAAATTCGTGCTGGAAAGCGCATCATCTAGGCCAAACTCTGCTGATATAAGCCATTGCTCGCCCCAATAAGGAGTCGTTCCGCCTTTTAAACTTTTGCGAGCATAACTAATTCCGGGCATTAACATTTCAGTCGACTCTTCTGGATCATCGCCCAGACGATACGTCTCTTGATCTCTGCGTAAAAACGCTGTTCTTACCCATTTTTCTTCTGTAAGCCACTGCCTTTGTAATTGTGCAGTTAATATCTCACTGTAGACATCATCTGCAAGTTCGTCTTCTAATTTATAACCTACAGAAAAACGCCATAAATCATCATTAGGGTCGTCTACAGGAACGATGTATGCCATTGAGAGATCTTGTTGCTTTTCGGCTATATTCATATTTGTATCGAGGTAATGGCCATCCTCTGTGATCCAAGGTTTACTCCACTTAAAACGAAACCTAGGCTCACTTTCAGACACACCGCCGCCAATTTCAAAGCTATTTGCAGGTTTAGGTACAACCTCAACTTTGATAGGAACTTGGGCGTTTTTGCGCGCTGTAATATCAGCATAAACACGCACACTAGCAAAATAAGGTGTGCTCGAAAGCTCAAGGTTATAGTCTGCTATGTAAGTTGATTTATAAGGTTGTCCCTGAGTAAATGGTGACAAAGAACGAATATATTTTTCAGCTGGCGTATCACTGGTAATTTCGATACTGCCATATTGATAACGCACACCGGTGTTAATCACAAACGTGACAACGGCACTATTTTTTTTAATTGAAACTTCTAATTTGCGGGCAGGCCATTTAGCATCAAAATAGCCAAGCTCCAAAAGCATAGATTCTATTTTTTTATACGCTGATTCATAGTCACCATGGTTTAGAACATCACCCTGTTTTAAATTGGTATTTTTAATAAGGGTTTGTAATTGTTTATCGTTCTTCCCTTCACCATTTAATGTAATGTTAATGGCGTCTATCCGTGTTGCAGGACCACGCTCAATTTTTACAACGAGTTCACTATCGTCTTTATCAAATTCAACCTCAACTGTTGGGCTGTAGTAACCCAGTGCTTTTATGCTGTTTTGTACCTGACTTTTAGCATAACGTTGAAGGGTTCTTGTTGGTTTTTCACCTGTAAGCTGCTTTAAGTAAAGCGCTACGTTTTTTTCTAAATCACCATTTATGCCTTTAATTTTGTAGTCTTCGATCACTTTTTCTACCGCATAGGAATTTGCAGCCATAAAAACAATGGCAATGCACATGCAACGTAAAAACTTAATAAACAAGCAAATATCCTTACTCTTATATACTACTTAAAACGAGCTAATGTGGCGCATATTAACATAGCCATAATGAGCAACACATTAACTTAATGACAAACTCAGTTTAAATATGAAATGTGAAGAAGATAAAATTAGTACGCGTTAAGACAATATTTTAGTTACAATAGTGCCAACGAACACAAAATTATTTTTAGATGAGTTTTTAATGCAATTTCCAGATGACGAAAACGGCCAACTGTTAGCCGAAATAGCCGCTGCAGGCGTCGATTTAAGCAAAATGCAGCAAATCGACTTTTTCATTTTATTTGAGCAACAAGCCGATGCTGATAAGTTTGCTAAAGACATTGTTTCTGATGCATTAGTACAAACCGCCGACGTTGAAAAGTGTAAAGACACTGGCGTTTGGGAAGTAATCACTCATGTACAAATGGTACCAGAGCACACATTACTAGGCCAAGCTGAACAGTACCTAGAAAGTATAGCGAATGGCTATAACGGTTACGGTGACGGCTGGGGATTAATGGACGAAGACGCCGCTTAATATATTAAAAATCAGTTAAGTTTAACGACTTAACTGATTTGCCTTTCTAAAACTCCCCTTATAATCAAATAGCTTATCTGCTACTTTCCAACCATATTTTTTACTTTTGCGCGCAATCACAAAGTCAGGGGGCACCAAGTCTAACTGCGCTTTAATTACCTGTTCTGCTGCTTTAAAGTCTGTTGGTTTTTGTCCATGCGCAAGCCGTTTGCCAAATTGTTTATTAAAGATAAACTGACCGCCTTTACTGGCAAGGTTATAAACTTCATCACAACTAGTGCCGTCTTCGTCAAAATAAGTAACTTTGATTAGCTCGTCTTTAAGTTGAGTTACTGTTAGCCCACTACAACGAAGCACTAATGCATCTTTTAAGTTTAGCGCATTACGCAACTTGTCGTCAGGATCAGCCATTATAGCGCCGCAGTCGTGGCATTTTCGAGCAGCAATATCGTTTTGCGCACCACATTCCTCACACTCTTTAAATCTAAAACGATAATCGCACTGCTCTTTGCTACCTTCATCGTCTTCTAATAACCCTTGGCAACGTCTACCAAAATGCTCAACAACTTTGCCAGCAGAGTCCGTTTTACCCCAAAATATATTAGCAAACCCACAACCTGGACAAAGTACTTGTACAGGTTCATTATCGCTGTCGCCTTTTTTATCCCCTACTTCAGGGTGAAATAAATTAAAACCATTTCCGGCATAATCAATCACTAAGCAATCGGTTTTAGATTCTGATAATCGTAAGCCCCGACCTACAATTTGTTGGTATAAGCTTACAGACTCTGTAGGACGCAAGATGGCAATAAAATCGACATGTGGCGCATCAAAGCCGGTTGTTAATACAGAAACATTAACCAAATACTTTAACGTTTTACTTTTAAACGCAGAAATGATTTTATCGCGTTCGATATTAGGCGTATCGCCTGTAATTAGCGCGCTTTGGGCTGTTGGTAAGTAGCTTAATATTTCTTGGGCATGCATAACTGTTGCCGCAAAAACCATTACACCTTTGCGCTGCTCGCTATATGCAATCACTTGTTTAAGAATAGCCTGAGTTGCTCGCTCGTTACTTTTTAAAAGCGCGTTCATATCATCGGCAGTGTATTGACCAAACGCATTCGTCTCTAAAGACGAAAAATCGTAGTGGTTAATGGCAGCATCAACTTCATTTGGTGGGGTTAAGTAGTTATTTTTAATCATGTACCTAAGCGGCAATTCAAATATACAACGTTTAAATGGGCTTTCTGTCGTCCCTTTAACAAAGCCATGATAATGGTGATGGTATATCCACCCCATGCCTAAACGATAAGGCGTAGCCGTTAAGCCCAATACTTTTAAATGCGGGTTGTACGCTTGTAATGCACTTATAACTTTGCCGTATTGGCTTTTTTTATCACCATTTACTCTGTGGCATTCATCAATAATAAGTAAAGAATAATGCTCATTGAGTTTATCCAAATTACGTGAAAGTGACTGCACACTAGCAAAAGTGACTTGATGGGTTAAAGATTTTTCTTTTAAACCTGCGGAAAATATACTCGCCTCTAAACCAAAACTTTTATATTTTTGTGAATTTTGCTCTACAAGTTCTTTAACATGAGCAAGGACCAATATTTTTTGTTTAGCTATACGGGCAAGCTCAGCGATGACTAAACTTTTACCTGCACCTGTTGGCAACACAATAACTGCGGGATCATTGGTTTTTCTAAAGTGAACAACGGTGCGTTCAACCGCCTCTTGCTGATAGGGTCTAAGTTTATAGCTCATGGGAAAATAATTGGATTTGAATAAGAATACTTTATCTAATAACGGATGACGTTTTTTAGCTTTATTTAAATTATTGACAGGAAATAAAAAGAGAAGCTGCGCCTCTCTTTTATATTGTTAAGCTAGGTGTTTTTGTAAATCAACATTTTCAAACGCTTTTGGGCGGCGGCCACGGCCAGTCCACTCAATGATTTCACCATCAACTTCAATGCGATATTTAGCTTTAACTTTAGTGCGCTTATCTGCGGATGTGTCTTGTAAATCTTCTAACGTAAGTCCTTTTTCTTTTAAAAGATCCAAAACTTCCTGTTTTGCTTTTTGCTGTTGGGTATATTTTGAAATTGCATCAGTAACTAATTGTTGTGCTTTTTCAAGTTCAGTTAAGGATGCAGTCTTTATAAAAGCTCGAACTTCTTTCATTTATATCTCTTTAAATTTATAAACATAACAAAATAAGTATAGATACTTTAATTTAAAATAACTATGACAAAGAATAAAGATTTAAAAAATAAGAAATTGCTATTACTAAAATTAATACACAAAATAACTAATAAACTCTCAACTTTTTTAAAAGCAAAATTGATATAAACTGTTAACTAAATTAAAGCTACATTTCCTTTGGAGAAATTTTTATTTGCCAACAAAACAGTTCATTATTTACATTGAATGTCGCAATAGACATTTTCATATTTTTAAGCTTTGCAGCTTCAAATTTTTCGTAAATTTCATCTTCACTAAATGCAACAGAAGTTTGATCTAATAACCTTTCAATTTGTTGTCTTAAAGCATTTTGTAAGCTATTTAATTTTGTTTTACTCGTTTGATCAATATTTAGCATTATCTTTGATACTTTAGACATTATATCTGCAAACCAGAGCTTTTCTTCATCATTGGATATATTTAAGCTCTGAATTTTTTGAATCACTTCTTTATTTCGTGTCTGAAATAACTCAATATGACCTTGAAGCTTCAAAGTTACTAAGCTTTCAAGTTCATTTAATATGTTGTTTTCCAACATCCAATTAAGTATTTTCAAACCACTTTTGCAATCGTTGGTTATAACTGAATCAGGGTGATGCATCATTAATATAATTTCACCATCTTTATTAAGCACTCTAAATGCCTCATTTAAAGAGTGTAACCAATTAGAATACTCAAAACCGAATTGGCTAACTAATATATTAAAGTACTCATTTGGATAAGGTAGATTTTCTAATGAAGTATTAAACTGAAACTTAACTTTATTAATAGCACTATTAATTTCGTCAACATCACTAGTAATTTTTAACTCATCAATGTTTGCTAAGTCGCAGCCATACACCGATCCAGATAATTTTTTTCTTTTTAAAAGGCATTGTAGCCAGATTGCTAAAGCTCCCTTACCGGTTGCTAAATCAAGATAAACAGCACCTTCTCCTTTTTCTAATACAACGTCATCCCAAAAGTTTAACACTTCTTCTGGGTAACCTAGGGCTGTATTTGCATCACCAAAACTAGATAAAGCTTTTGTAAGGTCCCAGTAATGATCCCAGTGCATTTTATTTTCTCCAAAAAAAAGAGTGACTCAAGAGTCACTCTTTATTATATCTAAACTAAAAACTTAGAAAGACTGTTTAAAGTTTAAGTACATTGTACGACCAAAACCTGAGTAAAGATCGAAGTTGTAGTCACGACCGCCAGAAGCGAAAAGTGGTGGCTGTTTACCGAATGCATTTTGTGCACCGAAGCTCACTTTACCGTTCCAAGGCGTGTTGTACGCAACTTGTAGATCATGAGTTACCCATGAAGGAATGTGACCTTCACACTCACCATCTGCAGTGATGTCTTCACACTGGCTATCAATCAGGTTTAAATTCCAAGTGAAATCAAAATCAGAGATAGAGTAAACGTTAGACAGGTTTAGACGCATTTGCGGTACACCTGGATCATCAACGAAGTTACGACCGCCATCTGTGCTGTAATCTACAATGTGAGATAGGTTGAAGTTAGTTCTTAAAGTACCAGCATCACCAAATTCAAACATTGAATTAGCTTTAAAGTCGATACCTGAAGTTTCTAAGCTACCATCGTTACCAAAACCACGTACTAGCTGAGTGATAGCACCATTTGGTGAACGAGATACAGTGAACGCATCTGGCACAGAGTCACCACGTAAACGTGCATCAATGATAGATTGAGCAGAGAACGCACGGATTCGGTTAGTGATTTCAATGTTGTAGTAATCAAGTTCTACAGAAATCGCATCTGTTACTTGGTAAACAACACCAAGTGAGTATTGGTCAGACTGCTCTGAACCTAAATCAGGGTTAGCAATAACTAATGCGTTAATTTGTGAAGAACAATTTGCAGCTTCACCAATTGCTAAACATGTAGCTTCATCAGAAACTGAATCCGCTGATTCAGAAGGCTGTTGAGTTAGGTCTGGTAATGAAGGAGCGCGGAAACCTTTACCCCATGATGCGCGAAGTACTAAGTCATCGATTGGGTTGTAACGTGCTGACACTTTAGGTGAGAAATCTGAACCATAGTCAGAGTAATCATCGTAACGACCAGCAAAGTTAAGCTCAAACTCTTCAGTTACTGGAACTAATGTTTCAAAGAATAAACCACGAACTGAACGTGCGCCACCTGCACTGCTACCTGAAGAACCACCTACTTGGCCTGCTGCAGAAAGTGAATCGTATACGTCAGCATAATCTTCTGAACGGTATTCAAAACCTACGAATGCTTGAATTGCACCAGCGTCAGTTTCCATAAGGTCAAACGCAGCATTTGCATAGAACTCTTCTTGGTTAAACTTACCAGTACGTGAAGTAGTTACCGTCATTGCGCCTCTAACTTCTTCAGATGCACCGAACGGGTCATTTAGCATGTAAGTACCGTCGTTGATGTATTGACGAGCAATACTACGAAGGATGTAACCTGTACCTACGTTGTGGCTTTCGTTAATTGTTTTGCGAACACCTGTTTCAACAGAAACGTCACCAATCATACCTTTAGCGCCAAAACCGATATCTTTAAGCTCTGTAGATAAGTTGTTGTCACGGTTACCTAACGCAGCAAAACGATGCCAGAAATCTAAACCTTGCTGTTCCATTTCTAGAGAAGCATCGTAGATTGGGCTGTTAGGGTTAGTTGGGTTGTTAGGGCTATCGGCACTAACAAATACTGTATCTGTTGATGCGTCAAACGCTGTTGTATCTAGACCTGGAGCGTAACGACCAAATGATTTAGTTTGTGCGATGTTGATGTCTGTGTAAATACTCCAGTCATCGTTCACATCGTATGTAGCTTTAACGAAAGCTGAGCGGTTTTTGATTGACGCTTCATCAGCAGATACTGCTGCGAAGTTAAAACCACAACGTGCGCCAATGCGGTAGAAGTTTTCATTACCTACGCCTTCACATGTAGCTTCTGGAGAGAAGAAATCAAAATTACTTGCTCTTTCACCATCTGTAGTTGTGAATGTTGTGAAGTTGTTTGAATAAACTGAACCACCTGGGCTGTACCATGGGAAGTCACGAGCGTAAACAATGTCACGACCACTCCAAGATGCACCAGCAAGTACACGAGAGTTGTCTGAAGAAGCACCGAAAAGTACAGAACCATTTTCACGGTCGCCGCCTTCATGCTCAATACGGCCAGAACCTAGAGTAACTTCTGCACCATTAAAGTCTTTACGTAAAATTACGTTAATTACACCACCGATAGCATCTGAACCGTAAAGTGCAGAAGCACCATCAGTAAGGATTTCAACACGCTCAACAGCTGCCATTGGGATTGAGTTTAAATCTTGGCTTGAACCAGTAAGAGTTGACTTAGGTAAACGACGGCCATCTACTAAAACTAGAGAACGGTCAGAACCTAAACCACGTAAGCTTACCGTAGTAGCGCCCTGAGCAGAACTACCAGACTGCGGACGGAACGAACCCAGACTGTTAAATGTAGTATTACGTAATAAATCAGCTACTGAAGTTTCACCACTAAGCTCGATTGCAGTACGGTCGATAACTGTTACTGGTAAATCACCAGCCATATCAACACGTTTGATACGTGAACCAGTTACTTCAATACGCTCAACTTTTTCTGCAGAATCTTCTTCTGCAGCAAAAGAACTTGCTGAAAATGCAGCTGTAGATGCTGCGCCAAAAGCGATCGCTAAGCGAACTGCTTTTGAAACTTTGTTATTTAACATTTGATTCTCCCAGGAATACATTTATTAATTATAATTTTTTCAGTCTAGCGGTACAAAACGTATTGAGTACCCCAATCACTGTGCCTTCAATGATAATACTAGTGAAAGAGCAAGGTCAACAAGGAATTAACGTTGCGTTAATAATTAATTACTAAAAAGAGCTAAACGTAAATTACATCAAAAAAAAATAAATCTTAAACTATTGTTAATTAACAAATAAATACACAATCTAAATTTAGTGCATTAACAGTTTGTTGCTTTTTTCACTTCAAATTAAAATATTTACTTTTGTAAGTTTTGTAGTTCAACGCAAATTTAATAAGCAAAGAGCTTAAAAATCAGGCAGAAAAAGCTGACCGAGGTTGTTTTTTTTATTATTTATCACTAAGGCATCAAATATTGCTGCAGATATCGGAACCAGCTGTCTCTGTTGATATAATGGGTAATTAAGTGCATTTTTTCCATTAAATATTTCTGCCCCTGACATCGCATAAACATACTCTATAATTTGCCCGCGCCTTACTTCAAAGTCAGGATGTTCTGCCTTGTGTTTTTTTACCGCTTGTACATGTGGTGGAATATTTTTTTCGTAATCGTTTAGATTTCTACCAAGGCGTTTTTTGTAAACAAGCTTTTGATCAAACTCACCGGCAAAAAGTCGCTTAGTATAATCTTTTACTATTTCGTCAAGTTGGGCAATTTCAAACTGTGAATCAAACAAGGCCTCAAATAGCTCTTTTTGAAACTCCTGGGCAAATTCAGTCCAATCACTTCTCACGGTTTCCATACCTTTAAAGACGATTTTAGATTCATCACCTTTTACTACTTTACCAACGTAACGTTTTTTAGAGCCTGTTTTTTTATCGCGAATTGTAGGCATAAAAAAGGGACTGTAATGGGTTTCAAATTCAATTTCTAAATAGCTTTTTAAATTAAAATGCTTCGCTATATGCCGCTCCCACTGATGATTAATATGAGTCATCAATTCATTACCAATTTTATTGCAGCATTCGGCAGTTAAGTTCTCATCCACTTTTACAAAAATTGAGTCTGTATCACCATAAATAACACTGTACCCAAGCTCCTCCATCCATTTACGCGTCGTTTGCATAATTTCATGGCCGCGCAGCGTAATAGAACTTGATAAACGAGGATCATAAAATCGACATCCCTTAGATCCAAGTACACCATATAAGCTGTTCATAATAATTTTAATTGCTTGCGATAACATTGGTTGGTTGGTGTCTTTGGCGTTTTGACGAGTTTTAGTTAGGTATTCAATTAACTTTGGTAAATGATGCTCACTACGAGAAAACACTGCATTATTAAAGCCTTGTATTGCATCATTAGGGGCATTTAACCCTTTTATTAATCCTAGAGGGTCAATACAAAAAGTGCGCATAATAGAGGGGTATAAACTTTTAAAATCTAAAACCAAAATATTTTTATAAAGCCCAGGCAATGAGTCCATCACGTAGCCACCAGGGCTGTCAAAAGACAAACCATGGTCGCCTAAATTAGGGGCTACATAACCACTGCGGTGCAGCAAGGGTAAATACAAATTAGTAAAAGCAGCTACAGAGCCGCCCATTCGTTCAAGCTCTAGACCTGTTAGCTGTGTGCGAACAATAGCAAATTCATATAAGTTTAATTTAGTAAAAATACGATTAACTAAAATACAGTCTTGGCGGTTGTAAGCCGCTAGAGTCAGTTTATCCTCATTAAATTGGCGAATAATTTCGCCTAACCGGTTGTCTGATTGAATTAGCTTGGCTTCACCTAATACTTTTTCGGCAATGTTCCCTAAAGAGTAATTATCAAAGTGATAAGTCGCATTTTTTAAAGTGTCAATTCCATCAACAACACATCTTCCCGGCAACGTAAGGCGAGTATAGTGCCCCGTATTGATATTAATTGGTTGGCTATCTCTGCCCAATTTAAGGGAAATTCCAAGCGCTTCGGCACGGGCATTAAGTACTGTAAAATCAAACTCTATTACATTCCACCCAATAATAATGTCGGGATCATTACCATTTAAATAAATATGTAACTTTGTAAGTAACTCAAGCTCATCTAAACACCAGTCAATGTTGATTTGTTCACTATGATTGTGTGGTTCGCCAATCATTAAAACGCAATCAAGTCCATTACCAACAAGACCTATTGAAAACAGCACGCCTTCCCCATCACATTCAATATCTAATGACAGCGACTTAAGCTTGGGTGTGTAATCTGTATTTGCTTTCAACTTTGCGTTTTGTATAAGTAAAAAGCCGTTTTTTTGACTAACATCTCCAGTAACCCAAACACCACCTCTAATAAAGCGCTCCATTAAAAAGCGATCGCTGTGGCGAATATCACCCTCGTAAATAGTTATGGTGTTTTCAAATAATGTTCGTGCCTTATAAAGACTGCTGGTATTGTTAAAATAGCAGGCAACACAGGCTTTGCCGCTAAAGTGACTCATTTCAACTGTTTTAAAATTAACACTTATACGTGCTTTATCTAATAACTGCTGGGCATGTTGCTGTTGTTCTTGTGAAATAAAAAACACAGCTTGCTGATTTTCAATAACAACTTTAATTGGGCCGTGATCGGATGCAAGCCAATAGCATAGTGTGATCCCCTCACTATGTTTAGACGAATATTGCTGCCTTGATAAAATAAAGCCCTGATAGATTGCTTGTGTCAATGCACGATCCCACTTAATATACACACTGTAATTATATACATACTTTAGGCAAATCATTCCATGCTTTCTGACTCTCTAAAAAAAACTATTAGGCAAGTGCATCAGCATGTGGCTAAAAACCTGAATGATTATAGGCCGCGCAGCAGTCAAAATTACCTTGTTGCAGAAATTGCAAAAACATTGGCTGGTGAGTATCACAAAAAACAACGAATTTGCGTCATAGAAGCTGGCACAGGTACCGGTAAGTCACTTGCTTATTGCTTGGGGGCCTTGCCTTTAGCATTGGCACAAAAAAAGAAGCTAGTAATTTCTACGGCTACCGTGGCATTGCAAGAGCAATTAATTGCAAAAGAACTGCCTTTTTTTAAAACACATTCTGGGCTCGACTTTAAGTTTGATTTAGTTAAAGGACGCCACCGCTATATTTGCGCCCATAAACTCCATAATGCTGTTAATGGTGATAGCCAAACTCAAATGGACTTTATGCCAACGCTTACCTCTCCACTAAGTGATATGGAAAGCAAGTGCTTGCAAGGGCTATACGATGCTTACGTAAATAAAAAATGGCAAGGCGATAGAGATAGCTGGGCAGATACAATTCCCGACAGAGTTTGGAATTTAATTGCTTGCGACAAGCATGCTTGTCAGCGCCAAATGAAAGCGCATTTGACTTGCCCATTTCAATTAGCTCGCCAACAACTCATGCAAATGGATGTGCTGGTTATTAATCACTCTCTGCTACTGGCTGATTTAGATTTAGGCGGTGGTAAAATTTTACCCGAGCCAGACAACACTATTTATGTAATTGATGAAGCACACCATTTAGCCCATATAACACGCGATTTTTCGTCTGCTGCAGCAACCATTAAAGGCACAATAGAATGGCTCGATAAGCTCACTAAATTCAGCGGAAAAATGGCAAAAGTGTTAGTTGGACAAAGAGCCATAGGTCAAAACTTTAAGCTTTGCGATAGTATAAACGATGCAAATAAAGACCTAAAAGTAGTGAGAGATATTCTTGATAATGCTGACTTTGAATATTCAAAAGACGACACATACCGTTTTGAACATGGTGAAATACCCAAATCGCTTCACAGCAAAGCAAAAGATATAAGCGAAGCCACACAAGATGCACTACGTTGTTTAAATAAAATGCACGACACCCTTACACAAGATGTGAGCGACGGCGACATAAAACCTTATGTTGCCGATCCTATTCTTGCTGAAAGCGGTCACTACATTAATCGCTTAGAGCAACTAAATAAATTATGGTTTAGTTATGCCAACAAAGGAGAAGGCATACCCCACGCACGTTGGATAAAACGCCTTGAATATAAAAGTCATCATGACCACCTTTTAAGCGACTGCCCCATTGAAGTAGGCTACTACCTAAAAGACAAACTTTGGAACGAGTGCGCCGGCGCTGTTTTATGTTCTGCCACATTAAGTGCACTTGGTTCGTTTGACCATTTTGCTTATGAAAGTGGTTTAGCAAAAGAGGAAGGCGTTAAATTTATAAAGGTTCCCTCGCCCTTTGATTACCCAAAACAGGCAACATTACGCATTCCTGTGTCTAAAGTTGAACCTACCGATAAAGACTTTAGCGATCACTTAGCAACCACTTTGCCAGAGTATTTAAGCACTAAAAAGGCAAACTTAGTCTTGTTTGCCTCGTACTGGCAAATGGACCATGTCGCAAAGTTTCTTAGAACAAAAGGTTTTAACTTATTAGTACAAGGTGAGATGTCGAGAGAGTCACTGCTTAAAAAACACAGTCAAAATATTGATAGCGGTAAAGGTAGTATTTTATTTGGTACGCAAAGCCTTTCAGAAGGTCTTGATTTACCTGGTAAATATTTAGAGAACCTCATTATCACAAAAATCCCTTTTGCTGTACCTACCTCTCCAATAGAGGAAGCGCAAGCAGAATTTGTGCAAAGCAAGGGCGGTAATCCGTTTTTAACAATTACAGTCCCAGATGCTGCTAAGAAATTGGTACAAAGCTGTGGTAGACTGCTGCGAAAAGAGAGTGACGAAGGCTGTATTACTATTCTTGATAGGCGTTTAGTAACCAAACGCTACGGTAAAGCCATGCTCGACACCCTACCACCATTTAAAAGACAAATAGACTATTAATGTTTGAACTCGCACTCGACCCGACAACTTGGGCAATTTTATGTGCTGTTGCATTGGCAGCAGGCTTTATAGATGCAATAGCCGGTGGCGGTGGCATGTTAACCGTGCCCGCATTACTTACGGCCGGTTTACCACCGCACCTAACATTAGGTACTAATAAACTCGCTGCGAGCTTTGGTTCGTTAACAGCAAGTTTTACCTATTACAAAAAAAACCTTTTTAGCCCCAAGTTTTGGTTGGCATCAATTATTGCAACCGCAATAGGCGCGCTACTAGGCACGGTTATTGTTGATTATTTAAGCATCGATTTTTTAAATAAGTTGCTACCAATTATAATTATTGTTGTTGCCTGCTACAGCTTATTTGGAAATTTGAGCACCACACAAGGTGATGAGTTACCAAAACTCAACAATGCAATGAAAGTAAAGCAGTGGGTCCAAGGCCTAGCACTCGGTTTTTTTGATGGATTAGCAGGCCCAGGCACCGGCACATTTTGGACCGCGTCTAACGGCATGCTTTATAAAATGAACTTGCTTCTTAATTGCGGTTTAGCCCGCTCTATGAACTTTGTGTCTAACTTTATTTCTCTTATAACCTTTGTAGCTTTAGGGCATGTAAACTTTTTGCTTGGTATAACAATGGGCTTTTTTATTATGTTAGGAGCCTGGTTTGGTGCGCACTCTGCAATTAGGTTTGGTAGTAAATTTATACGCCCTGTTTTTAATACCATGGTTATACTTTTAGCATTAAAACTCATTTACGAGGCTTACTTTTAGCATGCAAGTGAATGCATTAGAAAAACTACAACAGCAAGTTACTTCGCTCAAGCAACAAGCTGAGCAATTTGACAGAGCTAAATTGTTTGCTAAAAACCGTTATATGCAAGCACAACCTAGCCTATTTGACCGCGCTGTATTTCAAACTAAAAGCATGAACCTGGCTGATTACGTAAACGAAATAGAAGAAGAAGTAGCAAGCTTACCACCAAGCGATCACCGCCATGCTTATACCTACGCGCTAGAGCGAATTGCATCGCAAGTCCAGGCCGTATTTAATGTCATTAAATCAACACCAATTTGGGAAAAAGAAAATAAAAGTCGGTATAAACCTCGCCCAAAACAAGCTGTTTATAAGCAAGCTGTAAAAAAAGTGATGCAGTCTTCTCATGAACTTTACGACGAGTTAAAACAAAACCATGAGTTTGAACGCCGCTTAATGCTGATGATAGAAGAGCGTAAAATGCAAATGGAAAATGCATCCCCAGCAAAAGCTCAAAAGCTTAACCTTGAAATATTAAGTACTCACGCACGTTTAGGTCGATGCAGAAAAGCCATTTCAGCCACTGAAGACAAAATACAACAAGTAGAAAAACAGCAACTCCGTTAGGGCTTTGTCCATGCAGCTATACTACCACCCTCTTTATTCAAATTTGCCTTTGCCCGAAAAGCACCGCTTTCCAATTCAAAAATATCAACGGCTTAAAACCGAAATAGAACATTTAGGCTTTTTACCAACCGCATTCAAGCAGCCCGCCAAGGCACACCCCTCGCAATTAGCCTTATGTCATAGCGAGCAATATATTAATAATTTTTTAACTGGGAACTTATCTGATAAAGCGATAAAAAAGATGGGCTTTCCTTATTCGGCTCAATTAGTTGAACGAACATTGCTGTCTGTCGGTGGGAGTATTCAAGCAGCAGAAGAGGCTTTAAAAAGCGGACTAACCTGCAATTTAAGCGGTGGTTATCACCATGCCTATAGCGATTACGGCAGTGGTTTTTGTATATTTAACGATTTAGCCATAGCGGCCACACACTTATTAAATACTCATAAAGCTAAAACTGTGCTGATTTTTGATTGCGACGTGCACCAAGGCGACGGCACAGCGCAGATTATTAATCAGCAAAGCCATAAAAATATCATTACTTGCTCAATTCATTGCGAGCAAAACTTTCCGCGTTTAAAGCAGCAATCTGATTACGACTTTTCTTTACCTGCTAAATCTGGCGACGATGAGTATATCGACACATTACAACACGCACTTGCGCTGTGTGTAAGTATCCATCAGCCAGATATTATTCTGTACAACGCGGGCGCAGACATTTACACAAAAGATGAGCTAGGTTTATTAAATGTATCTATTACAGGTGTTTATGAACGAGATCTTTTTGTTCTTGATTTTTGTAAGCAACATAACATTCCCCTTATGTGTGGTTTAGGCGGCGGTTACCAACGTAATTTAGACAGCTTAATCAATGTGCATAAGCAACTATTTAAAGCGGCTATCGATTTATAACAATCCTTAGTATAGACTTACTTAAATGGAACATAACAAAGCGGTAGGAACATGCGATTACACGACGATATACATAACTATTACGAAAAAATTGTTGTTGAAGAAATCATAAAACGAAAACTAGACGAAAAATATGACGACGACGTTATGGCCGACTTTTGCTGTACCGTGTTAAACCAACTGCCACCTCGTTACATTCGTTACGACGTAGATATGGCGTTTTATTTACCACAAGCTGAACGCATACACATGGAAGAACGTGTTCAAACCGCTATTGATGTGGCTATTAGTCAAATATCTAAAAAGAAAAATTTAAATGACCAACCCTCTTGAGGAAGCGCCAACGCATATTAAGCTCGCTGTTGATTTAATTATGATACTGGAGCAACACAACGTAGAGCCTGAAGAAGTCTTAAAAGCGCTCGATATAGTGAAAAGTGACTTTGAAAAGAAGCTAGTTAACAACTAGCTTTATTCAACTGTGTCTACTTCATACACAGTGACCGCTCCGTCACGTTTAGTGCAATCAATTTTAATTTCGCCAAATGTTCTTCTAGCTGATGTTGACCTTCGGCAAGTCATGTTTTGAGCTTTAACACCAAACTGCTCAATGTAGAGCGCAACAATTGCATCTATTTGCTGCTTCTCTTCTAATGTTGCAGCGGCATAGAAAGTATCATATTGATGTGACCAATTTTCAACGCCAGCTTCTGCAGCTACACCTAACCAACCCATGCCAAGTTTGGTTGATTGATCTAAATATTGACCTTTTAAAAACATAAACGCCAACGTGTATTGTGCGCTTTTATACCCAAGTGCTGCAGGCTCTTTTAAATCATTAAAAGCTTGTTCGTACAGCCCATTTTTATAGGCTTTAATACCGTTGTATTCTTTTTTCTTCATTGTATTATCGCTGTATAAATTAACTGGGGTCGACCCACACCCACTTAATAAACTCACAGCCAAAATTGCTGTAGCCAGTAAACACCTAACCATAACTAGTACTTTATTATTTTTAATATGCGAGTACCTAATCTGGCTTACACTCTTTGTAAAGCCTGTTATTCTATAACCCTATTCGTATAATTAAAATATTATCATGAGCTTAGCAAGTTTACTTCGATTATTTTTTCTGGCTGCAATTTGGGGCGCGTCATTTTTATTTATGCGCATGGCCGCCACTAGTTTAGGGCCCGCAGTGTTAATAGAATTTAGAGTAGGCTTTGCGGCACTCACACTATTTATAGTTGCACTGTATTTAAAACGCAGATTGGCGTTTACTAAACACAAAAAGCACTTTTTTATAATTGGCGCACTTAACTCCGCCCTGCCTTTTTTACTTTTTGCTTATGCCGCGCAAACTATCAGCGCATCTACGTTATCTATTTTAAATTCTACAACGCCTATTTGGGGCGCTGTTGTGGGTATTATCTGGAGTAAAACCAAGCCAACTAAGAGTATGGTTATAGGCTTGCTATTGGGTTTAGTAGGTGTGGCAATTTTAGTTGGGCAAAATCATCTTATATTAAATACTCAGTCACTTATTGCTATTGTAGCAGCGCTAAGCGCTTCATTTTGTTATGCCATTGCATCTCATTACACAAAAAATGCGCCAAAGCTTGCACCGTTTGATAACGCACACGGCTCAATGTGGGCAGCGAGTTTTATGGTGCTGCCTCTTATACTTTTTATGCCAATGCGTGAAGTGCCAACCACCAACGTTATGCTTGGCGTTTTAGCCCTTGGCGTAGTGTGTACAGCGCTTGCTTATATTTTATTTTTTAAGCTTATTGACGATATAGGCCCAACCTCAGCTTTAACGGTCACGTTTTTAATTCCGCTATTTGGCATTTTTTGGGGACATTTAATTTTAGACGAGCAAATTGGGCCAAATACGTTATTGGGCGCTTTATTTGTTATTGTGGGCACTATGCTGGTTACTGGATTTTTACCGCGAAAAAAGCACCTAGCTAAAACACGCTAAATGCTTTTACAAAGCGCTTACTTTTGTGCTTTTTTGCTTAAGTGTTCAATTAAGTCTTGTGCGCTATAGCTATTGTCGCTGGGTTTAATGCCTTTACCCATTTTAATATCAATCAGGGTGTGTACTTCTTTGCGTTTATCATTGTTGCTCACCTGCACGCCTACACTGCTTGTTGGGCGTGCGCGTGTTTCGCAAGTTAATAAACCGCAGCTTCGCTCATATTGCTGACTGTGTGATGCACTAATAGTTGACGCGGGCGCTTGCGATTTAGACTCAACAAAGGTTTCTTTATTCGTTACAACAAACCAGTCGTAGCCTTGCGCTTGGGTAAGTTCAGCCGCGCGTAACAATGCATAGTCACCGGCATCAGCTACATTGTTTGACACACTTTTAAACTCTACGCGGTATTGATCGTCACTAATTTTTTGCTCGCTGTAACCTTGTGAGCCATTATTCGCGGCGCGGTAATCAGGGTTAGATGCACAACCCGCCATAAGTAAAATACTGATAATTAAAATAGATGTTTTCATAATTCACCTCGTTTTATACACATTATTATTTGTTTAACTGCCACTTTGCGCTAATTGCTTGCTGCTCTTGCGCTCTATCTAGTGGTGCGCCGCTGATCATGCTATCTATAACAGCATCTAACTGACTGTTATTAGACGCCGTTTGATATTGCGCGCCATTATTACTTTGCTGCGTAGCTGTTTGCGCTTTAATTTGCCAACCGCTTTGCGTTTTACATGCAATACTTGTTTGCGTTGTGTTGTTTGAACTTAGTGCATACTGCCTACAAAGCTCACCTTGCTGATTTTTAAAACTAAGCTGCGCGCTAAATACTGAGCCATCACTTTGCTCATACTCTCCACTACTTAGCTGTTTATTAAGGGCTGAGGCTATGCTACTGGCTACTAAATTTTGCGACTCATTGGGTTGTAAATAACTGGTCATTGCAATACCAAATACCACGGCAATGCTTGCAGCTATTGCTAAGCTTTTATTAGCCGAGTGCTTAACCTTTTGCCAAGGCGTTAACGCCACTATATTGCTATTTAAAGTGTTTTTTGTCGTTGCTGTATCAAGCTTTGCAACTGTTTTAGCTAATGAGTCACTAAGGGGGACGTCATCAATACTTGTTGCGTGCTCTTTTACTCGCATGTCTACTTCGCTTAGCTCTGCAATTCGCATTACTAGTTCATCATCCGTTTCAAGGGCTTTACGCACTTGTTCCATTTCGCGCTCGCTTAGCTCTGAGTCTAAAAAGGCGCTAAGTGTTTCGTCGTTAATGTTCATACTTGCTCCTTTTTAAAGTCGGGTTTTATTAAATTATAAAGTGTACTGCGTGCACGCGATAATTTACTCATTACACTGCCTATAGGTATATCGAGTGTATGTGCTACGTCTTTATAGGCCATGCCCTGCACTGCCACCAGCGATACAATGGCGCGTTGCTCTTCGGGTAATTGCCCAAGTGCTGTATTTACATTTTTAAGCATTTGTTTGTTTTCGAGTGTTTGGTGCTCATTACTTGTAATTGGCTCTGGTAATATATCGGCCTGGGCCGTATTTTGCCTTACCTTGCGTGAGCGGTATTCGTCTATCCACACATTGCGGCAAATTTTAAACGCCCATTTAGCAGGCTCAACGTCATCCGGAATGCCTTTTACTAATAGTTTTTCAATTGTTATTTGCACTACATCGTCTGCATCTGCTTTACTACCCGTTAGCGAATAGGCAAAACGCCTAAGCATGGGCAATAAGGTTTTTAATGTTTCGTTCATTGATTTTTACCCCTTTTATAAAGAAGACGATTCAAAAAAACATTTATTCCCAAATAATCAAAATAATTTGAATAATGAAATATTTTTATGTGTTAAACGTTAACTAACTAGCATGATAGATTTAATAAAAGTAACCCACTATGAACATTAAAAACACACGCGTTAAACACATAATAGCCGCTTCGATTTGCATATTTAGCGCAACGAGCTCTGCCAATATAGTGAGAGTCGATCAAGTACTTGGGCAGTTAAACCCAATAGAGCAGCGTATTGAGCAAACTATAGAGCGCGCACAACGCCTGCCGCTTCCGCTGCCTGTACCACAAGTGTCGATTGATGAACTAAAAGCGCAAATTAGTGAGCCAATTAGCAGTTTACCTAATGTGCTTAACATTAATATAAATAGTCAAAACACCGCATTTGTTGAAGTAGAGCTAGAAAACGGCTTTAGAGCAATAGAGCGCCAATGGTTATTAATGGCAAATAGCCAACAACTTAATACCCTACAGCAGCAAAATGTGACTATTGTATCGGTAAAAAATTACAACGCACTTAACATGAGCTTAGTGCGCTTTAACGTGCCCCAAGGTGTTAATTCTAAAAGTGAGTTATTAAAAGCACTTAACTTAGATGAGTCTGCAATACTTGACCGAAACCACATATACCAAGCGCAAACTGGCGAGCCTACCGCAAAAGTAACACCAAATAACTCTATTGCCCCTTACTGCACACAAAGCGTAAAAATTGGCATGATCGACAGCGCCATTAATACCAAACACAGTGCTTTTGAAGGTACAAATATCACTACGCAAAGCTTTTTACCACAAGGGTTAAGCTCGCCAAATTTACACGGCACCGCCATTGCAGGGCTAATTACAGGTAAAGGCGCAAAACTTAACCCGCTTTTAAGCAATGCTAAGCTTTACAGTGCCGAGGTGTTTTATAGGCAATCTGAATATGCACAAGGGGCTACATTATTTGCCATAGTAGAAGCACTTAACTGGTTAGTAAGTAATAAAATACCCGTAATAAATATGAGCCTAACGGGGCCAAATAACGCAGTTTTAGAAACGAGTATTACTGCAGCAATAAAACAAAACGTGTTAATTGTAGCTGCTGCAGGTAACCAAGGGCCGGCGTCGCAGCCGTTATACCCAGGTGCGTATAAAAGCGTGATAGCGGTAAGTGCTATTGATGCAAATAACCAAATTTATAGATGGTCAAATAAAGGTGATTACATAGACTTTGCAGCCCTTGGTGTAAATGTTGTTACAAGCCAAGGCAATGGAAAATTTGGGAGGGAGTCGGGTACGTCAATGGCGGCGCCGCATGTAAGCGCGGTATTAAGTTGTTTATTGTTAGAGCATGGTAATAATAAAACCAAAGCACTTAACGAGCTTACATCGCTGGCCGTCGACTTAGGCGAGCAAGGCAAAGACACCACCTTTGGTTATGGTGCCATTTACCCGCCTAAAAGTGCACTTTAACTGACGCCGATAAAACCGATTGCGTATAGGTATTGCTACTAAGCTTTGATTGATAATCGCCATATTCAGCCTCGGCTATTAATGTTACGTGCTCAAATAAAGCTAGGTTATAAAACGCATTAACGACATTTCGGTGCTCATCTCGCGACGGTATTTGCTCAAAAAAATCATCCGTTGTTTGCTCATCGTAATCTTTATTTTGATAACGCCAGCCTGCGCCCACTTTATTCGCTACATTAAAGGCCGTAAATTTGTGCGTAACTTTAGTAGTAAAACCGTAGCCGTTAAAGTCGTATTGGTTGTCGTCGGCGTTTTCTTTATCGGCACTTAGCGCTGCCATTAGCATGGTTTGGCCGTTATTTATAAAATGATAAAGCGCTACATCGCCGCCTACGCCGTCGGCATTACGTGCTTTTGCAGTAGCAAAACGTTTAGCTTTGGTTTTTACACTCATACGCAAATACGTATGCGGGTTTAAAAAATGGCCATAGTAGGCGCTGGCTTGATTAAAATGTAAAAATGGTTCGCCATCTACATTTGCTTTTGCACCATCGTAACGAACCCCTAGCTCATGGCTATTAAAACTATAGCTGCCATCTAAACCATATTGATGCAGGTCTAAATCGTATTGATCAAACTCATCGTAGTCTTGTTGTTCAAACTTATAGCTTGAGGTTAATTTAGCGCTTTTAGTTAATTGCCATTTTGCATTAACACCGGCTGCGGTTTTTATGCCGCTGTCGCTTTGCGACGAAATATCGTCAAGCTCTTGAACAGAGAGCGCCGAGTTACTTAATACCCCAACTTCAGCATCAGCATTTAGCTCAAAGCTACTTTTAAAGGGCTTATTTTGCTCAGCTGTTTTAATGTGGTTAGTTTGTGCAAGCACCGCTTGGGCACTAAAAACACACAAAGTGGCGGTTATAACTGCTTTCATATTTATTCTCCAACAGGCCGAATAGGTTTCCCTATTCGGCATTTGTGCAAATACTTGGCGTATTAAAGGCCTAGGTCTAAATCGTTAGTAATGTTGGTTACTACTTCACTTGCGGTGCTGAGTGCTACATCGTTACTAACTTGATCAGTGACCGCTGCACTCACCTGCCCACTAACACTTTGCTGTACCGTGCTTTGTAAACTGCTAACCGTACTATCTTGCACACTGGCAATTAAAGATTGCTGAACATTGTTTACTACTTCATTACTGGTATTAATTGCATCACCCATTTGCAGTGCAGAGCTCACTGAGTTTGCAGCCGTATTAGTAATTGCTAATTGGTTTGTAAGCTCACCCGCATTAAGCGCATTAGTTGCATCAGCTTGTGTTACTGAATCGGTTGCGCTACTTACATTTGAAAGTAAAGAGGCATCGGCTGGTGTATCTGTGGTGTCTGGCTGAGCGCCTTGCTCAGAGGTAACATAACGTAATGACGACTGGCTCACAGCGGTTGTTAAATTACTCGCCGATGAGGTTAACTGCGCTGTTGCATCAAGCGCTGTATTGACTGTGGTATTGCTTGTGGAATTGGCTGTGGCATTTAAAGACGAGGCCGATGCATTTAATGCATTATTTAAAGATCCGCTGGCAGATGCAACCAATGTATTTGCAGGCTCTGCGGCCTCACTGCTTTCTTGCGCTGGAGTTTGCGTGTTACTAGCCGTTGAATCTGTGTTTTGCGAATCATCAGCCGTTACTTGTGTATCGTTAGATACGTTTGACTCGTTGCTACCACTGGCTGTTAAACCATTTTGTGAAAGCGCAATAGATGAAGATGATTGTTGCTGCGCCGACGTTGACTGAGATAGTTCAATATCAGCGGCGTGCACTGCACCTGTAAAAGTACACACACCGCTTAACATCATTACGCTTACAATTTTATTTAATTTAGTCATTGTTTTGTCCTCTAGTTTGTCGGATTGACATAAAGAAGACGATTTACAAAAACACTTTATTCCAAAATAAATTAAAAATTTATAATAAAGCTACTTATTATTTAAATTTCAAATACTTAAAAATAAGATAATAAGCTACTGCGTTAGCGTTTCACTTTTTTGTATCAGCAATAACAGCTCAGCAGTGGCAGTTGCATCAGCCAATGCGCGGTGATGGCTGGTTAAGTTTAAATTAAAATGCGCGCTAAGGTTACCAAGCGAATACGACTTTAACCCTTTAAACGCTCTGCGCGATTCAACCACGGTGCACATTTTTGGCATTTTAAAAAAGTGCCCTGCAATCTCACATTCTTTTTTAATAAAACCGTAATCAAAGTTCACGTTATGGGCTACAAAAATACTGCCTGCAAGTTTATCTAGTAGTGGCTGTGCTATATCGGCAAATACAGGCGCGTTGTACACCATGCCATCGCTTATGCCGGTCAATTTAGTAATAAAGCTTGGGATATGGCGCTGCGGATTAATAAGTGTCGTCCAGGTATCTATTACTTTACCGTGCTGTACTTTAACTATGCCAATTTCGGTAATGCGGTTACCACCTTTTAAGCTGCCCGTAGTTTCTATATCAACCACGCTATAAATACGGTTAGGGTCTACAAACCATTTAACTGCGGCAATATGTACCATAAAGCCTACATTTTTTAAATTATCAATAGTGGTAAGTTGGTTGCGCCTAAGCTTATCGCCTGGGGCTTTTACCTCTTCAAAATGTACTTGGCCATTATTAATAACCATTAAGTCGGGGTAGCCGTCTTTTAGCTGTAAATAGTGTTTGCTCATAGCCGTTAAGTGCGCAATTAACGCTTCAAGCGGGCTGTTTAAAATAAGTGCCTCTAGTGGCTCTAATAAATTGCTGCGCCATCTAAATAAACCATTGGGCTGCTCAAAATACTGCGCGGCATGCTTACATACCAAATTAAGCAGCGCATGATTAGTGCTACAGCTTTTTAAACGTGCGTCAATTTGCGTGCTTTGTGCTTCATAAAAATTACCAAGCTGTAAAACTTGCGGGTAAATATCAAATTCATTACACGGCGGGTATGGTGACTCTATAAATAACTCGTGCCAAAATACTAAGCCAAACAAGCTTTGCCATAAGGTGTTTTCGGTATTAAAAACCGTTAACCCTTTTGCACTGTAATGCTCATTTACGCCTTGCTCTACATCGCCTCGGTAAATTTCGTCAATTTCAAGCACACATTGGGTATCGGCTAGCATAGTGCTTAAGCGCGAACGCGTTTGTTTATTATACTTACGCATTAAAAAGTCATCAGCAAAGTACAGTAAATCGTCGGTGAGCGGGTTTTCTATAATTTGCTCTAGCTGCGCTTTTACCCACGCTTTATTACCTAGGCGGTATTGCTCTCTTATTTGAATTTCTTGTGCTTCGGCGTAATCGGTGCAGCCTTCAAGTAGGCTAAAGGCAAGTTCGCTATCGGTATTTTTAAGTTGTTTGTACAGCCTAACCAGCAGTTTGTTTTTAATGTCGTGCGCTTGTGCGCCATGCGCCGGTTGCGCTAATACTAAATGCGCAAGCTCGGTGTAAGGGGCTTTGTCATCCAAGGTTTCATCTTTTGTATTACCGGCTGTTTTGCCAATGTTTTTAAATGCTAAACGGTAACGATTTAAAACGTAATTAGATTGCGCCTCAGCGAGTGTATTAAAGCGTGACAAGCTCTCGCTGTGCCCTTCGCGGGTAGCGGTTAACCCTAAATCGCGCATAACAAAGCGGTTTTGATGGTTTACATCGCCACTACTTAAGCGCCCTGCAAATAAAAACTCAAAATACTCGTAATAATCTTCACGGTTATTTATCACATATTGGCTATATAAAGGGGCTAAATCATCTGCGCGCTCACTAAAAAATTGGCACGCAATAGTGACCAACTCCCCTTTAGCTGCGCTTTTCTTAAAGCTTACTTGCTCACTGTAATTACTGAGTAACTCCACCAGCATGGACTTGGTTAAATGCGCTATAAGCTGCTTGTAATGCTGTGCGTTTGGCTCATATAAAATACCCGCTGTTTTTAGCGTATAAATAGCCTGATGCGGCGAAGTTATTTCTTCATAATTAAGCGATTGCGCCTGCACTAAATAAGGTTTGCGCGAATACACACGCGCCAACATGCATTGGCTTTGCTCATCTAGTTGGTTAATTTTACTAATAAATTCACTATGTTTAGGCTCAAGTAAATGCATACATTTACTTGTTACAAACTCAATAAGTTCTCTAAAATGCGCTAAATAGTATTTTGCTGGTAATTCTTTTTTCATAATACCGCCACAACTGTATATAAAAACAGTATCTAGCATTTGTGCTTATTATTCAATCTTAAACTTGTAACTAAAACACGCTATAGTGAGCGTATAAAAGTAAATTTATTAAAAATAAAGGACTTACCATGAGCGCGCACCCGTACGATATTTTATCACTCAGTAACGGCGCAAATATTATTTTTACGCCTTGCCCTGGTACAAAAACGCAAAGCCTAGCGGATTCAATCGCTACATTAAAAGCCGCTGGCACTCACATGCTGCTTTCACTTATGCCACAAAAGGAGCTCGAAAAAAACAACGTACAAACAATTAATAGTGAGTGCCAAAAGCACGATATAACTTGGTTTCATTTACCTATAAATGACGACGAAGCACCCAAACAGCCTTTTATATCAAGCTGGAACACACACAAAACAGAAATATTACAAGCCATACAGCAAAAACAAACCATTGCCATACATTGCAAAGGCGGCACTGGCCGCACAGGGTTGGTTGCTGCGCTTATTTTAAATTCAGCAGGTTACACAAAGGATGAAGTGTACAGCTTAGTACAAGGTATTCGCCCTAAAGCACTGACTATAGAATTACAAAAAGAGTACTTTGAAGAGTTTATGATTTAGGTATTTACGAGGTGTAACATTAACCTGGCATGGCTTTGATATTAAATCTAGAACTAAAAATGCGTTTATTCAACGTTTCTTAAATAATAGTTGACCTTAAAAGGTCAACTATTATTGTTGTTATTAAATTCAACTTTGGATAGGATTTCCAATACTTTCTAAATACTCTGTTTGGCCAGCAGTAAGTGGGTAAATCGATTTTATAAAACATTTTTTTGTAGGTTGTTCAATGGTAGAAATTGAATCCCCTTCCTTATGTATAACAAAATTAGAAAAGCGGTTTAACTCAATTCCATGAGATTCATTTAGGTCATGGCAAGTGCCCTGGGTTTCAATCAAATAATCTTTTTTATGTGCCGCTGAAATAATTAAGAATTTATCAGAAAGTGGTTTCCAACCTTTAAACCTAAAGCTATTGATTTTATCTTCACCTGCTAAGTTTTCTTCAGACAAGTACTTTGCATATGCTTGGTCTTTTTCTTTCAGTGAAATATTGCTTGTTGCTGAACAGCCTAAAAGTACTGTTGCTGTTAATGTAATAACTAAAATGTTTTTCATAAATTATCCCTATAAATTAAAATAATTAGGTAGATTACAAATGTATATTTATTGCGAAAACATACAACTTAGTAGAGCTTAATTTTTACACTCACTCTAAGAAGAACAAAAAATACACAGCCAACTTTACAATAGAATGTTATTTTATCTTTGTCACCTTTTTGTTAACATTTTAGGTAAATTTAAAGTATTTTATTTTATAAAAGAGGTGGCAATAAATCCCCTTTTATAACTTTAAGATATATGAATTCTAAAAACCATTTATAAAAATCAATTTATAATCATATGAATTAGCGTCTACCCGCTGCAAACAACACATTAATAGTCAGCACAGAACCACAAAGCTACTAATAGTTAAACGCCCATTAATTGGTTCGCAGGTATAACCGTTAGCTGCATTTATATTCCCGGAATGCAATAAGTTGCTTGGATATATAACAACCCGATTTAGCTTTGCCTCTAAACTGTAAACTTGCTCAAACAAAGCTGTGCTGCCATTTATATAATGTGGGTTTTTATGAAGCTTTTGTGCCATGGCTTGTTGCTTTATAGCTTGCCTATAAGGGATAAGTCGCTCTTTTGTTATGCGTTCATACCCCAGGGCTTTATGTTTATAAAATGAAGTACCCCCATGTGTTTCATCACATAAAAAATGCACCATAGCAAGTTGGTTCATATTAGGTGTGTCAAAATGGGGAAGCATTTGTATTGGCCTGAGTTTATCAGGCTCTGTACATGCAATTGAAAAGGCAGAAAGTATTACATCAAACTCGCTTTTATCTGCCATATTAAAGTGTGAATTAATAATTGGCGACAGTGCTTTTAGCTGCTCTATATAACTATGCGGTGCTGCTTTTCTTACTCCTGGATAAAAATCACTTTCTTGTGCGTAAAATGTTTCCCTCGTATTTTGAGAAAACACAGCAAAATTAATTAGCGCATCTACATTATTTACAAAATCATCAATAACAATTATTGGGGTTTTTTCCTCCCCTACAGTGTGTATGTGTAACACCATATTTTTGTTAAGTGTAAAATCAATCATCGGCTAAATTAAGCACCGCATTTTTACGCTCTATTAATGGGTATATCTGACCAAGTGAGGTTATTACTGTATAAATGGCAGGTAATAAAGCACTTTGATGTAAAAGCGTAATTTGATCACTATTAAGTTGTGAGAGCTTTTCTTGATTAATAGTGTATAGGCCGTTTAACTTTGTTTTTTTGTTATTTTCAAACGTTACTTCAAGCGATAATGGCTGTAGTAGTTCATACTTTAACAACGCATCAATTAACTTTTTATTGTCTATTTCGCCTTGTAGTAAATGCCCTAAACACTGCTTTATTTGTTTAAAATAGCCACTTTCTTCTGCGCTTTGGGTATAAATTGGTTCTAAATTATTTTCGCTTTGCGCAGAGTTATCAACTACTGCAGGGCTGTTTAAATTAATACACACAGGGTATTGCGTCTGCTTTGCATGCGTATCACCAACAAAAAATGGCTGACGCTGTAACTGAAGCGGTAAATATACGCCCTGCCACTGTGATTGCTGATAAAACAAGTTCTCATGTTGCTCAAAGCCTAATAAAGCATTGAGTGTAAACTCGCCTGTTTCTGAGTTTTTTGCAAAAACTATAGGCTGCTGAACGGCAATTTGGCTAAGCTCCGCCATAACTACGGGGATCATATTAAGATTTTTAGCGTGTGATTGTGCTTTTTGTGTATCTATTTTTATATGCTGATGAGCACTTTGCTCTAATGCGACTAAATTTTCCATGCGTGTCTCTTTATTGTTTTTATGTGTAATTTTTTAAGCTAAATAGCACTAAAACCATGGTGCTTAATTTTATTAAGCAGCTCTCGGTTACTAGGTAAGTTAGTGACTGCTTGGTTTATCATGCTCTTATTTTTATCAAACTGACTTTTAGCGAAAACAGTGTCTTTAAGCATATAGGCAGTTGTGCTGTAATCACTTTTAAAGCCCATGCCGTATAAAACATATTGATAACTAGCCGCTGGAAACACCTCATTATTACTTGTAAAGTCGTGATCAGCAGGAGCGCGGTATTGCCACAACTTCATTAGATCTTGTAAGCTTTGAGGAATCGTTTTTGGGTCTCTGTTATCACGCCAAAATGCGTTATCGTCACGGTTTGATAAAATATAATGCAGTTTTAAAAAGTCGATTATTTTTTCCCACCTATAGGTAAACGTCTCGTTAAAGCGTTTGGCGGTAATATCCATAATATCGCGGGTCTGGGGGAGTTGTTCGCTTATCATTTGCGCTGACATTTCTACTAATACCAATGCAGAGGCTTCAAGCGGCTCTAAAAAACCAGCTGAAAGCCCAACCGCAACACAGTTGTTCTGCCAAAAGTGTGAGCGATGGCCACTTTTAATAGGGATTTTTCTAATTGTTAACGACTCTATTTTATCGCCAACATACGCTTTGAGCTTTTCGCGTGCTTCAGCTTCGCTACTATATTTACTCGAATACACGTAACCTACACCACGGCGGTGCTGTAATCCTATATCCCATATCCAACCTGCTTCTTGCGCTGTTGAGATTGTGTGGGATGCAATACGCTCATCTTCATTCTCATAAGGGACTTGCACTGCTAAGGCGGTATCAATGAATAGCACGTCATCGCACGGCTTAAAAGGAACCTTATAATGCTCACCTAATAACAATGAAGAAAAGCCGGTGCAATCAACAAATAAATCACCGCTAATTTCACCTTGTTGCTTTGTAGTAACGCTTGCAATATCGCCATTATTAGAACTATTAACCTGCGTCACATCGGCTAAAATATGTTTAACGCCAAGCTGCTGCGTACAATGCTTTTGTAAAAAAACGGCAAATTTTGCAGAGTCTAAATGGTATGCATAGTTGGCTATAGCTGCGTATTCTGGTGTGCGAATAGTTTTAGGGGCAAGTCCTTGCTCACAAATAGCTTCTTGGTAACACACTGCGTTTGAAAAAGACGTTGACTCAGCGGTGTTATTTAACCAGTGGCCAGCCATATCTGTTTTTGAAAAGCCCTGTGGCAAAACTAATGGGTGATAATAAAAATCATCCTCGGAGCCATCCACCCACTTGGCAAATTTTGCTCCTTGCTTAAAGCTTGCTTCACACTCGCGTATAAAATCAGTTTCGCTAATACCAAGTGCTATTAATGTACTGCGCATGGTAGGCCAAGTACCTTCCCCAACACCTATAATTGGTACATTTGGAGACTCAACGAGAACAACATTAAGGCCATCCGGGGTATTACTTTTGTGGTGCGCCGCTAATCGTCCGGCTGTTAGCCAGCCCGCTATACCACCACCAACGACAACCACTGTTTTTATTTTTTTATTTTGCTGGTTCATACTTGTTACCTATAAAGGCATATTGAAAAAGTGGCTATTACTAATTGTAAAAGCCACTTTATTAATTAAAGTTAAAAACTACCGCGAATACCTAACGCAAAACGTCGTCCGCTGTCTTCAACCAACAATAATTGATTAGAAAAACGACCACGCTTGTGCACGTATTCTTCGGTTAAGTTAATACCTTCAAAAAATACCGATACATTTTCGGTAATGTCATAGCTGCCGCTAGCATCAAGTTGTGCGTAATCTTCTACAATGGTTACACCATCGCCATTTAGCTGTGTTAGTGACTGTACAAAGCTATCGCGCCAGTTATAAGCTAAACGCGCTTGAAATGGGCCATTCTCATAAAAGCCAACCACATTATAAGAGTCGCTTAAGCCTGTTAATGCAAAAACTTGAGTTATATCTGCAGAGTCTAACTCTGCATCGCTGTCTACAAATGTTGCATTAACCATAAAGCCAAAGCCACTATCAAAACTATGTTGTAAGGCGACTTCCCAGCCATCAACAATCGCCGATTCGCTATTATTGGGCAATGTATTAGTGAATACAGCCGTCGAGTCGGCAGCATCAGGGTTATCTACATCGTTACCTGTAGAGGGGTCAGTTAACAATCCGCCATCAGACAACTCAAAAGTTAAGTCTTCGGTCGTATTAATAATGAAGTTAGCAACATTTTTTCTAAAGTAACCCGCAGATAAATAACTGGCATCAGCGTAATACCACTCTAATGATAAATCTAAATTATCAGAGGTAAATGGCTCAAGCGCTGGGTTACCAGAGCTTGATGTTAAATTGCCGCCTTGGCGAGTTGTTTCAATTACTGTTACAGGCGACATACTGTCGAGTGTTGGTCGTGTAATTGTTTGAGATACAGCAGCACGTGCTATTAGCTCATCGTTTATTTCAAGCTTTACACTAAAGTTAGGTAAAATCGCTTCGTAATCTGAACTTGCTGAGATATTTTCTACAGCGCCAAAGTTAGCAAGCATTTCTGTTTTATCTAGAATGGTTAACGCACTAACCGGCTCATCGGTCCCCTTTACGTTTACATCAGTGCTTTCGTATCTAAAGCCCGCTGTTGCGTATAAAGGCATGCCTGCAAGCTCAGCTTCAAAATCGAATTCTGTATAAAATGAGAACGTATCTTCAGTTATCTCAAACGACTTATTACGTTTAACTGCATCAAAACTAATAGGCTGACCATTCGCCGCAGCTATTTGCTCAAGGTACGCAAAGTTTGCCTCGCCATCGTGTGCAAGCCATGACGTTGGCATACGACCGCTGCCGCTTACATCAGATAAAAAGTCATCTCCTGCGTCAAATACAAATTGTGCTAAGCCATCCATGCTTGGGTTATCCGGGTAACCACAAAAAGTACAGTGAATACCAACACCTTCGTTATCCCAACGATCAAGATTTTTAGTTTCAGTTGAATACATAGCACCAAACTTGACCGAAACTAGGCCTGAGCTACCATCGTTATGCCAAATGCTATCCCAACGAAACTGATCCACGGTATCTTCTACAGCCCAACCACGACGTAGCATTACATGTGCTCGGCTATTGGCGGTATCTAAATGATTTGATACGCCATCGGGCGTAACTGCAGGGTTATAAGCAACACCGTCCAGCTCTTGCTGGCCGCTGTAAATATTAGGGTTAGCAGAGGCAAACTCACTCGCGTAAGGCAAAATACCGCCATCCACTTCAAATCGAACTCGGTTAGCATAGCCAATCAAGGATAGCTGATCGCCACCGCCGTTATTAGCCTCACGCTCAGCTTTTGAGTGGCTCAAATCAAACTTCATATTTAAGTTATCGTTTACATGCCAATCAAAGTTTAAGCCTAGTGCGCTAGAGCTTGTTAAGCGATCAAACTTTTTAGCGTGCATATCGGTGGCAAGGCCTACCTCTTGATATAAATCAACCACTGTGCCATTTTCGTCTACGGTTGGGCCTGCAGCCCCGCCAAAGCCTTCTAGGTTTGGCGCTGTAAACCAATGCCCATAAGACGTGGTGTCAGCTTCAACATCAAAATCAGAATAAAGCCCATCAGCTGTTATAACTAAATCATCTGAAGGTGCATACTGTATAACTAAATTTGCATTAGTGCGTGTACGTGTTTCTGTTGTTACTTTATGATCGTAGTTACGCGGCGAAAAAATATTTCCGGTATATGCTTGCCCACTTTGAGTTTGCGGGTTTGGGACGCCCACATTCTCCAACCAACCGTCTACTTGAGCCTGATTTAAGCGTGTTTCGCGCTCCTGGCGAGAAACAGCAAACAACACACCCAATGTGTCATCATTAAATGTATTACTAATTAATCCAGAAATTTCAGGTGTGGTTTCTTCGCTATTTTCATCGTAAATACCCTTAACACTGCCCGCAACTTTAAAGCCATTAATAGCAAATGGGCGCGCTGTATTTACATTTACTGTTGAACCAATACCACCTGACTGCTTTGTGGCTGTTGAGGTTTTAAATACGTCTAAGCTTTTAACCAGCTCTGATGCAATAGTATCAAAGCTAAACGCACGGCTTTGATTTTCAGAGGCCATTTGGCGTCCATTTACGAGCACTGTATTAAACTGCGGGCCAAACCCACGTACTGTAATGAGCTGCCCTTCACCGCCTGAACGGTCTATTGAAACCCCTGTAATACGCTGTAAAGACTCAGCTAAATTTGTGTCAGGAAATTTACCAATATCTTCAGCTGAAATGGAGTCAACCACGCCACCCGCTTCTCTTTTGGCATCCATAGCTCGGCCAAGCGAGCCTCTAATTCCGCGTACTTCAATTATTTCTGGTTCTTGTGCTGCTGTCTCTGCTACTGCAGGGAGCGTTGCCATTGTGCTTAGTACAGCTAGTACAGCACTCGACACGCCATTTTTTTTATAGTTAGCCATGTTGTCAGTTCTCTCGAAGCTTGGATCTATTAAAATAGATATTTGCCCATCTTCGCTAACATGCGGTTGCAAACCTGTGCCATCGAGTAAAATCTGTAATGCGTTTATTATTGAATACTCGCCAGCAATAGTATTTGTTTGTAACTGCTGAATTTTATCCAGCGGAAAAAGCAAAGTAATATCGGCTTGCTCGGCAAAATTTATTAGCGATAAATCGGCCCTTTGTCTGGGAATATTAAACACTGCTTTATCGTTTACAGGGCTCGCTTTTACCTCGGTGGTGAATAAGCTAAAAACCAGCACATAAATTGGTAAACAAAGCGGCAAATGCACATATTCCTTGTGTATAGTTTTTGGCCATACACTGAACAAAGACGAGTGACTTTTTATTTTCCTCCATAAATATTTTTTATTTTTTTTAAATAAATTATTTTTTTGACTTGCCATGATAATTTGTTTTTGCCTTGATTATTTTTATTGTTAGCGCGTTTACTTGTATTTTTAAACGATTAAAAATACAGTCCAAATTGCCATTTTTTACTTATTAATTAAAAAGTTAAAGTTTTTAAAATGAATAATCAGTACCTGATGAGGTATTTGTAATGAAAAAAACTGTAGTACACTTCGCCTTTACATTACAAGCTTTATGCCCCGTGCGGTTAATGAACATTAAATTTAAAAAATAAAATGCTGATTTATTTTTTAAATTTAATGGCGGATTTTTTCTTACCATTCGTCTTAGTTTGTAGTGGCAAAACAATAACAATAATTGCCGTAAACACACACGAGACACACATTAAATGACGAAAAACACACTTTTTTATAAGGTCTATTTGGCCTCGCGCAAAAGTCTCTCAAATGTAGTTGCACGCATAGTGCCGCCACATGAAATTGAAGATATAGTGCAAGAAACTTATGTGCGAATTTGTCAGATTAAAAACACTGAAAACATAAGCTCACCAAAATCTTTTATTTATAAAACGGCGCGAAATTTAGCGCTCGATTACCAAAAGCAAGCCAATATACGCCTAGTCGATGGGATCGACAACATGGAAGCGTTAGAGCAACTCTTAGCGGAGCATCAGCAAGACGAAATGTATGAAAAAGCACTCACCGATAGTGAGTTTTCTAATTTTTGTGAAGCCATACGGCTTTTACCCGTGCAGTGCCGCAAAGTGTTTGTATTAAAAAAAGTGTATGGTTATTCGCAGCGAGAAATTGCTGCTCAATTAAACCTTAGTGAAAGTACCGTGGAAAAACATATAGCAACAGGCATGAAACGTTGTACGCAATTTATGCGTCAATCTAAAAAAAGTGTTTATGAGCAACCAAATACTTCTTCCCAGCTAAATGCAGGAGGTAGGAATGACTAATATTTATCACATAAACGAGCGTAACACTAGCGACGATTCGCGCCTTGATGAAGCCAGTGAGTGGCTGGCTAAACTTGACCGTGGATTGGCTAAATCCGAAGAGCAAGCGCTAAAGCAATGGTTAGCACAATCTTATAAAAATGTAGAGGTGTTACTTGAAGTAGCACAGCTGTGGGACAAAATGGACGACCTTAGCCGCTTGTCAGATCTATTTCCACAAACACCAGTAAAACAAAAACGTCTCCCTGTGTGGTTAGGTGCAACAGCTGCATCTATTTTATTAGCTGTTGCACTTAGCTTTTTTCAAGAAGCGTTTAACTTTTCATTTTTTTACCCGGTTAATCAATCAGCAGTGGTTGCTAAACAGCTTAATTTTCAAACCGACGTAGGTGAAAGTAAGGACATACTGCTTTCTGATAAAAGCAAAATCACCTTAAACACAAATAGCTTCGTTCAAGTGAGGTATACCCAACACACTCGCGTAATAAATTTACTACGTGGCGAAATTCATATAGACGTAGCTCACGATAAAATGCGACCTTTAAGTGTGATCGCGGGTGATAAAGTTATTCAGGCTGTTGGTACTGCATTTAATGTAGAAGTAGGCCAAAAGCAAATTGAACTGATTGTGACAGATGGCAAAGTCCTTGTTGCAGAACAAAAAACCAAATCGTTACCCAACCTTTCCCTGGGGACTAATAAACAAGGACAGTATTTATCAAATAGTTCAACTTCGGTGTCAAAGGGAGAAAAACTTGATTTAAGCTTTAAAGGTAAAATTGCTAAAGCGGTCGAAAAAGTTGATCCTATAGATGTAGCCGCTAGATTATCTTGGCGCAAAGGTAGCTTAATATTTAGAGGTGAATCACTTGCTGAAGCCATGGCTGAAATCAGCCGCTATACAAATATAGATTTTGAGCTTTCAGAAGATGACCGTCTCAAACAAGTACAAGTAGCTGGCATGTTTAAAACGGGCGATATTAAAGGACTATTAGAAGTATTAAACAATAATTTTAATATTGATTATGAGAGAGTTAGCCCTGATATAATTCGTCTAAAATACGCTGCACCACACGTCTCAATTTAGTAAAGTACACAATAATAAAAACTAGGACACACAATTATGACATCACCTATCTCGCCGAGCAGTCATAGCTCGGCGCACACATTGGGCACATGCTCTCTTTTTTATGTAATTTTTATCTCTGCAGTGGCTGCTATTGGTGGCTTTTTATTTGGTTTTGACTCGGGTGTTATTAACGGCACGGTGTCGGCACTCGGTAATGCGTTTAATTCAAGCAGTGTAGCTACGGGGTTTAATGTGGCCTCGGTATTATTAGGGTGCGCCCTGGGGGCTCTTGCTGCGGGGCCGCTGGCTGATAAATTTGGTCGCCGTGCAATTATGATCATCACCGCGATTATTTTTGCTATTAGTGCGTTTGGCTCAGGCATTAGCGAAAGCTCGGCCGAGTTTATTTTTTACCGCTTATTTGGTGGCTTAGGTATTGGTGCTGCATCGGTATTGGCGCCGGCTTATATTGCAGAAGTTGCACCACCCGCACTTCGTGGTCGTTTAGCTACATTACAACAACTCGCTATTGTATTGGGTTTATTTGCTGCGTTTTTAAGTAACTATTTAATTGCTGATGCAGCTGGTAGTGCTCAAAATATTTTAATGCTTGATATAGCCGCTTGGCGCTGGATGTTTTGGGTTGAACTTGTGCCTGCAATACTGTTTTTAGTGGGTGTGTTGTTTATTCCTGAGTCGCCTCGTTATTTAGTAGCGCAAGGTAAAGTAGACGATGCAAAAACGGTATTTAGTAAAATTTCGAACGACAGTGCTGATGCGCAAATAAGCGATGTTAAAAGCTCCTTACGTAGCGATAAAAAGCCAAGTATTCGCGATTTATTTATTGATGGCAGTAAAAAAGTACACCCAATTGTTTGGGCGGGTGTTGCGCTGAGTGTATTTCAGCAATTTGTAGGTATTAACGTGGTATTTTATTACGGCTCTGAGCTTTGGCAAGCTGCTGGGTTTGACGAGTCGCAATCGCTATTTATAAATGTATTAGCGGGTACTACTAATATTGTATCGACCTTTATTGCTATTGCCCTTGTTGACAAAATTGGTCGGAAACCACTTTTACTTGTGGGCAGTGTGGGTATGTTTATTAGCTTAAGTGCGCTTACTTATATATTTGGCAGCGCAGGCCTTGATGAAGCAGGCAAGCTTGCACTTAGCGATAACATGGGTACGTTTGCGCTTATAATGGCTAACTTATTTGTGGTATTTTTTGGTTTAAGTTGGGGCCCGGTTGTGTGGGTGTTATTAGGCGAGATGTTTAATAACCGTATTCGCGGCGCAGCGCTTGCTGTTGCTGCAAGCGCACAGTGGATTGCTAACTTTGCCATTACCATGACCTTCCCTATTATGCTGGCTAATATTGGCCTTGCAGGTGCGTACGGCTTTTATGCGTTATCGGCACTTATTAGTATATTTTTTGTTGTTAAATACATTAAAGAGACCCGAGGTAAAACACTTGAGTCTATGTAATTAGCCCAATAAAAAGCGGTGAACCCTCTCACCGCTTTGTATTTTTTAGTTAAATGATTGATTCAACAGTTGTATGCAAGGATTAAGAAGTTACTGCGCTAAATATTGGATTCACTACCCACCCTTAATATTCTTTTTTACTATAAGTAATCGATTTAAATTCCTTTTTTGAATATAGAAAATTAGCTATTGTCCGCCTTTTCCAACTACGTATGTCTGTCAAAATGAAAAATAAGTTAGTATCTGGTTTGGCCCTAACCTTTACCCTAGGTTCTTTTAACGTACTTGCTACCAATGGGTATTTTACTCATGGTTATGGCATGACCCACAAAGGCATGGCAGGTGCGGGTGTTGCGCTATCGGAAGAATTGATGTCGGGTGCAAATAATCCTGCTAGCTTTAATGTAAATGACACTGAAATTTCAGTTGGGTTAGAGTTATTTTCACCTGATAGAAAATACACAGCTTCATCTGTAGATACGTTTTATCCTAATGCGCTTTATCTTGAAGCAAAAACCCAAAAAAGTGATAACACGCTATTTGCTATTCCTGAATTTGCCATTGGCCACCAGCTCAATGACAAAATAAATATTGGCTTATTAGTTTACGGCAATGGCGGCATGAACACCGACTACAACGCCGAGTCAGAACCCGAAGGCACATTTTATGCTGGCACGACTGGCGTTAATTTAAAGCAGATGTTTATTAGCCCAACTATTAACTACCAGTTAAATGAGCAAACAAAAGTGGGGGTTTCACCTATTTATGTTGTGCAACAGTTTAAAGCGACAGGCCTTGGAAACTTTGCGCCTTTTTCGCAATCGCCCCAAGCGCTTACAAATAATGACACCGACACCAGCACAGGTTTAGGTGTACAAGTAGGTATAACTCAAACCGTAGGCACATCGTTTAGCTGGGGTGCCAGTTACCGCTCATCGGTGTCTATGGAAGAGTTTGATAGCTATAAAGGTTTATTTGCAGAAAATGGTGGCTTTGATTTACCAAGCTCGATTCAAATTGGTGCCGCTTATAAGTTAACGCCTACAAACCAAGTTGTATTTGATTGGCAAAAAATAAACTACAGTGAAGTTAAAAGCATTGCCAATCCAATGAGTAACTTAATGTCTGCACCTTTAGGTGCAAGCGCAGGTGCAGGGTTTGGCTGGGAAGATATGGATATATATAAACTAGGCTATCAGTGGCAGCGCACTGCAAAGCAAAAAATTCGCTTTGGTGTTTCATACACGCAACAGCCTATTCCATCGTCTGAGGTGTTATTTAATATTTTAGCGCCGGGTGTACAAGAGTGGCATTTTACAACGGGTTTTAGTCATAAAGTTAGCGAAAAAGTACAATTAAACGCTATGGCTTTTTACTCGCCAGCTAAAAAAGTATCGGGTGCAAACTTTTTAGCGCCTAACCAACAATTATCAATTGAAATGCAACAGTCTGGTGTTGGTGTATCTATTGTTTGGGGAATTTAAAATGGTAACCGAATTTACGCCCATTTCAGCCGCTTTAGGCGGTGCTTTAATAGGTATAGCCTGCGCACTATTACTGGTTTTATTTGGCAAAGTAGCCGGTATTTCAGGATTAGTTAAATCGCTGTTCACCCCATTAAAACCCGATAATGTATGGAAAGTATGCTTTATTGCAGGCTTACTAATTGCAGGCGTTGCTACCTTATTTGTTGCACCTGAATTATTAGAGGGCGATTTAAATATACCCTCTTGGTTAATTATTGTAGCGGGCCTTTTAGTGGGTGTAGGTACTTCACTTGCTAATGGTTGTACAAGCGGGCATGGCGTGTGTGGTATGTCGCGTTTTTCTTCTCGCTCTTGGGTTTCAACATGTGTGTTTATGCTTGTTGCCGTTATCACTGCTAACTTAATTGGATAAAACATGAAAGCAATTACATCGGTGTTTTTAGGCTTTATTTTCGGCTTAGGTCTTATTATTAGTGGAATGACTAACCCTGATAAAGTACTCAATTTTTTAACCTTTGGTGAGAACTGGGATGGCAGTTTAATTATTGTAATGGCGGTAGCCATGGGAATAATGATGTTGGCGTGGTTTTGGGTTTCTAAAAAAGACAGCCCATTTTTTGGTGAAACATTTAGCCTGAGTAATCTAAAAAATGTAGATCGTAGATTAATTACGGGCTCTGTTTTGTTTGGTTTAGGGTGGGGATTGAGTGGTATTTGCCCAGGCCCAGGCTTGGTTCAGTTAGTGTCACTCAAAATGGAGTTTTGGCTGTTTTTTGCCTCCGTGTTGAGTGGAATGTGGTTGGCTAAAAAAATATAAGCGACTATTGCCGAGCTTGTCTCGGCAATACACTTTTTTTATTCTAAACATAGGTACATAACTTGCTGTAATAAATATAAATATATTTATTAGGTTTAAGTTATGCTCAAAAATACGCTTGATGTTATTAATAACACCCCTTGGTTGAGTACAGTAGCTTACCTTTCAATCATAACTATACTCTTGTTTTTTATTCGTTTTTTTATAATGTATTGGTTACAAAAGTGGACATCAAAAACCACTTTTACATTCGATACCCTACTTCTTGACTCAATATCTAAACCACTCACACTTTGCACATTTATTGTGCTAATCACCATTTTGGAGCACGATACATTCGTTATTGACCCCGAGTTAGCGAAGCGAATTCCGTTCAACAGCATCAATATTGTATTAGCTTTACTTGCGCTTATTTTCTTTTTAAATCACTTTATTATTGGCACAGTTAATCACTACGCTAAACAATCAGCCGTTATATTCAATTCTCAAAGTATTATTAAGGGAGTTATTCGCGTTACATTGTTTTCAGTAGGGTTGTTGGTTTTATTGGGCACCTTGGGTATTTCAATTACGCCTATTATTGCATCTCTTGGTATTACGTCATTGGCGGTGGCACTTGCCCTGCAACCCACCCTTGAAAACTTTTTTTCGGGCGTGCAGCTTGTTATAGATAAACCCATACGTGTGGGGGATTTTATTGAGCTTGAGTCAAAGGAGCAAGGCTTTGTAGAAAAAATTGGTTGGCGCTCTACGTGGGTTAAAATGCTGCCAAATAATATGATTATTATTCCTAATAGTCAGCTTTCTAAATCGCGTATTATTAATTACTTTTACCCCGAAAAAGAGCTGAGTGTACCTGTTGATGTAAGCGTTCATTACAGCTCAGACCTAGAATTTGTAGAGCAGGTAACGCTTGAAGTTGCGCGACAAGTCCTGATTGACCATGAGTGGGGCGTTGATGATTACAATACCTTTGTGGTGTATCACACCTTTGATAACTCAAGTATTAATTTTACAGTAATGCTGCGCGCAAAAGAGTACTTTAATCGGTTTTGGGTTAAATCTGCTTTTATTAAAGCGCTACACAAACGCTATAACCAAGAAGGTATTGTGATCCCCTTCCCTATTACAGCTATTAACACAGCGCAAGAAGCCGCTAATTTTAATAGTGATAAAAATTAAGCGCGAGATAAGCTAGCGCTTAATTTACTTTAAAATTTATAGGTTACTTGGCCTACTATTTCACGTGGGCTGCCCGGGAAGTGGCCGTTACGCTCACTAAAGCCACTTACTGCATATTCTTTATCAAATATATTATTAATATTTACACTTAATAACACATCGTCAAAGCGGGTAGTCCAGCTCATATCAAATACAGTAAAGGGTTTAACTTTTTGGCCATCTTGGCTTATTTGCTCGCTTACGTAATTTGTACCAAATGCAATAGACGAATCTATGTTATCAAGCGCAAAACGTGACCATAAACCAGCCTGATGGCGCGGCGCATTAGCAAAACGAGAGCCATCACCGTAGGTGCTTGAAATAGTATCGCCCGTTACCCCCTCAACAACCAGTGTATCGTTGTAGGCGTAATTAGCGGTTAGCGTCCAGTACTCGGTTAAATCGCCCACCAGCGTTGTTTCAAACCCGCGGCTTTCTACCTCACCAATATTTAAAAGTGCTGCAATGCCGTCACCCGCGCCCGTGTCGTCTGGGTTACTCATTACTACGTTTTCTTTATTAATTTGGTAAATAGCAAAGGTGCTCATAATTTTGCCATTAAGCCATTTGTTTTTCATACCAATTTCGGTTTGTTTACCGGTTTCTGGGGTTAAATTACCCTCGCCCTCTACATCTTCTTGATCGCCCGATGATGCTGGGTTAAAGCTTTCTGAGTAATTTATGTATACCGATGTGTTTTCAACAGGTTGGTATGTAACAGCCACGCGCGGTGTTACATCGTTATCTGAGTAACTGTAACCGGTTTCTTTGTTTAGCTCTTTAAAATGGTCATAGCGCAGGCCTGCAATCACGGTCCATTGCTCGTTAATGCTTACAACATCTTGTACGTATAGGCCAAAACAGTCGGTTTCAACACCATCGCGGTTCATGTCGGTAATGTTATAAGTACTTGGGTCGGTTTTGCCGTAATTTAAGTCAAATATGTTTAAGTTAGCCACGCCGTCCGCTTCATAGCGGGCGCGTAAGTAATCGTACTCGGTATCAACTATGTGGTAGTCGCCACCAAATAATACTTGGTGTGCTAATTGGCCTTGCTCAAAGCTATAAACAAAGTCGGTGGTTAAGCTTGTTTCTTCGTTGGCGCGGTATTGCTTACGGTATTCGCGTTTAATGGTTTCGTCATCAATGTTGGCTTCACCATCGCCGTTTACATCTACCCAGCTTTGCGACTCATGGTAGGCTTGGTCGCGTTCGTTATCCATGTAACGCAGTGTGCTACTTACAGAAAAATCATCATTAAAGTAATGCTTTAACTCGGCTTGCAGCACTAACGCTTCCATGTCTTGGTAGTCAAATGCTTCGTTTGCGTTGTAACTTGGGTCAACTAAAAAATTACCGTTGTCATCTACCGGTACACCACGTAAACGGTTACCGCCTAAGTCTTGTTTGATGTAGTCAACAGTTGTGGTTAGTGTGGTTGAATCTGTTAAATCAAATAATAAACCACCGGTAAACTCACTGTTTTTTGAATCTGCATTATTACGAAAGCTGTCTTGCTCCTCGTAATAACCACCTACACGATACGCCATGGTGTCGGTTAAACCGCCGGTCATATCAAGTGATGCACCACGTGTGTTGTAATTGCCAAGCGTTAGCTTTAGCTCTTTGCTTTGCGTGTACGAAGGCTTTTTAGTCACATAGTTGATCATACCGCCTGGCTCACCACCACCATATAACGCAGAGGCTGGGCCTTTTAATACTTCTACACGCGCTACATTAAATAATTGGGGTACACCAAAGCCCGAATACGGGTCGCCACGTACGCCATCGTAAAATACATTGGCATCGTCTCTAAAACCACGAAAAGTAACGCCTGAATAACTGTACTCACTTACTCCGGCTATTGAGCGGTATAAATCGGTAATGTCGCGCGCGGCTTGGTCAATAATAAGCTGCTCGGTTAATACCTGCGCAGATTGCGGTAATTTAATAAGATCTAAATCCGTTTTAGTCCCAATTTTACTTTCGGTTTCTAGGTAAAACTGCTGAGCGCGGCCTGTTACTTCAATTGTTTCAATTTCGTTATTTTGCTCGGCAAATGCCACATTAGAAAAAGCAGAAAAAGACGCAGCAATACTGAGCGCCAAATATTTTTGGTTAAACATGTTGATCCAGAGAAGATGATTACAAGTCAACGCAAATGATAACGAATATCATTACCACGTGCAATGTAAATAATTTCATATTCATCCTAATTTTTCGAATGAAGAGTTTTGAGCAACACACTAAATTGGCAACTCAGCTTTGAATAAATTAAGAGCATTACTGGAATACAGTATTGATATAATATAACATATCTAAAAATGCAATTTAGTAAGATTATTAAATGATAAATAAACTGCCCGTCACAGTGTTATCAGGTTTTTTGGGGGCTGGTAAAACTACTGTACTTAGTCATATTCTTAATAACAGGCAAGGTAAAAAAGTCGCCGTCATAATTAACGATATGAACGATATAAATATCGATGCCGCAACAATTAAAAGTGATGTATCGCTCAATCACAGTAACGAAAAACTAGTCGAAATGAGCAACGGTTGTATTTGCTGTACCCTACGAGAAGACTTACTTATTGAAGTGGGCAAACTTGCCAAAGATGGGCGTTTTGATTACCTCGTCATTGAATCTACAGGTATATCTGAGCCCCTCCCCGTTGCAGAAACATTCACCTTTGCCGACGAAAACGGTGTTTCACTTGGTGATGTTGCCACCCTCGATACCATGGTAACAGTGGTTGACGCGGTAAACTTTTTAAACGACTACGAACTAGCAAATGATTTACAAGATACCGGCGAATCATTAGGAGAAGACGACGAGCGAAGCGTTGCCGACTTACTTGTTGACCAAGTTGAATTTGCTGATGTTATTTTAATTAGTAAAACTGATTTAATTACAAACAATGAATTAAATAAACTTACTGCTATTTTAAATACGCTTAACACTCAAGCTAACATTATTCCTATATCAAACGGGCATATTAATATTAACCAAGTGCTAAACACCGGTTTATTTAATTTTGAACGTGCCCAACAAGCATCGGGTTGGCTTAAAGAAATGCGTGGTGAACATATTCCCGAAACCGAAGAGTATGGTATTAGCAGCTTTAATTACACCGCGCGCCGCCCATTTGACCCTGAAAAGTTTTATAACTTTTTGCACAACACCGAGCAGTTTGGCAAGCTTATTCGTTCTAAAGGATATTTTTGGTTAGCAACACGTCCTTTATTTTGCGCGCAGTGGAGCCAAGCTGGCGGTATAGCGCATTACGGGTTTGCAGGCATGTTTTATAAAGCAATACCTAAAAAAGACTGGCCCACAGAGCCCGAACTACTTGCTGATATAAACAGTAAGTGGTTAGAGCCCTTTGGTGACATGCGCCAAGAGCTTGTTTTTATTGGTCAGTCGTTAGATAAAAAAGCCATGATTAAAGCGCTTGATGACTGCCTACTCCCAGAAGATGCTGTTCTAAAAGGTAAAGATTTTTGGAAAACCTTTAACGACCCGTTTCCTATTTGGGAGGAAGAGTAATGAATGCCCTAGCCCCAATAACAGCCCAAGTAAAACCGGCTGAACCGCTATACCGAAGAGCAGCTAAAGAGTGTGACGCCAATGTATTGCCACAAATTTATAACCAAGACACTAACATTGTTATTTGGCAAAGAGACCTTGAGCAAACATTAACAAGTGCAGTTAATACACTCATTAGCGCTAATGCTTTAAAACCAATTGAGCTTGCGGTATCGCCCGATGATGCGTTTGATCAATTAATAAAAGCGCTTAAGCCTGAAGATAATAACCGCGATGAAATTAAAGCTTTGTGTGAAGACATTGCACTGTTGGTTGAAATGTTTTGCTGCCTGTTTGATTTAAAACGCGCCGGTTTAAGGCTAAAAATATTAGATAAACCTATGTGCCCGCGTTTTCATGTAGACAAAATTCCGTGCCGATTAGTGACTACTTACCAAGGTGTTGCTACGCAGTGGTTAAATCACAGCGATGTAGAGCGCTCAAAGCTAGGTGCAGGTAATTTAGGTAAGCCTGATGAGGAGTCTGGCTTATTTAATAGCCTAAATAATATTAATCAACTCCAGCAAGGCGATGTTGCGCTACTTAAAGGCGAGTACTGGGATGATAACGAAGGCGCAGGTTTAGTGCATCGCTCACCCCCTGTCCCGACAACTATGAGTAGCCCTAGATTACTACTTACTCTCGATTTTATATAAAATTAAAGCGCCATTCATAAAGGCCATATTTTGTCTGGCCTTTATCAATTATACTTAACTTATCTTTGTAAGGTTATTAGCAATAACACTATATAAACCCTGAGAGTTAACCGGTTTTGAAATAAAGTCATCCATACCTACATCTAAACAACGCTGCTTATCTTCTTCATATGCATTGGCTGTAATAGCGATAATTGGAACCCTTTTATCTTCCCCTATTTCATTTTCGCGAATGCGTATAGTACATTCATAACCGTCCATATTAGGCATTTGACAGTCCATTAAAATTAAATCAAACACATTATTTTTTAATGTTTTAAGCGCTTCTAAGCCGTCGTTTGCCATTGTAATAGTAACAGCTGTTGGCTCTAACATTTTTGCAATTACTTGGCGGTTTATAGGATTATCTTCTACTAGCAAAATATGCTTATTGATCAAATCTGGTAAAGATTGCTCTTGTACACGTTTTGCTAAATCGACAATTTTCGCTTCAGGTGCATGTATCGAAAACTTAATCGTACTGCCCAAACCTGGCACGCTATTGAGGGTTATTTCACCCTCCATTTTTTTAATTAAACCTTGGCAAATAGCCAGCCCAAGCCCTGTACCGCCATACTTACGAGCTACGCTAGCATCTGCTTGGGTAAACTCACTAAAAAGTAATAGTTGCTGCTCTTTTTCAATCCCAATTCCGCTATCAGACACACTTACCGTCAGTTGCTCATCTTTGTAATCAAACGATAAACGCACAAACCCAGCCTGAGTAAACTTTTGTGCATTTGACAATAAGTTAATAATTATTTGATTTAAACGTAAGTCATCTACATTTAAGCAATCGGGTAAGTCTGGGCTGCGCTGAATAATAAACTCAACATTGTTAGAATGAATAATGGGTGAGAATAACGAGTGTATATTTTCTATAAACGGAGCAAGCAAAGTAGCACGGGGGCTTATTTGCATAGCGTTAGCTTCAATTTTAGAAAAATCTAAAATATCATTTAATATTTGTAGTAAATTTTTTGAGCTTTTTTGTTGTGTTTCAAGAAGGTCACGCTGCTCATCGGTAAGGGTGGTATCACGAAGTAATACCTCACCCATACCTAAGATGCCGTTCATAGGCGTGCGCAGTTCATGACTCATATTGGCCAAAAACTGTGACTTAGCTTTATTAGCTTCATTAGCAGATTTAACTGCTTTTGTTAGCTCATCTGTTTGCTCTGCCACTTTAACTTCCAATTGCTGGTTAAATTGGCTTAACTGTTTATTTAGATCCTGATTTTTAATATTAGACGCTTGTAAGCTCTCTATTGAGTCCCTTAACGCACTTCCCAGCATCTTAAACTGCTCTTGTAGCTGCAGTACTTCGTACCAACTAGACTCTGTATTAAAATGTTGTTTTTCTGATTTATCAAAACCATGCATTAAATTAGTTAAACCAATAATTGGCTGAACTAATAAGTTAGACAAATGATGTATAAACAACACCACTAAAAATATCAACACTGCACTAAATAATATTGTTGGTAACCAAGCACTTGCTACTACCTTTGTTAAGTGCTTACGATTGTAAAACGTGATGACCTGCCATTTACTAACAGTATCAACATACTGATTGGTATGAAATACTTCATTATTAACAGAACGGAACAGTTGATTATCGCCCAAGTTACTTATCGTAAAATCTAAAGTTTTAAAGTCAGCCAAAATGTCAAATTGTGCTAATGAGCTAAAAACAATCCTTTGCTCAGCATCGAGTATAATTAGCTCACCAGTTTGGTTAAACAAATTCGGTATATATTGCTCTAAACGCTCAAGCTTTAACGACCCTTCCACTACACCATAAAACTCATCATTTCTGTAAATAGGCGCAGAAAGTGCAACTATAGGTTCATTACCAAGGCCACGCCCCTGAAACACACCACTGCTATAACCTTGAGGATACTGTTTAGCTTGGGAGAAATAAGGGCGGTCGTTAACAAAGCGCTTTTCTTCACTAAGTCCTTCTAATAATGTGCTGGGAATACTTTTAGCTACATAGCCATTTGGCATTGCATATAAGCTTGTAGTAAAACCTGGGTATAAATCCATTAACTGCGTTAACTGTTGTTGTATAGTAATTCCACCACCTATGGCATCACTGCTCATTACCACCGCGTTTTTATGAAACTGTAAATAGTCATTCAACTGTGTGCTAATTGATTTCGCTTTTTCTTCAAGCTGAGCATTTACCTCATACTCTATGCGTGAGTGATGATCGTTCACCAAAAAAACACTTGTAATAAGGACAACCAAAACAATAATTACGCTGACAACATAGCTAAGAATACGGGCTAGTGGGCGTCCTTGATAAGCACGACTAGCAAAGGGAACAAATATGCTCATCAAATCAACGAGTGCTAAGCTTATTAATGCATTTACCAGGTATTTAAACACTGCAACAATAAGCGTTAGCGATGCTAAATCCATTACAAACTGGCCTATACCCCAAATGATAGGCAGTCCAACTAAAAACCAAAATACGGCACCTAAGGGTAAAATAGGTTTAGAGCGCCTTAAACAAAAAATATAAAGCCATAAAAGCTCCAACAAATAAACTATGCTGGGCCAACAGTGCCCCCATCTATAGAGTAAAAAGCTTGAGACAATTGCGAGCGTAAGGCAGGAATAACGCAGTCCAGTGAATACTAAGCTGCATAAAACAAAAAATTGTCCAAATAAAAATTCAGAACTATCGAAAAAATACAGGGGTAAAAGGTTAACCAACCCGCCTATTAACCCTAATAAAATAGCTAGTGCCCACTTACTTCTTTGAGACATTACAACAACCCTTGGGCATCTGATTTAACATGTGTAGCGTTAACGTTAACGTATTATTTCATTATTGCGCAATATCTAAGTGTTGTCTATATGGCAGAAATATAGGGAATATCAGAAAATAAACTTGTGTGTATTTGGTTAAAGTTTTTTAAATTGATTAGCTGTAGTCACCCAAATGAGGAATTTGGGTGGCAGTCTTACCAGCCACATCTCGGCACACACGTCACAAACTGTGGCTGCTCCCTTCCGGGCCTGACCAGGTTCGCCTGCTAGTGTTGCGAGAGGACCAATAAGACTACCATTGAGGGCCTTGGTTGGCGCGGGAGAGATTATCTCTACTTTTACTGTGTTATTCAAGGGATAATCAAAAAAGAAGGTGCGATTGCATACTTCATATACAATCGCGGCTTTGAAATTTTAATTTGTGACTATTATTTGCTCTCTAATTGCGCTTTTATATTACGAAGTGCTGCTTTTACTTTTTTCATGTTGTCTGGACCCATGCGTAAAAGCTGTTTTTGAGCAGCAGGAAGTTGCTCCCACTCAGAAAACGCATACTGATAAGTTACTGAGTCACGTAAAAGTGGTAAGGCGCCTTCAGGCTCCGGAGTATCAAGTAGTAAATCGATAGCGTCGTTCAATGTTTGTTTAAACTCGTCATCGCCATAACCAATTTCAGTGTATGCATCGTTAATAAGTGGCTGGTACTCTTCAAACATACGGACCACTTGCGCTGCACTCATGCTAGTAAAAATTTTTACATACGGTGTGTAACGCTCATAACTATTTGGATCAATTGTTAAAATATCCCCTTCGGTAACACTAAAGCTTTCTTGGGGTTTAATAACAGGATTATGTTTTTTAGCTACTTTGCCTTGAGCTAAATTGTCAATAAAAACAACACCTCGACGAATAACATCATCAGTGACTAATAGGCTCATCACAGAGTCACTTAGGTACTCGTCAATTTTGGCAACAACCATAGTATCACTATCGTTTAAGGCAGGTAGCGTAGCTACTTCTGGTTCGGGTTCAACTATGCGCTGCGCTGGCACTTCGAGCTCTGCGGGCTGTTCAACTGCTGTTGGCTCTTCTGGCTCAATTATATCTGGTTCATTTAATGGATTAAGTTCCATTATTGGCCGCTCTTTAACGGGCTCTGTTGCTTCTATGCGCGCAACCGGTTCGTCACTTGGTTTAAGTAATATAAATGCAACTACACAGGCAACAACAATTAGCGTAATAATGGCAAGAAGTAAGTTACTGTTTGTTGAGCGTTTTTGAACATCTGGTGAGTCTGACATACGAACTCCATAAAAAATAAAAATGCGATATCACTTAGAGTGGGCTAAGTGGATTAAATTCATTCTGTTCGAGTTTTTTATTAAATCAATAGCTATCTTAAGTTAGACATGCTGAATTCAGCATTAAATTATGCGGTTATAACTCTATGAACAGTTAACCTTTGATTCTTCTAGCTTAAAGACTTACAGTTAATAAATAAAGTAAAGACGTTGAACAGTTTAACCACCAATATGAAAATTAAGCAAATAGATCCCAAAAAACCTAAAACAGCCTTATTACTCACTGGTGGTGGTGCTCGAGCGGCGTATCAAGTAGGTGTTTTAAAAGCGCTTGCTCACAGCATGCCACGTACGGCACCTCTTCCTTTTAGAATAATAAATGGTACGTCTGCAGGCGCAATAAACTCTGCAGCCTTGGCTTGTTATGCCTCTTGCGCGCACTTAGCAGTGCGAAAATTAGAATCTGTTTGGAAAAACTTTTCGACCTCAATGGTGTATAAAAGTGATTTTTTAAGTGTATTTGGCCATATTGCGCGTAATATTTTAACTAGCTTTCAATCAGAGCATATTAACCACCCACCAGCAAGCTTGCTTAATAACCGCCCTTTACGTGGTTTACTTAACGAAATTTTAGACTTGCATCGCATAGAGCGTAATTTACACCGAAACTATTTAGAAGCGCTTTCGATTACAGCCTCAAGCTATACCACGGGTGACTCAGTCGCTTTTTTTCAGTCAAATACACAAACAGCTTGGCAAAGAGCTAAACGGGAAGGCCGCCCAACACGTATTAATGTTGAGCATTTAATGGCATCAAGTGCTATTCCAATGGTGTTCCCAAGCGTGAATATTCATAACCACTACTTTGGCGATGGTTCTATACATCAACTATCACCACTGAGCCCTTCAATACATTTGGGTGCTGAAAAAATATTTATCATTGGTGTAGATGAACCTAAAGAGCCGCATCCACCGGGATATTCTGCGCATTACCCTGGGCTTTCTGCTGTAGCCGGACACTTGCTTGATAGTGTATTTACCGACACCATGCAGTCAGACTTAGAACGCTTGGGTAGAATAAACCGCACTTTGGGGCTTTTACCTGCGCGAGATAAACACCAAGAGCTAAAGCAAATAGATAGCTTTGTTATTAACCCCTCACAAAACTTTAATGTTATTGCAGCGCAGTATTACAACGATATGCCATGGGCGATAAAAGTATTATTGCGGACTATTGGTGTTAAAAAGCACTCTCAATCAAGTTTAACGAGTTACTTATTATTTGAAAAACGCTATACCCAGCACTTAATGGAAATAGGGTATCAAGACGGCATGGCTAAGCTACCTGAAATAAGAGCTTTTTTAGGACTCGATTAATTTATTCAATCCCGTCTAATAAAAAATGTTCTACGCGTTCCACACGCCTTGGTTTACCTTGCAAAACGAGTATATCGTTGGCAAGCAAGATAATTTGATCTGAAGGGGCATCTATTTCTCGATCTTGGCGTCGTAATGCCTTAATAGATACCTTGCGCTTTACTAAATTAAGCTCATTTATACTTTTATTAACCGCATGTGCTTTATCGGGCAGAGCAACCACATGCAAATACTCTAATTTATCTGAATTACTTTCATCGTTGTTTATATGCTCACCTGTAAAAAAACTTTGCAAAAATTGATAACGATTTCTTCGTTCATCACTCACTCGCCTAATAATTCGGCTCATGGGTACACCCGACATAGACAAAACATGCGAGACTATCATTAAACTTGCTTCAAGCGTTTCTGGTACAACTTCAGTGACACCAAGCTCTCGTAGTTTTTCAAGCTGGCTATCGTCTCGGGTACGGATAAGTATTTTTACCTCTGGAGCTATTTGCTTTATTGCGTCTATCACTATTTGTGTTTGTTCAAACTCGGTAAATGTAATAATCACCAACCGCGCTCGCTCTACGCCCGCACACTTTAAAATATCTTTTTGTTTAACGTGGCCAAATATTACAGGCTCACCTGCGGCCTTACCTTCTTGAACAAGTATGGGGTTACTTTCAACAGCAACATATTCAATAGCTTCTGGCTTTAAAAAGCGCGCTATAGTTTGCCCTACCCTCGAAAAACCACAAATGACTACATGGTTTGTGTAAAGTGCACTTACTTGTGGCTCGCCTTCCCATGCAATGCTTGGGCTATTTAATAACCCTAAACGCCTTAAAATATAGGGTGTTTTTTCAATTAAAAATGGTGTTAACGCCATCGATAACACACCAAGGGCAATTAAAAATGAAATGTGTTCGCTGGTTAATAATTGATGCTGCCTACCCAAGGCAATTAATACAAAACCAAATTCACCCATTTGCCACAGCATAATGCCACACGCTAATGAGTCCTGCTTTCGCTCACCCATAAGTTGTGCACTGATGGCAAGCACAGCTATTTTTAAAACTAATAATCCAAATAATGCACCAACAATAATAACGCCATTGCTAAACACATAAAGTAAATCGAGTTGCATACCTACGGTAACAAAAAACAGCCCCATTAAAATATCACGAAATGGCCGTATGTCGGCTTCAAGCTGGTGCCTGTAATGACTTTCGCCAAGCATCATCCCGGCCAAAAATGCACCTAGTGCCATTGATAAGCCAAACATATAGGTTAGTAAACCCGCAAACAAAGCAACCAGTAGCGTAGTAAGTACAAACAGCTCATCAGTGCGCACCAAGGCTATTTCGCTGAATACTTTAGGCAGTAACCATTTACCAATAGCCCACAGTAATACGCAAACAAAAGCACCTTTAGTCAGAGAAAATGCTAACGCCCATCCAATTGTTTGTGAATCGCTTGTGGCAAATAAAGGAAGAATAATAAGTAAAGGGACTACGGCAATGTCTTGAAACAACAATACACCGATTGCTAATTGCCCTCTACGCTGATTAAGTTCCCCACTTTCTTTAAGCAATTTAACGACTACCGCCGTTGAAGACAGCGCCATAATCGAACCAATAGTAAAGCTGGTAAGCAAACTGAAGTTTAAACAGTACAAAATTATAATAAGCACTAAGCTTGTTACAATTACCTGCAGTGAACCTAAGCCAAATACAATATTACGCATGGCCATTAATCGAGATATTGAAAACTCAAGCCCTAAGCTAAAAAGCAAAAATACAATACCAAGCTCTGCAACAAAGTCTATTTCGTGCGTATGTTCAAGCCATCCAACGCCATGACTGCCAGCTAAAACACCTGTTGCTAGGTACGCCAAAATTGGCGGCAAACCGATGCGCTTAAAAAACCACACAAAAATAACGGCAACGACAAGTAAGCCAAAAAATTGAGCATTAGTACTTTGCAAATTTGGCCTCCGGCTTCAATTAAACTAGGGGATGTAATTTAACTATAGCAAGCAATTGTTTTTAAGCTAATTTTAAAATATGGCACAAAAATCGCTTAATATTTGCAAAGCAACACTCTCGGGGGAGAATTTAATGGAAAATGTCCATATTTTGACGCAACGTGTCTCTGGTCGCGGCGACTTTTTGCCGTTTTCGGCTGAACACACACCAAATAATGAAACAACGGCAACACACGAGTTAGTCGCTGAGCTTCAAACTAGTTTAGTTATTGAAGATGTATTGGCCATATACGCAAAATTTACAAAAAAGCTTTTAAACTTTACGGGATTGCAGTTTCAATCAACGCTTGGCACTGCACAAACGTCTGAAAGCGATACTAATAGCACGCCCTATATTTTTGACTTAACGATTGGAAGAGAGCACTTAGGGCAACTTATATACTTTAGTAAATACCCTTTAGGCAAAGCAATTGAAAGCAAGTTACGCTCGCTTCACTCTGCGCTGGTTTACCCACTACGTAATGCAATGATGTATAGCCGCGTACTTAAATTGGCGACAAAAGACTCATTAACGGGTTTGAACAACCGTAGTCAATTTAATGACATTTTATCTCAAAAGCTCGAAAATTGTCGCCGCTATCAGCGCCCTTTCAGCTTAATGTTACTTGATCTAGATAATTTTAAGCAGGTAAATGACAAGTTTGGCCACAAAATTGGCGACGATACACTTAAAGAATTTGCAACGGTATTAAATTCAAGTATACGCGCTACTGATACCGTATTTAGGTTTGGTGGCGATGAATTCGCAATACTCATAGAAGACCCTGAATTCAAAACTAATCAGGTTGTATCTGAACGTATAATGCAATTTGTAAAGCAATCTAGCTTAATGTCAAAGCATGAAGTTACGGTTAGTATTGGCTATACCTTAGCAATGAGTAATGACTGCGATATAGAAATCTTTTCTCGCGCAGATAAAGGCTTGTACAAAGCAAAAGCGTCTGGCAGAAACTGCGCTAAAGCATATTGATTATAAGGCTTTTTTAAAAGGCTTAGCTTCCCCCGCTAAGCCTTTTTTATGAAAACCGTTGCCCTATTGCTTAATAGACTTTGCAGGTAAAAATTTATAAATTGTCAGTGCCACACAAAAACCAAAAAAGTAACCACTCACTAAATTTATTAAGGCTGTGGCGGTATCAAGAGGCGTAAATAACACTAAAACGAGCGGTAAACTCACCCCTAATATAAAAAATATGCCGCCTTTACCTAACCAATACGCCATTAATATAACCGCTGATATAGCACCGCCTAAAATAGCATACGCTAAAGTGACAATGTTCAAATCAAGCAATACATTAGCAACTATCGCTATTAGGGCTGTAAATAGTATGCCTAGTGGCGCTTTATTGACTAGCGATAATCCAACATGTGGCTGTTTACTCATTTATTTACACTCCCAATAAATACCATTTTCATCATAATGTTTTTCACTTACAAAATAGCCAACCACTTGTACTAGCTCGTCATTATAAAAAATAAGCGGCACTTGACTTCGAAGCCAAGGCGCTACTTTTGCGTCCTTAAACCAGTGCTTTACGCTGTTACTTCCGGGCTTTTTAAGAGGCTTTATACGAGCGCTGTTATAATTAAATCTTACTGAAACCTGCTCATTGGCATGCGGCGCTCTTATTCCTGCACCTCTTTGCTTTGTTAATACGCGGCCATCGTTGAGAGTGAGTTCATGAGTAATTAACTTGTCATCATTCACAATGTTTTTTTGAGTTACGAAGTATAAATACCCTTGGTGGCGCCTAACCTGTCCATCAACTAAGTCAATTTGAATTTTAGCATCGGCCTGAGCGTTTATTGCCTGATTAATAATTTGTGACAACTGCTTTTGAGATGGCATTACTTGGGTAAATAAGCTAAGCCACGCACGAACCACATTTGTTATGCGCACGTCGCTATAATGAATTATTTGGCTAATACACAATGCTTGCTGGTCATTTAAACTTTGGCTTAAATCAATTTGAGTATACTCATCAAGTAGCGCTTGTTGTTGCTGCAATAAATCAATGCTGCGCCCAGCACACTGTTCAAAACCTTTAAACCGCATAGCCAGTTCAGGCACTACACGTGCACGCAAAAAGTTACGATCAAAACGCTCATCGGTATTTGAGTCATCAGTTATGTGCGTAATATTAAACGCTGTGGCAAAGTGCTCTATATCACTGCGCGCAATGTTTAAAAGCGGCCTGTAGCATATTCGCCCGCTTTGTAGTTCACGCATTGCTTGCATTGCACCTAACCCTTTTAAGCCCGAGCCACGCTTTAAACGCAGTAAAAACGTTTCTATTTGATCGTTTAAATGCTGGCCTAATAAAATAACACTTTGCGGTGCGCTTAGTTCATCAAGTGCTTTATAACGTGCCTCACGTGCCTGCGCTTCAAGGCTTGTTCGTTTTTGCCGGCTTATTGTTACCTGCGCGGTATTAAACGGTATATCTAGCTTAACGCATAGGTTTTGGCAAAAAGCCTGCCAGTCATTAGCGTATTCGCTTAAGCCATGATTAACGTATATTGCACTTACCTTTAGCTTTGGCATTTCTTGCTTTAGCACGTGCATTACATGTAACAATACAACTGAGTCGACCCCACCCGAAAGCGCAACAGTAAAATTAAACTGTTGTTGCTTAAAAAAGTGCTCTAGAGCGTGTTTAACGTGTTGATAGATGGCTGATGATTGCATGCAATACGCTATAAAATTTGTGTTAGAAGTATTTTAAAACAAAAAAGCCGCATAAGCGGCTTTTTTTAACATTTAATGTAATAGTTACTTTTATTAGCAGTAACCAAACGACATTAAACGTTTGTAACGTTGATCAAGCATGTCTTCAAGCGAAAGCGCTTGTAAGTCTGCTAAATCACGTTTTAAACGAGTTTTTAAGTTACGTGCCATCGCATCATAGTTACGGTGTGCACCACCTAAAGGCTCATCAACTAAGTTGTTGATTAAATCTAGCTCTTTAACGCGCTCAGCGGTTACGCCCATAGCCTCTGCAGCAAGTGGCGCTTTGTCTGCGCTTTTCCATAAAATAGAGGCACAGCCTTCTGGCGAAATTACCGAGTACGTGCTGTATTGCAACATATTAACTCTGTCACCAACACCAATCGCTAATGCACCACCTGAGCCGCCCTCACCAATAACCGTACAAATAGTTGGCACTTTAAGCGCCGCCATTACTTTAAGGTTACGTGCAATTGCTTCAGACTGACCACGCTCTTCAGCGCCAACACCAGGGTATGCACCTGGCGTATCGATAAAGGTCATTATTGGCATTTTAAAACGCTCAGCCATTTCCATTAAGCGAAGTGCTTTACGGTAGCCTTCTGGTTTTGGCATACCAAAGTTGCGTTTAATTTTTTCAGCTGTATCGCGGCCTTTTTGTTGGCCAATAACCATAACGGGTTCGCCATCTAAACGTGCAACACCACCTAAAATAGCCGGATCGTTAGCAAAAGTACGATCGCCTGCAAACTCGTCAAACTCCGTGAAAATGCGCTCGATATAATCTCGAGTATAAGGACGCAACGGATGACGCGCTAACTGCGATACTTGCCAAGCGCCTAAATTTGAGAATATTTCCTCTTTTTGCTTAGCACTTTTTTCTTTTAATTTGCTGACTTCCTCTTCTAGCTCAAGGTCTAATTCGCCAGCGCGGCTTATGCTTTGTAATTCTTCAATTTTTGCTTCTAATTCTGCAATCGGAAGCTCAAAATCAAGATAATTGAGGCTCATGCTCTAAACTACCTAATCAGTTAAATTCTAGTTCTACATCTTGTGCCGCCATGAGTGATAACTTGTGAATCAAGTCGTCGCTCGGCGTGACACACCATTCGATCCCTAGGGTTAATTGCGCCAACGCATCTGGGCGTTGGTAATAAACCTTGATCGGACACGTTCCCATTTTATAGGGTTCGAGTACTTTTTGTAATTTATCGAAGAAACCTGCCTCGATTTGCACCATGTTCAGCGTCATTTTAATCGCTTTAATACGTTTTTCACGCGCTTGAGCAATGGTGTTTATTTCTCTGGCGGTCATTGTAATGCCACCGGAGAAGTTATCAAAGCTGACCTGTCCAGATATTACCAAGATATTGTTAACTTGAAGCATTTCTTGGTACATTTCAAACTGTTCTGGAAACAAGCGTACATCAATACGGGCGCTCTTGTCATCTAAAGTTATTAAGCCCCAACGGTTGCCTTTTTTATTAATTAAGGTCCGCGCTGAAATAACTAGACCAGCGGCTGTAGAGAGTACATCACGATTAGTTGGTTGTAAATCCATCAGCTTTCCGCTGGTGTAATACCTAAGCTCCTTGCGATACTGATTTATCGGATGCCCAGTTAAATAAAGGCCTAGGGTATCTTTTTCACCTTCAAGCCATTCATTGTCGGTCAGGCCCGTGGCCTTAATAAAGGCTTGCTCTACTTCGTCTGGCTCAGTAGCCAATAAACCAAATAAATCGCTTTGTCCAAGTTGCTCTGCCTTGTTGTGCTGATCGGCCGCGCGCATAGCGTCTTTTAAACTTGCCAGTAATGTTGCACGCCCAGCTTGGGTTTTCTCTGGCCCAAGCTTATCAAGTGCACCGGCATAAATTAATTTTTCGGTGACTCGTTTATTTAGACGTTTTAAGTCAACGCGAGCACAAAAATCAAATAAATCCTTAAACGGGCCGCCCTTTGCGCGCGCTTCTAAAATAGCGTCTACTGGCGCTTCACCTACACCTTTAATTGCGCCAATACCATAAACAATTTCGCCTTGCAGGTTTACCGTAAACTTAAATTCACCGGCGTTTACATCGGGCGGCAATAAGGTAAGTTTCATGTTTTCACATTCATCTACCAAAATTACTATTTTGTCGGTGTTATCCATATCGGCAGACATTACCGCAGCCATAAACTCAGCTGGGTGGTGCGTTTTCATCCATAAGGTTTGGTACGAAACCAGTGCATACGCTGCTGAGTGAGATTTATTAAAACCATAACCTGCGAATTTTTCTACCAAGTCGAAGATTTTTATCGCCAGTTCGCCATCAATACCATTATTACGCGCGCCATCTTCAAACGTTGAACGCTGCTTTGCCATTTCTTCAGGTTTTTTCTTACCCATTGCACGGCGTAACATATCTGCACCACCCAGCGTATAGCCTGCGAGTACCTGCGCTATTTGCATTACTTGTTCTTGATACAAAATAATGCCGTAAGTGGGATCGAGTATTGGTTTTAAGCTTTCGTGTTGGTACTGCGCATCTGGGTATGAAATTTCCTCTCTACCCAGTTTTCGGTCGATAAAGTTATCTACCATGCCTGATTGCAATGGACCTGGGCGGAACAAGGCTACTAATGCAATCATATCTTCAAAGCAATCGGGCTTAAGGCGGCGTACTAAATCTTTCATGCCGCGCGATTCTAGCTGAAACACCGCGGTTGTTTCGGCGCGCAGTAATAGCTCTATGCTTTTTTTATCATCCAGTGGAATAGTGTTTATATCAACAGGGTCTTTGCCTTCGCGCTGCATACGCACGTTGGTCATATCCACTGCCCACTGCAAAATGGTCAAGGTACGTAAACCCAAGAAATCGAACTTAACAAGGCCCGCGGTTTCTACGTCGTTTTTATCAAACTGTGTTACCGGAAATTTACCTTCATCGTCACAATAAAGTGCAGCAAAGTCGGTAATGGTGGTCGGCGATATTACAACACCACCGGCATGTTTACCGGCATTACGCGTACACCCTTCGAGGATGCGACACATATCGATTAAATCTTTTACCTCTGAGTCACCATCGTAAGCTTCTTGCAAACGCGGCTCTACTTCAAAGGCTTTGGCAAGGGTCATTCCCGGATCGCCTGGGATCAGTTTAGAAATACGATCAACAAAACCATAAGGATGACCAAGTACACGACCTACATCGCGTATTACCGCTTTTGCGGCCATAGTACCAAAGGTAATAATTTGTGATACCGCATCACGCCCATACAATGCCGATACGTGATCAATTACTTCGTCGCGTCTGTCCATACAAAAATCGACGTCGAAATCGGGCATTGATACACGTTCAGGGTTTAGGAATCGCTCAAAAAGCAAGTCAAATTCCAGCGGATCGAGGTCAGTAATTTTAAGTGCGTACGCCACTAATGAACCCGCACCCGATCCTCGCCCTGGACCTACCGGTATATTGTTATCTTTACTCCACTGAATAAACTCCATTACGATTAAGAAGTAACCCGGAAAACCCATTTGGTTGATTACGCCAAGCTCTACGGCTAAACGTTCATCGTATTCAATACGTTTTACTTTTCTATCTTCTTCGTCAGGGAACAAAAACTGGAGTCGTTCTTCAAGGCCATCTTCTGACACTTTAACCAAAAACTCATCAATATTAAGAGAGCCTGTTGGATAATCTGGTAAAAAGTATTCGCCTAACTTTACAGTCACATTACAGCGCTTAGCTATTTCTACCGTATTTTGCAGTGCTTCAGGTATATCGCTAAATAGCTCAGCCATTTGCTCAGGCGTTTTTAGGTATTGTTCTTCTGAGAAACGTTTTGGACGGCGTTTGTCATCAAGTGTGTAGCCATCAAATATAGCTACACGAATTTCGTGCGCTTCAAAATTTTCAGGTTTTAGAAATACCACTTCGTTGGTTGCAACAACGGGCAGCTGCTCTTTAGCTGCAAGCGCCACTGCCATGTGCAGATAATCTTCTTCGAGCGGGCGGTTAGTTCGTACAAGCTCTAAATAGTAATGATCGCTAAAGTGCTGCTTGTAAAAGCTAATTACGCTTTCTATAACGCCCGGATTATTTTTTAATAATGCTTTACCTAAATCACCGTCTTTTGCGCCTGAGAGAATAATTAATCCTTCTTTATGATTAGCTAACCATTCTCTATCAATTACTGGACGATGAAATACATGACCACGCTGATACGCCTCAGAAATTAATAGCGTTATATTTTTATAACCTACATTATCTTTAGCTAAAATTGTAATGCGACATGGCTCATCCGGAAATTCAGGGCTGCGCAGCCAAAAATCAGCACCTACAATCGGCTTTATACCGGCATTATGGGTAGCGCCATAAAAGCGAACTAATCCACAAAAGTTCATTTGATCGGTAATAGCAATCGCGGGCATTTCTAGCTCTTGCGCCTTAGCGACTATTGGCTTGGTTTTAGCTAAGCCATCAACCATCGAAAAGTCTGAGTGGACCCTTAAATGTACAAAATCAGGTGCTGCCATTATTTTGCCTCGCCTTTCGCTTGCATAAGTACACGCTGCACGGGTTTAAAACTTTTACGATGTTCATCTATTGCACCGTACTGCTCAAGTGCTGCAAAGTGCGCTTTAGTTGGGTAACCTTTATGCCCTGCAAACCCGTATTGCGGGTGGCGTTTATCAAGTTCAAGCATTTCATCATCACGCGCTACTTTGGCTAAAATAGAGGCTGCTGATATTTCGGCAACTAGGCTATCGCCTTTAACAACCGCTTGAGCAGGCATAGTGAGTTTTGGTAAACGGTTCCCATCTATAAATACAAACTCAGGCTGTGTGCTTAGTCCTTCCACTGCGCGGCTCATAGCAAGCATGGTAGCGTGTAAAATGTTTAAGTCATCAATTTCTGATGGACTACAACGGCCATAGGCATAACATAATGCGTTTTCTTTTATCTCGGTGGCTAATGCTTGGCGCTTTTTGTCTGTTAATTTTTTAGAGTCGGCTAGACCCGCTATTGGTTTAGTTGGGTCAAGTATTACTGCTGCGGTAACAACATCGCCAACAAGCGGGCCTCGCCCTACTTCATCAACACCGGCAATTAAGGTTACATTGGGTCGTTCAATTTGCATGTATTAACTCCGCTACGGCATTGGCTGCTTGCTCGCTGGCATTTAATCTAATGTTTTCATGAATTTCTAAAAAACGTGCTTTTAATTGTCTATTGTCTGTTTCTAGCATTGGGGTAAGTGCTTGAGTTAAGTTTTTAACATTACAGTCGCTTTGTAAAAATTCAGGCACTAATTCTTCATCGGCCAATAAATTTGGCAACGAAAAATATTTAATGTTAAAGGTAAACAGGGTTTTAAAAATCCAGTAGCTTAATGGTTTTATTTTATACCCAACAACCATTGGCTTTTTATACAGCATGCCTTCGAGTGTGGCTGTGCCAGACGCAAGTAAAATGGCATCTGCCGCTTGCATTGCTAATTTAGATTGCCCATCTAGCAAGCTAACATTAAGGCTAGGCGCTGTAGCATTTAAAATATCAGTAAACTGCGCTTTGCGCTTTTCGTTTACCAGTGGAACCACAATTTTAAGGTCTGGGTTTTGAGCTTGAAGTTGCTGCGCTGTTTTTATATAGGTTTCACTCAGTAAGCCCACTTCGGAGCCTCGGCTACCTGGCAATAATGCCAGTACTTTGTCATCAAGACTTAAGCCTAGTTTTGCACGTGCTTGGCTATCGTCGTGCTCAAGCGCTATATCGTCTGCTAATGTGTGCCCTACAAACGTACACGGTACTTGATGCTTGTCGTAAAATTCTTTTTCAAACGGCAATAGTGCAAGTACTAAGTTAGTAGCTGCGCTAATAGTATGAATACGTTTTTCTCGCCATGCCCAAACTGAAGGGCTTACGTATTGAACTGTTTTAATGCCTGCATCTTTTAAAGGTTTTTCAACGCGAAGATTAAAATCAGGAGCGTCTATTCCAATAAATACATCGGGTGGGTTATCTATAAAATGTTGAACCAATTGTTTACGAATTTTCAGTAAACGCGGTAAACGCCCAAGTACTTCAACCAAGCCCATTACAGACAGCTCATCCATATCGTATAGAGTTTTACAACCTTGAGCTTGCATTTTTGGTCCTGCAATCCCCTCAAAGGTGGCATCTGGAAAATGTACTTTTAATGCTTTTATTAGGCCTTCGCCTAAAATATCGCCCGACAGTTCGCCTGCCACTATACCTATTCGTAGTTGTTTTTTTTCTTTCATCATTTGCTTTTTAGTTCATATTTTAATCGGGCGTCATGAGTTTAGTTTACCGCGTTTTGGTATGTGTTTAAACGCTTTAAATAACTCGTTTTTTCACTGTAAATATAATCTCTATTGTTATTTATTTTTAATACTGATGTAGCATATAAATTATATATTAAGTTTTACTAATATATATTGACAAGTATTGTGTAGTTGTGAATAATATTACAAACTTTCAGTAATTACTGAAAGTTCATTTAATCATTAACTCTGCTAATAACTCATTGCCCAGTTAATCCGTCACATTCAAGGAGCATAAAATGATAGATGAAACCTTTGTGGATCTATCGCGACTACAGTTTGCTGTTACCGCACTCTTTCACTTCATATTTGTACCGTTAACAATAGGTATGACTTGGATCTTAGTTATTATGGAATCAGTTTATGTTATGACTGGTCGCGAAATTTATCGTGATATGACTAAGTTTTGGGGTAAGTTATTTGGTATTAACTTTGCCATTGGTGTTGCCACAGGCCTCACTATGGAGTTTGAATTTGGCACTAACTGGTCTTATTACTCACATTATGTGGGGGATGTATTTGGTGCCCCTCTGGCTATTGAAGGGTTAATGGCATTCTTTTTAGAATCAACCTTTGTGGGTATGTTCTTCTTAGGATGGGATAGACTTTCTAAACGTCAACATTTAGGCGCTACCTTTTTAATGGCACTGGGTACAAACTTATCAGCATTATGGATATTAATTGCTAATGGTTGGATGCAAAACCCAGTAGGTGCTGAATTTAACTACCAAACTATGCGAATGGAAATGACCAGCTTTGCAGAGCTGGTATTTAACCCTGTTGCACAGGTTAAGTTTATTCACACGGTATCTGCAGGCTATGTCGCCGCGTCTATGTTTGTTTTAGGTATAAGTAGTTGGTACATTCTAAAAGGTCGCGATTTAGCATTTGCTAAACGTTCATTTTCAGTGGCTTCAGGGTTTGGTTTAGCCTCAATTTTATGTGTTATTTTACTTGGTGATGAATCAGGCTATGAAGTAGGCGAAATTCAAAAAGTAAAATTAGCAACTATTGAAGCCGAGTGGCACACAGAAGAAGCGCCCGCTGCGTTTACTGCATTTGGTTTTCCTGACTCTGAAGAGCAAGTAACCCATGCAGCTGTAAAAATACCCTATGCACTGGGCATTATTGCTACACGCTCACTTGACGAAAAAGTTACGGGTATTTCTGATTTAGAGAAGAAGCATGAAATACGTATTCGTAACGGCATGATTGCCTATGGTTATCTCACTAAACTAAGAAACGGCGAAGATACGCCTGAAAACATTGCTAAATTTAACGCAGTAAAAGATGACTTAGGCTACGGTTTGTTGCTTAAACGATATACATCTGATGTTGTTGATGCCACAGAAGAGCAAATTCAAAAAGCAGTGAAAGATTCGTTCCCAAAAGTAGGCCCCATGTTTTGGTCGTTTAGGATTATGGTTGCGTGTGGTGTCGCTATGCTTGCTGTGTTTGTATTAGCATTTTACTACAATGCACACCGTATTATTGAGCAAAAACGCTGGTTACTTTGGGCTACAGTGTTAAGTATTCCATTGCCATGGATTGCGATTGAATTTGGCTGGATCGTTGCAGAATACGGACGCCAACCTTGGGCTATTTCTGAAATACTACCGACTTTTTTAGCAACGTCGTCATTAACGGTCAATGACATTTTAATTAGCTTAACGGGCTTCATCATTTTTTACACTGGCCTTGCCATTGTTGAAGGCTGGTTAATGATTCACTTTATTAAAAAAGGCCCTAGCTCATTACATACTGGTAAATACCATTTTGAGCTGCCAAACAACACACAAGCAAAAGGAGAATAATCATGATTTTTGATTATGAAACATTAAAAATGTTGTGGTGGTTGATCATTGGTATCCTTTTAATCGGCTTTGCAATTACCGATGGTATGGACATGGGGGTTGCTATGCTCCTTCGCCTAGTTGGTAAAACAGATTTAGAACGACGCACTGTAATTAATACAATTGGCGCACACTGGGATGGTAACCAAGTTTGGTTTATCACCGCAGGCGGAGCATTATTTGCGGCTTGGCCAATGGTGTATGCGGCCGCTTTTTCGGGGTTTTACTTTGCCATGATGCTGGTGCTATTTGCACTCTTTTTTAGACCTCTTGGTTTTGATTACCGCTCTAAAATTGATTCTAAGCGCTGGCGTAATAACTGGGATTGGGGATTATTTGCAGGTAGCGCAATTCCGGCTTTAGTATTTGGTGTAGCATTTGGTAACTTGTTTTTAGGTGTACCATTCAATATTGATAATTTATTACGTGTAAGTTACCAAGGTTCGTTTTTTGGCTTGTTAAACCCATTTGCACTCCTCGCTGGTTTAATTAGTATAGCTATGCTTATTGCACATGCAGGTATGTGGTTACAACTTCGCTCAGCAGATGCGGTTGCAGAGCGCTCTGGCCAATACGGACGTTATGCATTGATTGCATTTATTGTTTTATTTGCCGCGGCCGGATTTTGGGTGGCTAATTTAAGCGGCTACCAAATTGTGTCTATGGGCGATACTCAAGGCCATGCTGATCCGCTCGCTAAAGTAGTTACCACAGCAAAAGGCGCTTGGCTAAATAATTACACTGAGCGCGCATGGACAGTAACCTTCCCTGTTCTAGCGTTTGCTATGGCATTGAGTGCATTAGTATTTTCAAAGCTCAATAAACCAGCGTTAGGGCTTATTTCGACTGCACTTATGTTAGTAGGTGTCATTATGACGGCGGGCGTTTCATTATTCCCATTTATTATGCCATCAATTAACAACCCAAATATTAGCTTAACAATTTGGGATGCCGTTTCGAGCCATAAAACGCTTAACATTATGCTTGTAGCCGTGGCCATTTTTGTACCATTAATTTTAGCCTACACCACGTGGTGTTATGTAAAAATGTGGCGCAGAGTAACCGTAGAAGAAATTGAAACTAACACTCACGGCAGCTACTAAGGAGACTGAACTATGTGGTATTTTGCTTGGATTTTAGGTGTACTTTTAGCCTGTACCTTAGGGGTAATAAATGTAATGTGGTACGAATTTCATCAAAATAAAAACAGCATTGCTGATGATGAACAACCGATGCATGATTTATTGAACGAGGCTAACTCGACCAACAATGACGACTAACCCCCGACCAAATCGCGCGCAGCAACAAACACTGCGCGCTTTTTTAAAAACACAAAGTAAACCCGCCTCATTATGGTTAAAGCTCAGTATTGCACTGGGTACTTTTAACGCTATTTTAATGATTGCCGGAGCATATTTACTCGCTCAGGCTATTCATAACGTAATGTTTGAAGGTAGTAGCTTAAGTGAAGTCACTCACTTGCTGTGGCCATTAGCAGGTATTGTTTTGCTTCGCGCTATTTTTTTAGCGCTAAGTGAAAGGCTAAGTGCTTTTGCTGCCCTTAAAATAAAGTCGGCTATGCGCCAAACACTGTTAACTAAATTAAGCTTTCTGGGCCCTAGTTATATTGAGCAACACGGTCAAGGTGCAACTTTAAATACATTGCACAATGGTGTAGAAGAACTTCACGACTATTACGCTAAATACCTGCCTGGTGTTGCTTACAGTGCCCTTATTCCACTAGCAATCTTGGTTGTTATTTTTCCGACCGATTATAAAGCGGGATTAATATTTTTATTAACAGCTCCGCTTATCCCTTTTTTTATGATTTTAGTTGGATCAAAAGCAGAAGCGTTAAATCAAAAGCGTTGGCAACAACTTGCTGTTCTTGGTAATTACTTTTTTGACAGAGTACAGGGGTTAACCCAGTTAAAACTATTTAATGCCACGCAAACCGAATTAAAACAAATAGCTAAAATTTCTGATGACTTTAGGCATACTACGCTAGGCGTGTTAAAAATTGCGTTTTTATCGTCTTTTGCCTTAGAGTTTTTAGCCACAATCAGTGTGGCTTTAGTGGCTGTAATTATTGGTTTTAGGCTTTTTTTTGGCACACTTGATTTTTCTACTGGCTTTGTTGTGCTGCTTTTAGCTCCCGAGTTTTATTTACCGCTTCGTCAATTAGGAAGCCATTATCATGCTCGCTTGCAAGGTATTAGCGCCGCTGCTGACATGGTGACTATTTTAAATGCCCCCTTACCCAATCAAGATACTGAACTAGTTAACAATACAACCGAATACACCACGTCTGATACTATTGATTCAATAAACATTAAAAACTTAACCTACATTTACCCTGACAGTAACGAAGGCATACACAATGTCACCTTAAGCCTACCAAAGAAAGGCTTGGTTGCAGTTGTGGGTAACAGTGGCTCAGGGAAAAGTACTTTATTTGATTGCCTGCTGGGTTTTCACCCCCAAGTAATACCTTGTATTTATATTAACGGATTGCCATTAGCAGCAAACGATATTACCCAACTACAGAATCAAGTTGCGTGGATACCACAAAATCCAACACTATTTTTCGATAGCATTGGCGCTAACATAAAATTAGCCAAAACAGACGCATCACAGCAAGAGCTAGAGCAAGCAGCGCAACAAGCAGGCGCCCTTGAGTTTATAAATACCCTACCCTCTGGGTTTGATACGTTAATAGGAGAGCAAGGAGAAGGACTCTCTGGAGGGCAAAAGCAACGTATTGCACTTGCTCGGGCATTTTTAAAAAACGCCCCTATATTAATGCTTGATGAGCCAACAGCGCACCTTGATAGCCAAACAGAGCAACACATTCAACACGCCATTAATATGTACGCTAAAAACAATTTAGTACTGGTAATCGCACACAGATTAAACACTGTAAAACACGCCGACAATATTATTGTAATGGACCAGGGTAAGGTCACTGAGCAAGGTAGCTTTGAAAAACTAAGCACTCAACATGGCGTGTTTTATAATTTGCTAAATGCCGCTAAGCAAGGAGGTTCCGATGAGTAACTTTATTAGATTGATAAAGCTCTGCCGCCCTCATTATAAAGCCATGCTACTGGGTACGCTGTTAGCAACAATTACGGTGCTTGCGAACGTTGGCCTACTGGCTATTTCAGGCTGGTTTTTAGCATCTATGGCAGCTGCAGGTATTGCTGGCGTGCAAATGAACTATTTTACACCCGCTGGCACAATACGTTTTTTAGCTATCGTAAGAACGGCTTCTCGTTATGCTGAGCGCTTAGTTACTCATAATGCGACTTTTTTATTGTTGAGTGAAATTCGCGTAAATATGTTTGCAACACTCAGTAAGCTCAACAATGTTGATTTAGCCATGAGCCGCAGCGCTGATTTACTGAATCGACTACAGAACGATGTTGACGCACTCGATAAATTTTATTTGAACGTGTTAATGCCCATGATGGTTGCTTTGTTAAGCGTGCCAATCATTTTGCTTTTCATGTCTGCTTATAATGCAAATGTAGCACTCATTTGCTTTATGGGAATTTTATTAATTGGCGTAGTCATACCTGCGCTTTTAAGTGCTTCACTTACAAAAAATAGTCACAAAGAAACACACCTTAGTGCACAGTTACGGGCCGAATTATCAGATACCTTAACAGGCCTCAGAGAGCTTAGTATTTATCAAGCCCGTACTGAGCAGTTAAATAAATGCGATAGATTAAACGAGCAGTACAACCAACAATTATTTGTTCGTCATAAGGCGTTAGCAAATGCAGATGGACTGACTCTATTAATAGTACAAATGGCCATGTTAGCTAGCATAGTGACGATAGCCCCATTGGTTTATACTAATTCCATGGTTAACGTAGAACTTGCCATGTTAACCCTTTTTGTATTAGCAAGCTTTGAAAGCGTATTACTTCTGCCCAATGCATTTATAGAGCTGCCTAATGTACTAAAAGCCGCAGAGCGGTTATTTACCCTCCAAGATAAAGCATCTGATCAGAGCAATCATCGTAGCGCATTAATTGATGCTCAGTTTGATAAAAATAATATTGCGCTAACACTTAATAACATTAGCTATAAATACGATGAGCATAACGCATTAACTAATGTCAGTTTTATGCTTAAATCGCGGCAAAAAGTAGCCATTGTAGGTCGAAGCGGGAGCGGTAAAACCACCTTAGTTAATTTGCTAACCGGTTTATGGCCACTTCAGCAAGGTAGTATTACATTAGGTGACCATAATAACGCGCAAGACCTTCACTCACTAAGCAGTGACAGCCGAGCAAACGTTATAAATATATTAGCGCAGCAACATCATATTTTTGATGGTACATTAAGTGAAAACTTGCGTTATGCAAAGCCAAACGCTACAAAAGAAGAAATGCTTGAAGCCATTAACCTTGCACAGCTAGAGCCTTGGTTTAATGAGCTACGAGAAGGTTTAAAAACACGTTTAGGAACAGGCGGCAGAAGCGTATCCCAAGGGCAATCAAGGCGTATAGCGATTGCGCAGGCTTTATTACAAAACCCCGCTATTTTAGTACTTGATGAACCCACTGAAGGGCTAGATAACCAATCTAAGCAAACCGTAATGAACGCCATTATGCACGTAATGAGTGACTCAAGCGTACTTACAATTACCCACGACCCTGCTCTTCTAGCGCAAATGGATAACATTATTTGGCTAGAAAATGGCAAACTTGTAGCGCAAGGTAACCACAAAGAGCTTAGCGAAAAACATCAGGAATATGTGTCGCTAACCACCCGTTTTTAATACGCTGATTGAGACATCAATAACGCCGACTTTAGGGTCGGCTATTTTTTTAAACATACCTAACGATAAATCAATAACCCGCCCTCTAACGTAAGGGCCCCTATCGTTTATTCTTACGATTACCGATTTATTGTTAGCTAAGTTAGTTACCTTTACCTTAGTACCAAAATCAAACTCTAAATGTGCAGCAGTGGCAGCGTTTTGATTAAAGGTTTCGCCATTTGCCGTTGTGCGGCCATGGTATTTATTAGCGTAATAAGAGGCTTTCCCTAACTGAGTACGCTCGCCATTAGCTGTGGTAACGACAGGTTGACTAATACACGCAGCCAAGATAGACAAAAAACTGAGGGGTAAAATTAACTTCGTAAGAGACATAGCTGTGCTTTAAATATAGTAAATTTGCGCAAAGGTTAACCTTGCCTCGCTGAGTGCATACTGAATTAGAATATTTTAAAGGCAATAAAAAACCACCGTCGATTTCTCTAAGGTGGTTTATTTAAAAACAAAAAGTGCTTATCTTACGATCCCGCGCTCAGAGCTTTTAACAAAATCTATCATAGTTTGTACTGCAGGGTATTTAGCCGCATCTTCACTTAGTGATTCAATTGCTTCATCAACACCTAAACTCTTACGATAAAACGCTTTATACGCTCGGCGAACGGCCATTATTTCATCGCTTTCAAAGCCTCGGCGTTTCATGCCTTCTTTATTGATTGCAGCAGGACCTGCTGGCATACCAATCGTGGTAACAAATGGTGGAACATCTTTGTTAACGCCAGAGTACATGCCAATAAACGCATGTGCCCCTATTTTACAAAACTGATGAACCCCTGAATTGCCACCTAAAATAACCCAATCAGCAACATGAACATGGCCTGCAACACTGGCATTATTGGCAAAAATTACGTTATCGCCTATCACTGCGTCATGTGCCACGTGGGTATAAGCCATAAATAAGTTATTACTACCAATTTTTGTTACGCCTTGGTCTTGAATGGTACCACGGTGAATGGTTGCACACTCACGGATAACATTGTTGTCACCAATGATTAATGTAGTGGGTTCGTTGTTGTATTTTTTGTCTTGGCAAGCTTCACCGACAGACGCAAATTGAAAAATATGATTTCCAGAACCAATGGTAGACGGTCCTTTAACAACAACGTGAGATTCAATAATACAGTTATCACCGATAACAACATCATTGCCTATATAACTATATGGACCAACTGAGACATTGTTGCCTAGTTTAGCGCCAGGTTCGATTATTGCTGTAGAATGGATCACTATTAAAACTCTCTTCTCGCACACATAATTTCGGCACTACATACTACTTTGCCGTCAACTTTAGCCTCTGCAGCAAACTTCCATATATTGCGGCGCTCTTTTAAAAACTCTACATGCAAATGCAATGTATCACCAGGCACAACCGGTTGCTTAAAACGAGCGTTGTCTACTGCTGCAAATAAGTAAAGCTCGTCTTCGCTGCGATTTTCAACTGTTTTAAAACCAAGAAGACCTGTAGCTTGTGCCATAGCTTCTAATATTAGCACACCAGGGAAAATAGGCTGGTTTGGAAAATGGCCAGTAAAAATAGGCTCGTTTATAGATACATTTTTAATGGCATGCAATGTCTTACCCGGAGTAAAATCAATAACACGATCAATTAAAAGCATCGGATAACGGTGTGGTAATAAAGCTAAGATTTCTTGAATATCAAGGCTATTTAATTCGTTTGCCAAAATAGCATCCTTTTATGTGTTCAACGTTTATGACTTAGCCAGTGCTTCAAGCGCTTTCAAACGAGACTTCATGTCTGATAGATTACGCAAGTGAGCAATTGATTTACGCCATTCTTTGTTAGTTGTATGGGGCATACCTGATGAATAAATACCGGGTTCGGTGATTGATTTTGTCACCATGCTCATACCCGTAATTATAACACCATCACATACTGACATGTGACCATTAATTGCAGTCATACCACCAATTTGGCAGTTTTTACCTATGGTAACACTACCTGCAAGAACAGAGCAGCCAGCAATTGCTGTGCCCGAGTTAACTTCAACGTTGTGTGCTATTTGACATTGATTATCAATAATCACATTGCTATGAATAATCGTATTATCAAGTGCACCACGGTCAATTGTAGTGCTGGCGCCTATTTCTACTTTATCGCCTATGATCACAGAGCCTAGCTGAGGAATTTTAAGCCACTGCCCACGCTCATTTGCATAACCGAACCCATCGCTACCAACAACACTATTTGCCTGGAACAAACAATCCGATCCAATTTCAACGTCATGGTAAATAGTCACACTAGGCCAAAGCTTTGTCCCAGCACCTATTTTAACACGTTCTCCGATAAAACTGTTCGGACCAATTTGCGCGTTATCACCAACAACTGCACCAGCCTCTATAACAGCATTAGCGCCTATAGCAGCACTTTTACTTATATTTGCACTAGGGTGAATTGTTGCACTTGGATGAATACCCAGAGAGGCAGAACGTGGTGTTGTATCCATAAATTGCGCAAGCTTTGCGTAACTGACATACGGATTTGAAACAATCACTTTATTACCATTAAAATGCGCTGCATCTGCTTGGTTAACGATAACAGCACTGGCTTGAGTGGCTTCAAGTTGAACACGATATTTTGAGTTCGCTAAAAATGCAATATGCCCAGTACGGGCATTTGCAAGTGTCGCTATTTTTGTTATTTCTAAAGCGCCATCACCCTGAAGTTCGGCGCCTAGAAGTTCCGCAATTTGCGAAAGCGTATAATTTTGCATAGAGTGATTATTTCTTGCTAACAGCTGTTACTACTTTAGATGAAAGGTCTGTTACTTCTTTAGGGTTGAAGTAAATTGTAGTGTCTTTTACTTTAACTTCATCAAAGTCACCGTCTTTAGCAATCTCTTCAATTGTTTTAATAATTAAGCCCTGAACTTTTGCAAGCTCTTGGTTTTGACGAGCTTTGATTTCTTGCTCTAAAGGACGACCTACTTCAGCAAGGTTTTTTTGCATACCTTGAATTTTATCACGAAGTGCATCTTTTTGAGCTTGGCTCATCGTTGTGCTCTCACGCTTAAACTTCTCAGCTTCAAAGCGAATATCACCTTGTAACTTTTCAAGCTCTTGGCGACGCTCAGCAAACTCGCTTTGTAGTGACTGCTCAATTTTAGCCATTTGAGGAATTTGCTTGTAGATTTCTTGCATATCTACAACACCTACTTTATGCGCAAGAGCGCTAGCAGAAGTACCCATCATTAACGTTGCTAAAACAGCCACTGCCGTTGATTTAAATAATTTAGTCATAAAAAACTCCTTTAGAAAGTGTTACTAATATTAAAACTGATGGTCTTCGTATCGTCATCTTCTTCTTTTTGCAATGGATACGCAAAACTAATCAGCATTGGACCCATTGGAGAGATCCACTGTAATGATAAACCGGTCGATACTCTAAAACGCATAGGATCTGAATAATCATCCAGCTTATTGCGTTGATCTACGAGTAAGTTTTGATAACGGTCTACGCTAAACTCTGTGTCCCATACGTTTGCAGCATCAACAAAAAAGCTGGTACGCACTGAACTTGTGTTTTCTTCATCTAAAAACGGCGTAGGAACGATTAACTCCATACCCGCCACGGCTTTGGCGTTACCACCAATTCGACCTTGTGGTATTAACTGGTCAAACTCCGACGCACTATTGATAGGACCTGAGGTAGAACCATCTGGGTTTAGTGTCCCAGGAATCGTCGTTGCAATACGTGACACAGCTTGTGGCAATATTGTATTACGGTCAAAGCCACGTAGTTCCATTTCCGTAATACGGAAGAACTCTTGGAATGGAAGCGTTTGATCGTATCCATTTGTTGACCCATAACCATTACCATAACCGAGCGCCGCACGAGCCGAGAAAACCCAGCGATGGTCGTTAGATATTGGCCAGTAAAAGCGTGAATCGTAATTAAGCTTGAAGTAAGTTAAATCTGAGTTTGGTGTAGTTCCCGTTAAATTTAACGTTTGGCGTGAACCCGCTGTCGGGAATAAACCACGGTTAACCGTTATACGTGACCAACCAACACTTAATTCATATTTGGTAAAGTCAAAGCCTGCATCAGGGTTTTCAGGGTCAAAAAATGTCTCACGTAATACACGCGTTTGCTCGTACTCTGCAATATCTGACAGCTCTTCCTTTATCCAACGAACACCAAAATTAACCCGGTTAATTGCATCAATTGGAAAACCAATATTTGTACCTAAACCATAACTTTTTGATTTGTAATCTACAAGACTAAACTTACTTGCGTCGTAGTTTCGGTAAAAAATACTGCTGCCTTGTGAAACACCATCTGGTGTAAAATAAGGGTCGGTATACGATAAACTGACACTTTCAGAGCCAGTAGAAGTATTTAAATTTAAACCAATTTGGTTACCTGTACCTAAGAAGTTAGATTCAGTCACACCAATATTAAACTGTAGACCTAGGTATGAACCATAAGCAAGGCCCGCATTAAAGCTACCGGCTGATTGTTCTTTTACTGTGAAATCTACGTCAACTTGATCGTCTACACCTGGCACGGGGACTACATTAAAATCAACAGTTTCCATGTACGGTAAACGTTGAATTTGTAGCTTTGAACGCTCGAGGTTTTGGTTTGATAACCATGCACCTTCTAGCTGCGTCATTTCACGGCGCAATACTTCGTCAGCGGTGTTTTGGTTACCACCAACAATTATACGACGAACATAAACACGCTTACCTGGGTTAACAGATAAAGTTAACTGAACTTCTTGCTTTTCGTCATCAATTTCAGGAATTGTTCGCACTTCAGCATTTGCATAACCAAAACGTGCTAAATAACTTTTAATGAACTCTTCTGAAGATGTTACAACAGAACCATTGTAAAGCTCACCAGCTCTGAGTGGGATAACGCTTTTAATTAAATCTTCACGACCGAGTAAGTCACCAATAAAATCAAAGCCTTTAACCTTGTATTTAACGCCTTCGGTAAGGTTGGCCGTAACATATACAGATTCACGCTCTGGGCTTACCGATACCTGCGTCGAATCAATATTAAAACGTAAGTAACCACGGTCTAAATAAAAGCTGCGGATTTTTTCTAAATCACCTTCAATGGTTTGTTTTTGGTAGCGATCGCTACCCATAAATTGCCACCAAGGTAAATCTTGCTGAGACTCAGCAAGTTTTAATAATTCTTCGTTAGAAAAAAGCTCGTTACCCACTAAGTTAATTTGGCGGATAGACGCGGCATCACCTTCATCAAACTCCAATTTAAGTTTTACGCGGTTACGTGGCAATTTGGTAACGCTGATATCAACCGTTGCATTGTATTTACCAATACTATGGAAAAACTCTACTAAGCCTTTTTCAATATTATCAATTACGGTTTTATCTAATGGTTCGCCTTGGCGAATATCTTGTTGATCAAGCGACTCGTTAAGTTGCTCATCTTTGATATCTTTATTGCCTTCAAACTCAATAAAGCTAATTGTTGGGCGCTCTGTTACTTTAAAAATAACGTTGTTGCCATCACGTAATGCTTTGATGTTGTCGAAGTGACCAGAACGATAAAGTGACTTTATTGTTTTTGAAATTGTGTAGTCATCTACATTATCGCCTACGTTAATAGGAATATGAGTCAATGCAGCACCAAGTGCTACGCGTTGTAAGCCTTCAACTTTCAAGTCTTCAACAATAAAGGAAGTTTGGCCTAGGGCAGCAAAGCTTGCACCCAATAAACTTGAAACTGCCAAATGTTTTTTTATAGCCATTTTATTATCTTTATCCTTTACAACTGTATTACCGCTTAACACCTAAAATATGGGTGCGTTACAATCGTGTTCTAATTAGTAAATGTTGCGCTGTAATTACAAACGCGATACATCATTGAACAAAGCGAAACATGTTAGAAAAATGAGTAGCAACGCTCCCACTTTAAAACCAAATTCTTGCGTCTTTTCAGAGACCGGCTTTTTACGAAAAAGTTCAATTATGTAATACATTAAGTGTCCACCATCAAGCACTGGCAGAGGTAATAAATTAAATACGCCCAAGTTAACGCTTATCAGGGCTAAAAAGCTTAAAAAAGCAACTAAACCATAGCTTACGCTAGTCCCCGCTCCCACTGCAATACCAACAGGACCACTTAAGTTTTTAACCGAAACCTGACCTGTAATTAAATTACCAATCATGTCAAAGCTCAGCGTAATCAACCGCCAAGTTTCTTTTGTACCACGAACAATACTATCAAGTGGTCCAAAACTTCGGGATTGTACGTACCCCTCTGGCCATTGCTGAACAACAGGTGCTACACCTAAAAAACCTTGTTCTATACCATTGCTGCCAACACGCCCTTGTGGGGTCACTGTTATGCTTTTTATACTATCTTGTCTTTTTACACTAAATTGTAAAGATTTGTTAGCCGATTGCGTAATTACATTAACTAATTGCGGCCAATTGCTTATAGTTTCACCGTTTACAGCCAAAATAGTATCGTTAACTTGCAAATTCGCTTGTTCCGCTGCTGAATTTTTAGTCACCGCTGCAACCGTTAATGTTGCTTGTGGCCTAAAGGGTACAATACCCAAAGAGGTAAGTGGAGGAACATCTTGTTGGTCGAGCTTCCAACCATCAATATTGAGCGTTTTGACTCGTGTTTGTAAGTTTTCATCGCGAACTGTAATCTCTACACGCTCTTCACCTAATCGCGACATAAAAGCAAACGTCGCGTCTTGCCACGTGGATATATTATCATCACCAATTTTAATAATGTGTTGGCTTGGCATAAGCCCGGCTTGCTCTGCTCGGCTTCCTTCAGTAATGCTGCCTACGACTGGTTTTACTGATTGCACACCCACCATGTACATCACCGCTAACGCAAAAATAGCAAACAAAAAATTTGCCATAGGCCCAGCTGCAACAATGGCAATACGTGCTTGTACTGACTTTGAGTTAAACGATAAATGTCGCTGATTTGGTGGAACATCGTCCACACGCTCATCAAGCATTTTGACATATCCACCTAGTGGAATAGCTGCTATGACATATTCTGTATTGTATTTATCGTGCCATTTAATTAAGGGCTTACCAAAACCAATAGAAAAGCGTAGCACCTTAACACCCGCCTTTCGTGCTACCCAAAAATGGCCATACTCATGCACAGTAACTAAAATACCTAATGCCAAAATAAATGAGCCAAGATTCCAAATAAAATCAAACATACTAATGAGCCACTTTATTTATAAACTGAGTTGCGCTGACACGTGCAAGCTCATCGCATTGTAATATTTCATCTAAACTCTGTACGTTGGTGAATTGAGCCGACTCTAAGGTTTGTGCATTAATTTTATAAATATCTGTAAAACCAATTTTACCTTTTAAAAATGCAGCAACAGCTATCTCATTTGCAGCATTAACGGTCGTTGTTGCCCCCTGCCCCGCCGAACATGCATCAATAGCAAGTTGCAAATTAGGGTAACGGGTAAAATCAGGTTTGGTAAACGAAAAATCACAAATATCAGAAAAATTAAGCGGTTTAACACCTGCGTCAATTCGTTTTGGGAACGCTAATGCATGAGCAATAGGCGTACGCATATCAGGATTACCCATTTGCGCTAAAATTGAGCCATCATGATACTGAACCATTGAGTGAATAATGCTTTGAGGATGAATAACAACGTCAATATCATCGCTATTACAGTTAAATAGCCACTTGGCTTCAATAAACTCAAGGCCTTTGTTCATCATAGTTGCGGAGTCTACTGAGATTTTTTGACCCATAGACCAATTAGGATGAGCTACCGCTTCACTAACGGTGACATCTTTTAAGGTACGTATATCACGCGTTAAAAATGGACCGCCTGAACCGGTAAGTAAGATTTTACTGACACCATTATCTTGCAGGTTTTTATCGCTTTGAGCATTTTGTAGTGAGTGAGGTAGACACTGAAAAATAGCGTTATGTTCGCTGTCGATTGGCAGTAACGTTGCTTTGTGCTTTTTAACTTTATCAATGAACAATTGGCCCGACATAACCAGCGATTCTTTATTCGCAAGCAACACTTTTTTACCTGCTTCAACCGCACTGAGTGTAGGTAACAAGCCTGCGGCTCCAACAATGGCAGACATAACTATATCTACATCAGGGTGCGCACATAGATCACTCATTGCCTGTTGTGAATGCATAATCAGAGTTTGGCACGCTGTACCCTTTAAATGCAATGACAGTTCTTCTGCTGCACTTTGTGTTGCCATAACAGCATAAAGGGGTGAATGCTTAATACAAAGCTCAGCCATTTTTTTTGCATTTTGACCCGCTGTTAAAGCAAACACATCAAACAAATCACTGTTTTTTGCTACAACATCAAGTGTACTTAAACCAATTGACCCCGTAGCACCTAAAATAACTAGCTGCTGCTTATGACTCATAAACTTAAAGTCCACGCATAACACATTACAAACATAGGCGCGGCTGCTGTTAAGCTATCAATTCTGTCTAAAATACCGCCATGCCCAGGTAAGCATTTGCCACTGTCTTTAAGGCCTGCTTCACGTTTAAACATACTTTCAAGTAAATCGCCAATTGCTGAAAATAGCGCTATAAATGCCGTCATAATGGCGTAAATCGGCCATACGGCTAAATCCACGTCGGTAAAATGACAAAACGCCATAACAAATAATACTGATGCAACAATACCACCGGCAAGGCCTTCAATTGTTTTATTTGGACTTACTTTAGGCATAAGCTTGTGTTTACCAAAACTTTTACCTGTAAAATACGCACCAATATCAGCGCTCCACACAATACCTAACACAACCAAAATCAGCATAGAGCCAAAGTGAGTAGATTCAAGGTATTGCGCACTACGAAGCGTATTGAGCGCAAGCCATAACGGCACTAAAGTCAGAAGCCCTGCAATGCCACGCATTACTAGCCCTTCATTCCATGCTTTTGCCATGGCTGGATAACGCCATACTAAGTAACTAGCAACAATCCACCATGCAAACGCCAAAGTAAATAAATAATTAGCATCGCCCACTAGCTGACCATTTTGCCAAAGCGACTCTATCGGCCAGTGTAAATTAAGCACAGCGAGTAAAGCTGCAACAAGCACAACAAAGGCGCCTCGTTTTATTTTGTCACATAGCCCCATAAAAGCAGACCACTCCCAAGCGCCCATTAAAACGATGGCGGCGGCAAAGTAACTAAATAACGTCAATGGTGTATAAAAAACCAAGGCAAGCGCTGCGGGTGCTAACACTAGCGAGGTTAAAATGCGTTGTTTTAACAAAATTGTGACCCTTAATCTATTTAGGTTTGAGCGAGTAATTGTTTTATTTGTTCGCCCGTACAACCAAATCGTCGCTCTCTAGCAACGTAACACGCAATGGCCTCAGCAAATGCTGCTTCATTAAAATCAGGCCAAAGTGTTTCGGTAAAGTAAAGTTCTGCGTAAGCTGCTTGCCATAGTAAAAAGTTACTAATGCGAACATCGCCCCCCGTTCGAATAAGTAAATCGGGTTCAGGTTGATCGGCCATGCTCATATGCTGCGCAATACGCTCTTCAGTAATATCTTGTGCGTCTATGTCACCGCTTGCAACTTGCATTGCGAGTTGTTTAGCCGCGTTTGCCATATCCCAACGGCCACCATAATTAGCAGCCACATTTAAACACAACCCTGTGTTATTTTCTGTCAGTTGCTGCGCACTATGTACTTTGTTTTGCAACCCTTCAGAAAACCGAGATAGGTCTCCAATGATGGTTAGTTTTACATTGTTTTTGTGAAGCTTTTTAACCTCTTTTGTTAATACAAACAAAAAAAGCTCCATTAACGTATTTACTTCGTCTTCAGGGCGGCGCCAGTTTTCACTGCTAAATGCAAATAAGGTTAACGATTGTACGCCTAATTTAGTACAAAACTGAACAGATTGACGAACAGCGTCCACGCCTTTTTTGTGCCCATACACACGAGGCCTATTTCTAGCTTGCGCCCAACGTCCGTTCCCGTCCATGATGATAGCAACATGCTTAGGTAAACATTGTTGTGAAATTGTATCAGCGTTTAAAGCCATAAATATCGAGTATTCCATAAAAAAACGCCGCCTAGTATAACCCAGACGGCGTTTCAAAACTAATATATTTGTATACACTAGCTCAGCTTATTTAGCTGTTTAGATTTCCATCAACTCAGCTTCTTTCGCTGTTAATTGAGTGTCCATTTCTTTGATAAATTTATCTGTTAACTTTTGGATTGCATCTTCGCCTTGGCGCGCTTCGTCCTCAGAGATATCTTTATCTTTTAATAGTGCTTTAATATCACCATTAGCATCACGGCGAATATTACGAACAGCAACACGGCCGCCTTCAACTTCGCCACGTACAATTTTAATTAAATCTTTACGGCGCTCTTCTGTAAGTGGAGGAAGTGGCACACGAATAACTGTACCAGCCGACATAGGGTTTAAACCTAAGTCAGACGCCATAATCGCTTTTTCAACGGCTTGCGCTAATGACTTGTCAAAAACACCAATGGCAAGCGTACGTGAATCTTCAATTGTTACATTTGCAACTTGATTTAACGGTGTAGGAGCACCGTAGTAAGACACCATAATGCCATCTAAAATTGCAGGGTGAGCACGGCCAGTACGAATTTTAGAAAGTTGGCTACCTAGTGCTGTTACACTCTTTTGCATGCGCGCTTGCGCATCTTTTTGAATATCGTTAATCACGGTTCAATCCTAATTATTTGATTACTTCATCTGAGGCTTGTGAAGAGATAAGTGTTCCTTCATCTTCACCCATAATTACGCGTTTTAACGCGCCTGATTTATTCATGTTAAATACGCTTAATGGCATATTGTGATCGCGGGCTAAAGTAAATGCCGCTAAATCCATAACTTTTAATTCTTTATCAATAATTTCATTGTAGCTTAAGTGACGGTAAAGTGTCGCTTCTGGGTTTTTCACAGGATCGTCACTGAATACGCCATCAACCTTTGTTGCTTTAATGACTGTATCAGCTTCAATCTCAATACCACGTAGACACGCAGCAGAATCTGTAGTGAAAAACGGGTTACCCGTACCCGCTGCAAAAATAACAACGCGGCCAGTTTTTAATAAGCTTATTGCTTCAGCCCAGTTGTATGCATCACATACACCATTAAGTGGAATAGCAGACATTAATCGACAGTTTACAAAAGCACGATGCAGCGCATCACGCATTGCAAGGCCATTCATTACCGTTGCAAGCATACCCATGTGATCGCCTACTACACGGTTCATACCCGCTTCAGCTAATGACCCACCGCGTAAAAAATTACCGCCGCCAATAACTAAACCCACTTCTACGTCGAGCTCTACTAACTCTTTAATTTCTTGTGCCATACGGTCTAAAACTTTAGGGTCGATGCCGAAGCCTTCGTCTCCCATTAAAGCTTCACCACTTAATTTGAGAAGAACACGTCTAAAAATAGGTTTGCGATTGATAGTCATAGTTTTGGGGCCAACTTTTATTGAATTATGGATAAAAAATAACCGCGCTTATGTTAAACATAAAAGCGCGGTTATTTTAAAGAATTTCTAAGCGTGAAGCAAAAGCAAATAGTACTTTAATTGCATCTAATTTCCTTGTCCTTCACAGTTAGTCAATCTTACTCACCTTTAGCAGCAGCAATTTGAGCAGCAACTTCAGCAGCAAAATCTTCTTCTTTTTTCTCGATACCTTCACCAACTTCTACACGTACGAAGCCAGTAACTGTTGCGTTTTTCTCTTTAAGAACATCGCCAACAGATTTTTTAGGTTCCATGATGAATGCTTGACCAGTAAGAGAAACCTCACCAGTAAACTTCTTCATGCGACCAACAACCATTTTTTCAGCGATTTCAGCAGGCTTGCCTTCGTTCATCGCGATATCGATTTGAACTTGCTTCTCTTTTTCTACAACATCTGCAGGAACATCAGCAGGTGTTAAGTACTCAGGGCTTGAAGCAGCAACGTGCATTGCAACGTGCTTAAGTGTTTCTTCATCAGCAACACCAGCAACAACAACACCAATACGCTCACCGTGACGGTACTCAACTAGGTTTTCACCAGCGATGTACTGTAGACGACGTACGTTGATGTTTTCACCAATTTTAGTTACTAGCTCAACACGGTCTTCTTCAAACTTAGCTTGTAAGTCTTCGATAGAAATTGTTTCAGCGATTGCAGCGTCAGCAACTTTGTTAGCAAATGCTAAGAAGCTTACATCTTTTGCAACGAAGTCTGTTTGACAGTTAACTTCAACAAGTACCGCAACACCTGCATTTTGCTTGATGATGATAGTACCTTCAGCAGCAATGTTACCTGCTTTTTTAGCAGCCTTTGCAGCACCGCTCTTACGCATGTTTTCAATCGCTAACTCGATGTCACCATCAGTCTCAGTTAACGCTTTTTTACAATCCATCATGCCAGCGCCTGTACGCTCGCGTAATTCTTTAACTAGGGCAGTAGTTACAGCCATTAGTAAATCCTCAAATCTGAAATCTGGTTTAGATAAGCGGGTTACCCGCTCTACAAGAATAGCAAGTCTTCATCCTATTAAGATGAAGACTTGATGACAGCTAATTACTCAGCTTCAACGAAATCGTCATTCTCAGCTTGAGCAACGATGTTATTCTCGCGACCTTCAGTGATAGCAGCTGCAACAGCGCTAGTGTAAAGGGTTACAGCACGGATAGCATCATCGTTACCAGGAACGATGAAATCAACGCCGTCTGGATTAGAGTTAGTATCTACGATTGCAACAACAGGAATACCTAGGTTGTTAGCTTCACGGATAGCAATGTGCTCGTGGTCAGCATCGATAACAAAGATCGCGTCTGGAAGACCGCCCATGTTTTTGATACCACCAAGGCTCTTTTCAAGCTTTTCCATTTCGCGGTTAAGCATTAACGTTTCTTTCTTAGTTAATTTCTCGAAAGTACCGTCTTGGCTTTGGATTTCAAGGTCTTTAAGACGCTTGATTGATTGACGTACTGTTTTCCAGTTAGTCAACATGCCACCTAACCAGCGGTGGTTAACGTAAAACTGATCGCTTGCGATAGCAGCTTCTTTAACTGCGTCGCTTGCTGCGCGCTTAGTACCAACGAAAAGAACTTTACCTTTGTTTGCAGCAGCGCCACTTAAAAACTTAAGTGCGTTGTTGAACATTGGTACAGTTTGCTCAAGGTTGATGATATGTACACGGTTACGAGTGCCGAAGATGAAAGGCTTCATCTTAGGGTTCCAGTAACGTGCTTGGTGACCAAAGTGAACACCAGCTTGAAGCATGTCGCGCATTGAAACGTTTGCCATTTTATAGATCCTCTATAGTTGTTTAGGGTTAGGCCTCCACATATCCCATAGCACCAACACCGAAGTATTTAAACTTCTAATGCACCCAAGTGTATGTGACGATACGTGTGTGTGTTAAAATCAAATTGTGTTTGCCTTAAATACAAAAAATCATTTAAGAATTTATTTGTAAAAAGACGGCGCGCTTTATACCATATTAAAATTAAATACTCAACATCGCGTGCAAAAATTATGCAGCGATAAAATGTTAGAAACGCAACTTTGGAGCCTCAATGAGCGCTATTATCAAGACCCCTGAAGAAATAGAGAAAATGCGTGTAGCTGGGCGTTTAGCAGCAGACGTACTTGAAATGATCGGCCCACATGTCGTGCCGGGGATCACCACTGATGAGCTAAATACTATTTGTCATGATTATATTGTTAACGAGCAAAAAGCAGTCCCTGCTCCTTTAAACTATCATGGTTTTCCAAAATCAATTTGCACCTCTGTTAACCATGTAATTTGTCATGGTATTCCTAACGACAAACCGTTAAAAGAAGGTGACAGCGTAAATATCGACATCACTGTTATCAAAGATGGCTACCACGGCGATACATCTAAAATGTTTCACGTAGGTAAACCAAACATTCAAGGTAAGCGTTTGGCTGAAGTAACACAAGAAAGCTTATATCTTGCCATTAAAATGGTAAAGCCGGGTGTACGTTTAGGTGATATTGGCGAAGCAATTCAAAAATACGCAGAGAGCTTCAACTACTCAATAGTACGTGAATATTGCGGCCATGGTATTGGTAGCGAATTTCACGAAGAACCACAGGTTATGCATTACGGTAAAGCCGGTACCGGTGAAACATTAAAAGCGGGTATGTGTTTAACTATTGAGCCAATGGTTAATGCGGGCAAGCGCCAATGTAAACTGCTTAAAGATGAGTGGACGGTTGTAACACGCGACCGCAGTTTGTCTGCACAGTGGGAACACACGTTATTAGTGACTGAAAATGGTGTTGAAATTTTAACGCTACGATCAGATGATACTATCGACAGGATTATCGAACACTAATAAACCTACGCAGTTGATAGTACGTTTATCAATGTGGAAGGTTCAATGAGGAGCCAGCCCACGTGGCATTACCCAACAAAGTAAAAAAGTTGCTTAGCGATGCTGAGCAACTAAGTGACTATCGCGATTGTTCCAGCTATTTTTACAAATGGTTGCATAACGAATTTTCAAAACAACCAGTTGGTAATTTAATTAATGCCCGGGCTGAGTTTATCGACCGCCTGTTGATCAAATTATTTCATGTTTATGATCTATCTCATGAGCCTGATTTAGCGCTGATTGCCGTAGGCGGTTACGGACGGGGTGAGCTTCACCCTTATTCAGATATCGACTTCTTACTGCTTGTAACAGAGCAACCAAATGAAGCGGTATGTGAAAAAATAGGTCAATTTGTCACTATGCTGTGGGATCTTAACTTAGAGATTGGCCACAGCGTTCGTACAATTGATCAAGCAATAGAGCAAAAACGCGAAGACGTCACTTTTGCCACCAGCTTGCTCGAAAGCCGACTAATTTTTGGTAATCATATTGAGTTTGAAAAGCTTAAAAACTTTATACTCGAGACGCCAGTATGGGGCTCTAACGACTTTTTTGAGGCCAAAGTACAAGAGCAAAATCTGCGTCACCGTAAATGTCACGGAACAGCTTACAACTTAGAGCCAAACATAAAAGAAAACCCAGGTGGTCTCCGCGATTTACAAACTATTATTTGGGTAGCCAAAAAGCATTTTAGAGCCGAAACCCTCCAAGAGCTCATAAACCATGGCTACTTAACCCATGAAGAGTTTCAAGAGCTTTCAGAGTGTTTAGAAAACCTATGGAACATTCGCTTTGCCCTGCACTTAGCCGCAGGACGATCAGAAAACCGCTTACTATTTGATCACCAACCCCTTGCTGCAGAAATACTTGGCTTTGGTAGCGATGGTAAAGCGTCGGTTGAACGTATGATGAAGCGCTTATTTCGCATAATGAGCCGTGTACGCGAACTTAACCAAATGCTGCTTTCGTATTTTGAGCAAAGTATTTCGCCACTAAGCAGCGAAGCCGTTGTTGAAGTACTCGACAGAAATTTTGAGCGTGTTGGCCATCAAATTCGTGTTAAAGACCCATCTGTATTTTTTAGGCGCGATCAACTTTTTGTTCTGTTTGAGCACATTGCTGAAAATCCAGAAATTACCCATATTTATCCAAGCACCATACGCACTATTCGCCAAGTACGCCGTCGTTTGTTGGGTGACCTGCAAGATTACGCGGCCTGCCGTGAAGCCTTCTTACGTTTGGTAAAACACCCTAACGGTATGGGCCGCGCATTCACATTAATGCATAAGCACGGCATGCTTGCAGCATACTTACCGCAATGGCGTAATATTTTTGGGCAAATGCAGTTTGATTTATTTCATGCCTACACGGTAGACGAACACACCCACAAATTAATCAATAATATTTACCAATACTTTGATAAAACGGGCGTGAGTGAGTTTCCAATTTGTAGTGAAATAGTCACCCGAATGGATAAACCCGAGCTTTTATATTTAGCCGGTATTTTTCATGATATTGCGAAAGGCCGTGGTGGCGATCACTCAGAGCTAGGGTCGGTCGATGCTATTGCATTTGCTAAGTTACATGGGTTCTCATCATCCGATGGCAAGCTTATCGCATGGCTTGTTGGTAATCACTTACTTATGTCAGTAACTGCACAAAGAAAAGACATAAACGACCCTACAGTAATCAAAGACTTTGCAACACGTGTAAAAACAGAGCGCCAACTCGATTACCTTTATTGTTTAACTGTGGCAGATATTCGTGCCACTAACGACAACCTATGGAACGATTGGAAAAACACCTTATTGCGCGAACTTTATTTGCACACACAACGTGCATTGCGTTTGGGCCTTGAAAACCCAATGGACCAACGCGACCAAATTCGTGATAAAAAGCACCAAGCAAAACAACGCCTGCTTAATTTAGGGTACCTTGAAGAAAAAATTGACTTAATTTGGAGCCGCTTTAAAGCAAACTACTTTACTGCATTTAGCGAGCAGCAAATATCGTGGCAAACCGAGCATTTAGTAAATAGCACCGATTTAAGCCAACCGAGTGTAATTGTGTCGAATGCGCCTATGCACGGCGGCACGCAAGTGTTTGTTTACAGTCCTTACTCGGGTGCCCTATTCGCCCGTTTAGTAAACATAATTGGTACTAAAAAGGCACAGATCCAACACGCACAAGTACTGACCACCAAAGACGGTTATGTACTGTTTAGCTTTGTTATTCTTGAAGTCAGCGGCGACCCTATCGCAAGTAGCCGCGCGCAATCGATTAAACGCGGCCTTGAGCAAGCACTTAATGACCCGCGTAAAAAAATTCGCTTTAAAAAGAGTCGCTCACAACGTTTTAAAGACTTTAATATCAAACCCAAAATTGTGCTGCGCCCACATGCTAGAAAAGATCGCAGCTTAATTGAAATACAAGCGGTTGATATACCCGGTCTACTAACCAAAATAGCCGAAGTTTTCCAAGCACATTTACTCCATATTCATGCAGCCCGCATAACAACGGTAGGTGAACGTGCAGAGGATTTCTTTGTCGTATCAAATAACGAATACCAAGCCCTGACTGATGAAGAACAAGCAAAAATTCATCAGGCATTACGTAAAAAATTCAACGCCGAAACAGAATAAGAGGACACACATGTCAGATTTAAAAACAATGATCGAAAACGCATGGGATAACCGCGACAGCATTAGCCCAAGCACTGTATCTAGCGATGTAAAACAAGCCATTATTGACGTGCTAGAACTACTTGATAGCGGTGCCGCGCGTGTTGCTGAAAAAATATCAGGCGAATGGGTTGTACACCAATGGCTTAAAAAAGCAGTTTTACTATCTTTTCGTATTCGCGACAACCAACCAATGAACGACGGCGTTAATCAGTTTTACGACAAAGTACCGCTTAAATTTAGCGACTACACGCCAGAGCAATTTCAACAAGGCGGCATGCGCGTAGTGCCTAACGCAGTAGCACGTAAAGGCAGCTTTGTAGGTAAAAACGTCGTACTTATGCCTTCGTACGTAAACATTGGCGCATACGTTGACGAGGGCACCATGGTTGATACATGGGCCACTGTTGGCTCATGTGCACAAATTGGTAAGAACGTACACTTATCTGGCGGCGTTGGCATAGGCGGCGTTTTAGAGCCACTACAAGCTAACCCAACCATCATTGAAGACAATTGTTTTATTGGCGCACGTTCTGAAATTGTTGAAGGTGTAGTAGTAGAAGAAGGCGCTGTTATTTCAATGGGCGTTTATATCAGCCAAAGCACTCGTATTTACGACCGTGAAACCGGCGAAATTCACTACGGCCGCGTACCTGCAGGCGCAGTAGTTGTACCAGGTGCACTACCATCAAAAGATGGCACACACAGCCTTTACGCTGCAATCATTGTCAAAAAAGTAGATCAGCAAACACGCGAAAAAGTAGGCATTAACGCCCTACTTCGCTCGATTGATGATTAAATAGAAAACAATGGCATTAGTATAAATTATTGATGAAAAATAAGGCTCTGAACCTTTTTAGATTTAGAGCCTTACATTCTTTTAAAGCGTTCGTTTATATACGTTAATTCCCAAAAGCTACATCTACCATTTTGAATAGTGATCTTCTGCTAAGCCCCACTGCCCGTTGAGTGTTATCACTTCATTAGGAAGCGTTATTTGACCGAAATAACGACCGATTTTTTGTGTGAAATTCGTGGCCACAATGAGTAAATTAGTTTTATCAAAACGTTGGCTTACAGGTTCAAAAGTAAGATTAATCAGGCCGTCGTTTGAGTGGAGTTCCCACTTGTCACAATCAATTTCGTTACCATAACGATTAAACTTAAAATCAACCATATCAATTTTGTATAGCTTTCCGTCAAGCCAAATAGCATTTTCAGTAAATCCTGTTTCAATTACACCTGCTGAAAGGTTTACTCCCAAGTAGCGCCCATCAGGTAATTTGCAGGCAAAGCTTGCCCAATTCCAAAATGTTTCACGACGCATATAGCCTGCACTCCAATCTACACAGGCCAATGCGTTCATATGGCTAAAATCGTAGCGGGTATTTTTTAATAGAAGCGTGCCAGAGCAATTTAGCGCGGCCGATTTTTGGGTGAAATGGAAACCAGTATAACCAGCTCGAGCACATACACTTAAAGGAAGGTAATTATCTGACTCGTTAATTATTGCATCAAGGATCAGCGTGGTACTTATTTTAACTGTTACCTTTCGTTCACCGGGTCTATCTGTGGTATTAACGTAAACGCTGTTATCACCCTTTTTAAAATAACTATTGCCAGAATTTGGCAGCGGCTCAATTAATGTGTTTTTAGAAAATAAATTTACAAAGCTGTGCTCGTCTAACTGCTCTGTTTTTAAATTGTAAACATAAACAAAACAGTTGCTGGCAATTTTTAAATCAACGATTGCAAGCCCAATAACTAATTCATCGCAAGTAATACTTATAAACTGAAACTGGTTAAACTTAAATCTTTTTGCAAGTTTACCGCATGGCTTATCCATTGCGTTTCTTAAATCAAAATCTAAGTAATTAATATGCTCAATCCCCTGTGGGAATAAACCAAAGTTAGCCTGTCCATCAGGGTTAATCAGCTGCAGTTTTTTTGGCATGTAACTTATCCTTTCATTTACAGCCTATATTATTCTCGGACACAAAATAATCAACCTAAGAAGATAATTACATGGTAAATATTCGTTTTGTTATCCATATGCTTTTGTCGTAACAATTTTAATAAAGGGTGATAGTTTACCAACACCAATAAAAAAGCACTTATAAAAATAAGTGCTTTTAGGTTTGCTCAATTAACTTTTTAATTACAGCGCGTTAAATACGTCGTCTGTTTTAGCTGCGCAAATAAAGTCGTTTTTGTGCAAGCCTTTAATTGAATGGCTCCACCACGTTACAGTTACTTTGCCCCACTCGGTTAATAAACCAGGATGGTGGCCTTCGTCTTCTGCCATGTCGCCTACTTTGTTAGTAAACGCGATAGCTTGTTTAAAGTTTTTAAATTTATAAACACGCTCTAGCTGCATAATGCCGTCGCGTACTTCTGGTACCCAGTCTGGTATTTTTGTAATAAGCTGTGCAAGCTCTGCGTCAGACACTTTTGGTGCATCTACGTGGCAAGCTTCGCATTTTTGTTCACTTAATGAAGACATTTTAAATCCTTACTTTAGCGTTTCTTTTAAATTAAAGTTAACTGGCTAATTTTTCTTTTGGTGGAAATTTTGGGTCATGCAAGCCAAGCTCTTTAGCTTGCTCAACCAAAGTCATAATATCCATTTGCGATATATCAAACAGATCATGAATCGAATTAATGGTGTAGTACTGCGGTTGCATAATATCAATGCGATAAGGCGTACGCAGTACATCAATTACGCTCATAGGCGTTATTTCTGGTGTATCTGAATACACATACTGCGTTTCACCCGGGCTTGATAAAATTCCGCCACCGTAAATACGCAGGCCGTTTTCGGTTTGCATTAAACCAAACTCAACGGTAAACCAGTACATGCGTGCTAGGTAAACACGATCTTTTTTTTGCGCTGCGTACCCTAATTGCCCGTATTTGTGTGTGAACTCGGCAAAATCAGGGTTTGTTAGCATAGCGCAGTGGCCAAATATTTCATGAAAAATATCTGGCTCTTGAAGATAGTCAAACTCTTCACGGCTTCGAATAAACGTGGCAACCGGAAACTGCTTATTTGCTAACAACCTAAAAAACTCATCAAAATCGATAAGTGCAGGCACAGGCGCTACTTGCCAACCGGTGGTGGCAAGAAGTACCTCGTTAAGCTCGCTTAGTTGCGGTATACGGTCGTGTGGAAGATTTATTTTTTTAAGTCCTTCCATATACTCATCGCAGGCCTTGCCCTCTATGCACGCAAGTTGGCGTGCTACAAGCTCAGACCAAATTTTATTTTCTTCATCACTCCAATGTATAACACCATTTTCGTCTGGTGTTTTGGATGTGTATTTACTTGCTTTAGCCATAAGTACCTTCTGGGTTGTGAGCCCTAAATCGGTGTCAGTGTGATACTCAAACCTATCGAATATCGGGTGACCCCATACTATGTAAAAGTGAAGAAAAGTTTAATAGACAAGCTAACATCTGTACTTGGCGCGATCACCTCATTCGTAAAGTTAAAATTACACGTGTGACACATTAAAATTACAGCCACGAATATAAAGGCCCTACACGAAGCTTCATGTGTAAACAAATAAATACAGCTAAAGGACTTGAGTAAACGCCTGGTCTAAATCACTAATAATGTCGTTAACATCTTCAAGCCCAACAGAGAGCCTGATCAACCCGTCACTGATACCAGCGGCGGCTCTCTCTTCTGGTGAGTAAGGAGAATGGGTCATAGACGCAGGATGCTGAATCAGTGTTTCGGCATCGCCTAGGCTTACAGCAAGTGTACAAAGCTTCATGCTATCAATAAATTGCGCACCTTGTTGTAAAGTGCCTTTTATTTCAAACGCAATCACGCCACCTGCAGCTTTCATTTGATTACCAATAAATTTATTTCCTGGGTGTGATTTAAGGCCGGGGTAATAAACAATATTAACTTTATGATGCGCCTCTAGGTATTCAGCCACTGTTTGTGCACTCTGACAGTGACGCTCCATGCGTATGGCTAAGGTTTTTAATCCGCGATTTATAAGCCATGCGTCGTGTGGGCTTATGGTTGCACCAATGTCTTTTAGTACGGTCATTTTTATCAAGGTAATATGCTCAAGCGATCCACACACAAGTCCTGCCACCACATCGCCATGGCCATTTATGTATTTGGTTGCACTGTGCATAATGATATCAATGCCATATTGTTTTGGTGATTGCAGCAATGGCGTTAAAAAAGTGTTGTCTACCACGCTAATTAAGCTGTGCTGTTTAGCAATAGCGCCAATAAGTGCTAAATCAATCACAGCCATTGTTGGGTTTATCGGTGTTTCTACAAATATCATTTTGGAATTAGGTTTAATGGCAGCCCGAAGCTCGTCCTCGTTGGTCATATCAACAAACGTAACTTCAATTCCCCAGCGCGGTAACATGTGTGCAAAAAACGCGAACGTACAACCATATAATGCACTTGATGCTACAAGATGGTCGCCCTGTGATAAAAAGCTCAATACCGATGCCGATACAGCGCCCATGCCTGTGGCCGTTGCCGCAGCGGCTTCGCAGCCCTCTAGCTGTGCTATCTTTTGTTCAAGTTCGGTGGTCGTTGGGTTACCTAAACGGGTGTAAATATAACCGGGTTCTTCACCTGCAAAACGTGCAGCACCTTGTGCTGCATTTTCAAAATGAAAGGTGGAGGTTTGATACAAAGGCGACGTAAGTGCGCCATGTGGGTCGTTTGCTTTTTGCGGGCCATGGATACATTGTGTATGAAGATGATGCTTGGTCATTATCTTTGTGCTCATTTTTATTATGTGTTGTTAGTAACATAGATAAAAACGTACCACAGTTTAAATCACAAGCATGCCGGATGCTCAGATGGCTATTTGTGCAAAGTTTACCCGTTTACCTGTACACAAATATTTCCATGTTATTGTGTGGGCTCTGTTTTTCCTCGTTTTAAAATTTTACCTGCAATGCTCTGAACGGTCCCTTTCAATAGGCTGCGCTTGTGTTCTAGTTTAGGTAATGGGCGACTTAACTCCATTGCTTTATAGCCAATTCGCGCTGTAAAAATCCCTGCACTCACACCTTGTGCGGCTCGTCCAGATAGCTTACCAAGCAATTCTGCGCTGAGCGCAGTGGCTGCTAAATCAGAGATAAGCTCTGCACTGCCTACAAACATCACTTGTTTTATAAGCATACGGTAAAGCTTAATCCGGCTTGCGTAACCAAAACCAATGCCATAAATTTTACCTATTTGCTCAATTAACTTAGTACCACGCCAAAGCACAGCCATCATATCCACCAGCGCAATGGGGCTCAGTGCAACTAATAAAGCTGACTCAGTTGCAAAACGGTTTATAAGCTTTTTTGCTTGTGTGTCTTGCGTTATTAGTAAGCTATTTGCGTAAAGGGTCATTATTTCTTTATCACTGTGATGCTGTGCAACTTGCTTTTTAAAGCTGTCAAAATTATTAAGCTTTTGGTGCTTGTTTAGTTTTTCAAGCCACGGCAATGCGCCGCCTACTTGCTCGCTATTTAAAAGTCTGTCGGCTTCGTGGCGGTGTAACTGATTGCGCTTAAGGCTGCGCAACATTCTATATTCGCGCCATAACATGCGCCCAATAAGAAGCACACCACTTACCACTGCGGTTAAATACACACCGCCTAAAACAACCGACTGTTGAAATGCAAACACTAATGAATAAGCAAATTCAAGTAACACCAGTACTAAAAAGCTTATGGTAAACACCCCTTTAAGCGTTTGCCATTTTGACTTTTTATATACCGGCTCTAGGTCTATTTCATCTTCAATAAACTCTTCATCAGGCTCTTCAATGTATTCACTTTGACCCTGGGTAATTATTTTTGCAGGAGCAAGCGTAGGCTCAACCTGCTCATCTGCTTGGGTATCAATTCGCCTACCTGCTTGAAAAGTTTGCTGTGTGTCGCTCATGATAATTTGTCTCCTAATAGATACTGCATCACATGATCAAGGCGAATATGTTTAAGTTGCTTGTCGGGGGTTGGCATAGGCGCAAACGACAAAAACTCAAATCCCTGCGCTGGCCACTCATTTTTATTAAGCATGCGGTTAGGTGGTTGTGGGGGTAAGTAGGTTAGCCAATCTTGCTCGTTAAGTGGCTTGCCATAAATACACTCTAGCGTTTGGCCTTTATCGGTAACTTGGCGCGGCTGCGTTGCAGTAATTGACGACATAGCCATGGTTTCTATTTGTACGCCATCAAATTTTAAATAGTTAGTTTGCTCATGCACTAGCGAATCAAGTAGAAGTGCTAAGTCTTTGTGGTGCTTGGCACTTATGTGGTCTGACTTATTGGCAGCAAAGAGTATTTTATCTATGTTGGGTTTAAATAAGCGCTTAAAAAATCCCGACTCGCCGTAATTAAAGTGAGCGAGTAATTGGTTGATTACGCTACTTTGCTCTTGGAGTGTTTCGTGGCCTTCGTTTAATGCGCTGAGTACATCTACCAACACTATTTGGCGGTCAAAATGTTTAAAGTGCTCGTTATAAAAAGGCTTAACCACTTCTTTTACATAGGCATTAAAGCGCTTAATGAGATGCTCTAAATTAGACCCCGCAATAATATCATCGCTATTAACCTGCTTAAAATTAACAGGGAAAAACAATAATAGCGGTGCGCCTTTTAAATCACCAGGCATAAGCATTCGCCCAGGTTGTAACATAGCTAGTTTAGTGTCTTTTTTGAGACCTACCAACATATGTTGATAAAGTTCAGCAATTTGCGCAAGTACACTCTCATCTACAGGTGCGTTTAAATCAAGCTGATCAAGCGCATTTAAAAATTCACTAGAGGTGTTCACACGCGGGTGCTGTAATAACAGCGGGTACTGCTGCTCGCACCACTGGCTATAACTTTGCTCAAGCATAGGTAAATCAAGTAGCCATTCACCAGGGTAGTCAATAATATCTAAATACAACGTAGATTGTGGCGAAAAATGCCCACGTAACCCTGAGGCACTTTGGTATTTAATAGCCAAACGCAAGGTGTTAATACGCTCGGTTGATGCAGGCCATGTAGGCATCCCATCACTTGGGAGTAAAGCATTGAGTGCTCGCGGATAGTCAAACGTAGGGACCTTTAACGCCTCTTGCGGTACAACTTTAGTGGCTATGTGGCGCTGCTCTCGCATTACATCAAAAAAAGGGAGGTTTTTATCGTTAGCTTGTGTAGTTAACTGCTTGACTAGAGCTGTAATAAAGGCTGTTTTACCGCTACCGCTTAGCCCAGTTACAGCCAATTTTACATGCTGATCTAAACTACGGTGAAGGGCTTTTTGGGCATTGCCTTTAATACTTTTAAAGGTCTTTTTAGCAAATGAAGTACGACTCATAATGGGCTAGCACTTCATTGATGCTTAATCACCGAACAAAGTGCTATTAAATCCTTTAAAGTTTGTTGATTTCACGGCTTACCGTAAACTCGCTTGAGGTAACATGGCGTTCCATATCCTGAAGGCGTGTATCTACTCGCGCTAAACGCTCTTTTAAATCTTGTAAAGCGCGGCGCGGTGGCTCACCCTTTTGCCATACTTTAAATTTTACCTCTAACGGATCGCCAGCTTTTGTTGAGCTGCTCGCATGTGCAGTCGTTGGCTCTTTTTTGTCTAATATAAACCACGCTGCAATGTACGCTACCACAAACAATGGGCCACCTGCTAGCAGTACCGCACTAACAAATATAATGCGAACTAACCATAACTCCATATTAAAGTAGTCACTTAATCCCGCACATACTCCGGCTATTTTACCGCGTTGTGGGTCTCTTAATAATTCGCGTTTGGCATTCATACTTTGCGTCTCCATTGTGGTGACTCTTGGTCTAGCAATGCTTCAAGTGTTTCGACTCTATCAGCCATACGCTCAGCTTTGTGTGCTAATTCTAATAACTGGCGATGTTCGTGTTCACTTAACCCTTGGCTTACTTGTTTTTTGCTACGGTAGTGTAAAATTAACCACAGTGGCGCAACAAAAATCATAAACAAGATAAATGGTGCAACTAGTATCTCTGGATCAAACATAACCCTCTCCTGACAATCCGTTCAAATATGTTAAGCAGTGGGGCACATTACATGCCCCTGCGTAAATTACTTATCAGCAAGCTTCTTTTTAAGCTCAGCTAGCTCATCATCAATTTTTTCATTTTTTTGTAAATCAGCAATTTCGTCTGCTAACGTTTGCTTACCTAAATCGTAAGACTCTATTTGAGATTCTAGTCCATCAATTTTAGTTTCGTAACGTTCAAAGCGATTAAGTGCATCTTCTACCTTCGAGCTATCAAGTGCTTTTTTCACTTCTAGGCGCGACTCAGCTGAACGCTGACGAAGAATTATTGCCTTTTGACGTGATTTAGCATCAGCTAACTTTTCTTGTAACGTGGTCACTTCTTGCTGAAGCTTCTCAATATGAGACTCTACATGCTCAAGTTCACCTTCAACAGCCGTCACTGCATCTGCCGACTTTTGCTTTTCGAGCAATGCTGAACGAGCTAAATCTTCGCGGTCTTTACTAAGTGCTAACTCAGCTTTTTCTTGCCAGTCACTTACTTGAACTTTAAGTGTATCTAGGCGGCGAACAATTTCTTTTTTCTCTGCCAGAGTTTTAGCTGACGTAGAGCGAACCTCTACTAGTGTATCTTCCATTTCTTGGATAATCAGACGCACCATTTTTTCTGGGTCTTCTGCTTTATCTAAAATGGCATTGATATTAGAATTAACAATATCTGCAAAACGTGAAAAAATTCCCATAACATTTACCTCTGTAATTAAAACTTAGTTAGTCTGCTTTAACTAGTATCAATATGCTTGCCAACTTTTTAAAAACTAAAATACACTGTATTTTCATTAAGTTAAACTAAATATACAAATTACTTTAGTTATTCATAATTATGAAATACACTAACAGTTAGTAAAAATGACTAAGACTTAGGGAATATGAGCCAATATCGCCAACAAGACAATTTACTGGGCCAATCAGACAGCTTTTTATCTGTGTTGGATCAAGTATCGCAACTAGCTAATCTAGATAAGCCGGTGCTTATTATTGGCGAACGAGGCACAGGTAAAGAGCTTATAGCTGCCCGCCTGCATTTTTTATCTAAACGTTGGGATCAAAACTACGTAAAACTAAATTGTGCTGCCTTGAACGAAAACCTGCTCGAAAGTGAATTGTTTGGTCATGAAAGCGGCGCATTTACAGGGGCCAGTAAACGTCACGAAGGCCGTTTTGAACGTGCTAACAGCGGTACACTATTTTTGGATGAATTGGCAAATACATCCGCCATGGTGCAAGAAAAACTCCTACGCGTTATAGAGTATGGTGAGTTTGAACGTGTTGGCGGCAAGCAAACTGTAAAAGTAGATACTCGCCTAGTATGCGCCACCAATGAAGACTTACCACACCTTGCTGAACAAGGTGAGTTTAGAAGTGATTTACTTGATAGATTAGCATTTGATGTAATAACGCTTCCCCCACTGCGTGAACGTCAAGACGATATTATGCTGCTTGCAGAGCAATTTGCGATGAACATGGCACGCGATTTAGAGTGGGAGCTATTCAGCGGGTTCACTCGAAGCGCTACAGAAACGCTTTTATCGTATAACTGGCCTGGTAATATTCGTGAGCTTAAAAATGTGGTTGAACGTAGCTTATATCGCCACGGAAGTGAACATATTCCCGTTCACCAGATTATTTTAGACCCATTCGAAAGTCCATTTAGACCTAAAGCGCGTATTAAAGCACCAATAACCACTCAACATGTTAGTGCTGAGCCTGTTTCTGTTGCAGCGCCTGTAAACGTTTCTGAGCAAAAAATTGAAGCCAATATTCAATTTCCTTGTAGCTTAAAAGAACGCTCAAATGAATTTGAAATAAATATGATTAACAAAGCGCTTGAGCATAGCCAATTTAATCAAAAGAAAACTGCAGAAGTCCTTGGTTTAACGTATCATCAATTACGTGGGTATCTAAAAAAATACAATTTGTTGGATCAACAATAGTTAGAGGTTATGCGTGTGCATAAATTTTTACTTGCTTTACTAGCAGGCACTTTAGTTGGCTGCTTAGATAGTGAAGAACGCGTTATTGAAGAAAAAAACCAAGGCTTGGTCTATTGCGCCGAGGCAAACCCTGTGTCGTTTAACCCACAAGTGACAACCACAGGCTCAACTATTGATATTATTGCCAATCAGCTTTATGACCGCTTAATAAGTATTGATCCGGTTACTGCTGAGTTTCAGAGCGAACTCGCAACAGATTGGAAAGTAAGTAAAGATGGTAAATCGGTCACCTTTACTCTTCGAAAAGACGTACCATTTCATACCACCGCGTACTTTACACCTAGCCGGACTTTTAACGCCGATGACGTAATTTTTACCTTTAGCCGCTTATTTGATGTGTACAACCCTTATCATTTTGTGGGTGATGCCAGTTACCCTTATTTTCAAAGTGTAGGCGTTGATCAGCTTATTCGTAAAATTGTTCGCGTGTCTGACCACCAAGTTAGATTTGAATTATTTAATGCTGAAAGTAGTTTTTTAGCTAACATGGCCACTGACTTTGCGGTTGTTTTATCGGCCGAGTATGCAATGAAACGTAAAGCTGCAGAGCAAGAAGAATTTTTTGATCAATACCCTGTAGGCACTGGTCCCTATATTTATCGTGAATATCGACGTGATAATTTAGTCCGCTTTTACCGTAACCCCGATTATTGGAAACACGACGTTGCCCTTGAACAACTCGTTTACGACATTACCCCTAATGGCACAGCGCGCATTGCAAAGCTGTTAACTAAAGAGTGCGACTTAGCCGCTCATCCTAGTAGTGCTCAGTTGAGTATTTTAGCCCAGCGTGAAGATATTAATATTGAAAAAGAAACCAACCTCAATGTTGGCTACTGGGCCTTTAATACAGAGCGCCCACCTTTTGACGACATTCGAGTTCGCAAGGCGCTTGCACATGCCATTGATACAGATAAAATAATGCAAGCGGTATATTACGGTAATGGAACACGTGCCGAATCGATGTTACCACCAACCTCATGGGCTTTTAACGCTCAAACAAGTATGCCATCATTTGACCCTGACCTTGCTAAAAAGCTACTCGCTGAAGCCGGCTTTTCTGATGGGTTTGATATGAATATTTGGGCCATGCCAGTGAGTCGTATTTATAACCCCAATGCACGTAAAATGGCTGAATTAATGCAAAGTGACTTACGCAAAGTGGGTGTTAACGTAAGTATTGTAGAATACGAGTGGAATACGTTTATTCAGCGAATTGGTGAACATAGACACGATAGCGTACTCCTCGGCTGGGCAGCAGATACGCCAGACCCCGATAACTTCTTTAGCCCGTTATTGAGCTGCTCAGCAACATTTAGTGGCAAAAACCCGGCCAATTGGTGCAACCCTAAATTTGATCTATTACTGGCGCAAGCACTCGATACGACAGACTTAAATATGCGAAAAAAATACTACGCAGATGTGCAGTCGCTTATCATGGCTGAATTGCCCTTGTTGCCCATTGCTCATGGGTTACGCTTTCAAGCAAGCAGTGCCGATGTAGACGGCATAGAACTTGGCCCATTTGGGGCTATTTCGTTAGCCAATGCGAGGAAAAAATAATGATTCTCGATTATATTTTACGCCGCCTTGGTTTATTACTTTTTATGCTGCTCATGCTCAGTATTTTTACGTTTTCGTTGGCGTACTTATTCCCTGGTGATCCATTAAGTAACTTAAGTGGTGTTCCGAGTAATAATTTTTCTCAAAATACGCAACTAGAAGATAAATACTTTTACAACAGTAATTATTTTATGCAATACCTCGCCTTCTTAGGCCGAGTTTTTCAGGGGGATTGGGGACTATCGTTTGCTTCTGGCGACAATGTTTTTTCACATATTCTTGATTTATTACCAGCGACATTAGAGCTTAGTGTGTATGCACTTATTGTGTCTATATTTGTTGGCGTGCCTGCAGGTATTTTAGGCTCAGCTTATTACAATCGCTGGCCAGATAAGCTTATTAATTCAACCACCATTGTGGGCTATTCTATGCCTGTATTCTGGTTAGCTTTATTACTAATTATGATTTTTTCGCTCAAATTGGGGTGGTTTCCTATGTCGGGTAGAATGGGGCTTCTTTATGAAATTCCAGCGGCCAGCGGGTTTATGCTCATTGATATCATGCTTGCCGGCTTTCCGTATAAAGGAATGGCATTTGTAGATGCATTACACCACTTAACATTGCCCACAATCGTGCTTGCCACATACCCAACCACCGTGCTTGTAAGATTTACCCGCGAATCAATGTTGAAAATAATGGATCAAAATTTTATTAAAACAGCACGCGCGAAGGGGTTAAACCGACGTCAATTAATCATGCATCATGCACTGCGCAATGCACTTTTACCGGTAATTAAAAAAATTGGTTTGCAATTCAGTACACTGATAACGCTTGCTATGATCACCGAAGTTATTTTTTCGTGGCCTGGTATTGGCCGCTGGTTGATAGACAGTATTTACCAGCGCGACTTTCCTGCAATTCAGGGAGGCCTAATGGCTGTATCTTTATTTGTTATTTTAGCCACTATAACAACCGAACTTCTTTATAGTTTATTCGACCCACTCTCACGGAACCAAGCCCATGGCAAAGTTTAAGGTATTTTCTGAAGAGTCGAATAAATCGCCACTGGCGCGATTTTGGCGAAAATTTAAAAACAATCACCCTGCTCTTGTTGGTTTATGGGTGTTTTTGGCATTTGCCTTACTCGCTGCCAGCGCACCATTTTTAGCGCCTTATGGGGTAAACCAGCAGCACAGTGATGCGCTACTTATTCCACCCTCGTGGCGAGAAATGGGCGATGTGCGTTTTATTTTAGGCACTGATGATTTAGGACGTGATGTGTTGTCGCGTTTAATGAACGGCGCAACCTATACATTTGGTTTATCGGTCGTCGCTGCATTATTGACTACCATAATTGGTGTATTAGTCGGCACATTTGCTGGTATTAGTCGAGGTATGCGTTCAAGCTTTTTAAACCATTTACTTGATATCACCCTTTCAATACCGTCTTTATTATTGGCTATTATCATTATTGCAGTATTAGGCCCGGGCTTGATGAATACAGTATGGGCAATTATTTTAGCCTTACTACCGCAGTTTATTCACTCTATTAGAAACCTAATAGTAGAAGAGTTAAGCAAAGATTACATTACGGCGTTTAAACTCGACGGCGCTTCAAATTGGCATATTATCTCTCGCGGTATTTTTCCTAATATTTATGAACACATAGTGGTTATTTTTACTATGGCACTTTCTACGGCCATACTAGATATTTCTGCGTTGGGTTTTTTAAAGTTAGGCGCACAACCCCCAACCACTGAATGGGGCGCCATATTGGCAGAAAACCTTGGCCTAATTTATTTAGCACCTTGGACGGTTGCCTTACCAGGCGTATTATTATTTTTAGCGGTATTATCGACCAATTTAGTAGGCGATGGACTTAGACAAGTGCTAAAAGAGCGCAAGGCCGATTAAATGCAATTATTAGATGTTAGAAATTTAACCATTGAACTGCGTACTTCAGAAACAGTTATAAGAGCAGTTGATAGGGTCAGCTTTAGCTTAAAAGAAGGCGAAGTGCATGCGCTAGTAGGTGAGTCAGGCTCAGGTAAAAGCCTAATAGCAAAAGCAATTGTAGGTGTATTGAACGAACGCTGGAATATAACCGCTGATAGAATTCACTGGCGTGGTGTTGACCTAATGCGCCTAACTCCGGAGCAACGCAGACAAACGGTTAGCAAAGATATTGCAATGATCTATCAAGATCCTAGCCGTTGCCTTGACCCTACAGCGAAGATTTTTAATCAAATTGCTGAAACCTTACCTGAAGTCGCTCGCAAGGGATTCTTTTTAAAACGAAATCGCGAGCGAAAAGACCGCGTTAAAGCACTTATCCATAAAGTTGGTATTAAAAACCATGAAGCGGTACTAGATAGCTACCCTCATGAGCTCTCAGAAGGTGTGTGCCAAAAGGTAATGATTGCAATGGCAATCGCCCGAACACCTAAGCTATTAATTGCTGATGAGCCGACTACAGCACTTGAGAGTACTACCCGTGCGCAAGTGTTTAGGTTATTAAAAAGCCTTAATCAACTTAAGAATATGTCTATTTTAATGATTTCACACGAGCTTGAAGAGATTGCTGATTGGTCTCATGGGATTCATGTTTTATATTGCGGGCAAATGGTTGAAGCAGGTCCAACACATAAAATATTTAAGCAACCTCGCCATCCATACACCCAAGCACTTTTGAAAAGCTTGCCAGATTACGAGCAAGGCTTAGCTCATAAAGAACCGTTTTATGCCCTTAAAGGTACTATTCCTACTTTACAACATTTACCAATTGGTTGCCGACTTGGGCCACGTTGCCCACAAGCACAAAAAGAATGTGTAGTTACACCAGCTCTCACTAAACACAGTGGGCACAGCTACGCTTGTCACTTTCCGCTTATAAAGGAGGTGAAGTAATGCAGCCTACTCTCAAAGTACAAGCGCTATCGAAAACATTTGATGTGCGAGCGGGTTTGTTTAAACGCAAAAAGTTTGAAGTGCTAAAAAACATTTCTTTTTGTATTGGTAAAGGTGAAACCATTGCCGTAATTGGTGAAACAGGCTCGGGGAAAAGTACATTAGCTAAGTTACTTGCCGGTGCCGATAACGCAAACTCTGGGCAAATATTACTTGAAGGCAATGTAATAGAAGATAACGGTATTCGTGATAACCAATGTCGTCACATTAGAATGATTTTTCAAGACTCAGGGGCGTCGTTAAACCCAGGTTTAACTATTGGCGACATGCTTAATGATTGCTTGCAATATAATACGGACTTTGATGAAGAAGAACGCTCAGAAAAAATAAATACAACACTCTCTAAAGTTGGATTGCTAGTCGATCACCAGCATTACTATCCACATATGTTCAGTGTTGGCCAATTGCAGCGTGTGGCTTTTGCCAGAGCGCTTATTTTAGATCCTAAAGTGATGGTGCTCGATGAAGCTGTATCGTCATTAGACCCATCTATACGTGCCCAAATAGTAAATTTATTACTTAAGTTACAACGTGAAACAGGTTTAACTTATGTCATGATCACCCATCACCTTAGTTTAGTACGCCATATTAGTGATCAAGTAATTGTGCTTGATAAAGGCGAAGTGGTTGAATATGGTTTAACAGAAAGTGTATTTAATAATCCTCAATCAAAAATAACGCAGCGGCTATTAAGCTGTTAATACAGTTTTTTGTTATGTAAGTGCATTTTAGAGGGTCTTGTTATTAACTTTTACTTTTTAACAAGGCCACTCCATGATCAAACACACACTACTTAGTATTACTCCTCTACTGATTTTATCTGCCTCTGCTATTGCCGATACCCCTAACAAAGCAAAAAACTGGGTTGGTGGAATCGATCATTTAGGTTTAACTGTTTCAGATTTAGATTCATCTAAAGTGTTTTTTACTGATGTACTTGGTTTTAAAGTGGTGGGAAATGATGCGACTTATCCTGCATACTTTTTATCTAATAAAAAAACAACCATTACATTGTGGCGAATTAAGAATAATGAAAAACATGTAAAGTTTAATCGAGCAGACAATGTGGGCCTACACCATTTAGCACTCAGTGTTGAGAGCATTGAAAAATTAAGCAAGCTGCATAAGCACTTAAAAATGCAAAATAATATTACTATAGAATTTGCACCAGAGAATTTGGGTAAAGGCCCTGCGCAGCACATGATGATAAGAGAGCCTAGCGGTAACCGTATTGAATTTATTGCGAGGCCTATCTAGCGCCCTAAAATGATGAGTATTGTTACGCAGTGGTATAAACACACTCGAATTTAAAACAATAAAAAAGGCGCTCAGAGGCGCCTTTTTTTATAACCAAAATTAACTTATTCAGCAGCTTGCTCAACTACAGGTAAATTAAGCTCAGCTTTAGCTTTAAGCGACTCTATGAAAACCATATAGTTTTTGTTCGCTTGTGCCATTGTAATACTTTGTTTGGCCTGTGGGTCAATGTCAGCCGTCACGGCAGCATCTGTTACTGAGTTAAGTGCAACAATCGCTGCATCACCGTTATTTAAGTCAACAACATCTACCACTGCAGTATCTGCTGGGTGAGCCATTTTAAATGCCTGAGTAACAATCGCTGGCGATACAGCAAAGCTTTGACGATTTAGTTGTGACTCTTGACGAAGCGTTAAGCCTTGCTCAGTTGCAATATCATTCAAACTTTTACCTGCTTGAATTTCAGCAAACAAACTACGTGCTTTATCTTTGGCAAGCTCAGAGGTCTTGTCATTTACCAAGCGTGTTTTAATCTGTTCACTTACATCACTTAATGGTTTAGTTGACGCTGGCTGATGCTCGTTAATACGCACAATAACAATGTGCTCATCGCCCAACTCAATAACCTCAGAGTTAACTTTGTCTTCAAGTAAGTCAACAGATGTGAGTGCAGTAATGACAGCCGGTGTATTTAACGGCTCAGGTAAAGCGTTCAACGCTAAAAGAGGGGTTGACTGAACTTCTAGTTCAGCAACTTCTGCTGCATCATCTAAACGATCTGAAATTTCAAACGCGATTGCACCCATTTCGGTTTGCTTATCGTAAAATGCATCAATTTTTTCAGCACGCTCTAATTCAGCACGTAAGTCCGCTTTTACATCATCAAATGGTTTAACTTGTTGTGGCTGAATATCAGTCAGTTTAATGATGTGATAACCGAACTCTGACGCAACCACTTCTGAAAAATCACCTTTCGCTTCAAGTGAAAATGCTGCATCTTCAAATGCAGGATCCATTACATCGCGTTCAATCCAATCAAGGTCACCGCCCATCTCTGCGCTAACGATATCATCAGATGAAGACTCTGCGAGTTCAGCAAAGTCTGCACCTTGTTGAAGCTCAGCATAAAGCGCATCAACTTTAGCTTTAGCTGAATCATCGTCTTCACTATTATCTATTAATATGTGTGACACACGGCGTTTTTCAGGCTCAACATATTGCGCCTTATTTTGCTCATAAGACGCTTTCACATCTTCTTCAGTCACTGAACCAACAACAATATTTTCAGCTTTCAATTCGACATAGTTCACCGAGATAAGTTCTGGTGATAAAAACTGCGATGCATTTAGGTCATAGTAATCTGAAACCTCTTGCTCTGATACTTCAACATTATCTGCAAGTGACTCTTTATTAATTACTAAGTAATCAATGCTACGAGTTTGTTGTTGAAGAGCAATAGCACTTTTAAGCTCGCTTTCAAGCGCAAAGTCTGTGCCTGCAACTGCTGATACTAACTGACTGCGTGTCATGTCTTCGCGAAGGTATTCACGAAAAGTATCTGGTTGGAAGTTCATTTGACGAATTACTTGTAAATAACGATCGTTATTAAATTTATCGCCAAGTTGGAAGTAAGGCAATTCTAAAATTGTTTTACGAACTGTATCATCGCTCACGCGAAGGCCTAATTCTGCCGCTAACTGTGATTGCAATTCTTGTTGTACTAAGCGGTCAATTACACCTTGACGAATTTGTGCCATATAATTTGGATCTGCAGCAATTTGTGTAAAGTACTCACCAAATTGTTGCTCTAAACGATTACGTTCGTTTTGGTACGCGCGGTTAAATTCCGTTTGGCTAATTTTAACTCCGTTTACTTCAGCAACAGGTTGTTCCGTGGTTTGACCTAGGTAACTACCGATCCCTGCTAAAGCAAAAGATAAAATCACCGCGCCTAAAATTATTTTGGCTACAGGTCCTTGCGAACCTTCTCTGATTTTCTCAAGCATTTGTTTATCTCTTTTTGATCAAGGCTCAATACCTTGTCACATGTAAAAAAAGCGTATCTTACCAGATACGCTTTTTCACTTGAAGTAACTAGCGGTAAAGTTACTCAATTCAAATGTTAGGCTGATTAAGTAACTTTACTTTCGCCATAACTAATCTGTTTAAACTATTGATTAATTTACTGCGTCTTTAAGCGCTTTACCGGCTTTGAAAGCTGGAATGTTTGCAGCAGCGATTTGAATAGTTTCACCAGTTTGTGGGTTACGGCCAGCTCGTGCAGCACGTTCACGTACTGAGAAAGTACCAAAACCAACAAGTGCAACTGAGTCGCCATCTTTAAGCGCGCCAGATACAGATTCGATGAATGAATCAAGTGCACGACCTGCAGCCGCTTTAGAAATGTCAGCATCAGCTGCGATTTGATCGATTAATTGAGATTTATTCACAATATCATCCTCTTTCATTGTTATTATCAAGAGCGATGGTTTTTTAAACTAACATCACTTTTTTGAAAATTTTAGAGCAAACTTGTAATGCTCACATGATTATATTTTTCTTGAGCCTAGGCCACATAAGGCCTAGGCTTGAAAACCAGTGCTTAACTTATCATACCGTTTAGATTTGAAAAGCCCTAAAAAGCACTTTTTTTACGTTTTTTACTGCTTTTTCTCTGTTTCGACTGAAAAACTCTCAACAGGATGTACCAAAGCAAGTTTTAACACCTCATCAATCCATGTCACTGGGTGAATATCAAGACCTGCCAGTACGTTATCTGGGATCTCTTTTAAGTCACGTTCGTTAATTTTTGGAATAATAACGGTTTTTATTCCACCACGGTGCGCAGCTAGTAACTTCTCTTTTAAGCCACCAATAGGCAGAACTTCACCACGAAGCGTTATTTCGCCAGTCATAGCAACATCAGCTTTAACTGGGTTACCTGTTAAGCTCGACACCAGACCAGTCACCATGGCTGCACCAGCACTTGGGCCATCTTTTGGTGTTGCACCTTCAGGAACGTGAACATGAATGTCACGCTTTTCATAAAAATCACTGTTAATCCGAAAAGTATCAGCACGATTACGCACAACGGTCATTGCTGCTTGAATCGACTCTTGCATTACATCGCCAAGTGAACCGGTGTAGGTCAATTTACCTTTTCCTGGCACGGCTGCACATTCGATTGTCAGTAAATCACCACCAACCTCAGTCCATGCTAGACCTGTAACTTGACCAATACGATCACCATCTTCTGCTTTACCATAGTCAAAACGTTGAACGCCTAAGTACTCTTCTAAATTATCTTGATTAATAGCCACCGTTTTAGTGTCTTTTTCAATCAGAATATTTTTAACAGCTTTGCGGCACAACTTAGAAATTTCTCGCTCTAGATTACGTACACCCGCTTCACGTGTGTAATAGCGAATAATGCCGATAATTGCACTATCGTCTATTTCAATCTCGTTGTCTTTTAAGCCATTACGCTTTACTTGCTTAGTGATCAGGTGCTCTTTTGCGATATTAAGCTTTTCGTCTTCTGTGTATCCTGACAAACGAATAACTTCCATACGGTCTAAAAGAGGGCCAGGGATGTTAAAGCTATTCGAAGTAGCGACAAACATAACATCCGATAAATCAAAATCTACTTCAAGATAATGATCAGCAAAATGGCTGTTTTGCTCAGGATCCAGTACTTCTAACAATGCTGAAGCTGGGTCGCCGCGCATATCTGAAGACATTTTGTCGATTTCATCTAACAAAAATAGTGGGTTTTTAACCCCTACTTTTGTCATGTTTTGAATTAGCTTACCAGGCATAGAACCAATATACGTTCTACGATGGCCTCGGATTTCGGCTTCATCACGAACACCGCCTAACGCCATACGAATATACTTACGGCCAGTAGAACGAGCAATCGACTGACCAAGTGATGTTTTACCCACACCTGGAGGTCCTACAAGGCACAAAATTGGTCCTTTAAGCTTGTTAGTACGCTGTTGTACCGCTAGATACTCTAAAATACGTTCTTTTACTTTATCAAGGCCATGATGCTCACTGTCTAATATTTTTTGTGCACCAGCTAAATCTTTTTTAACTTTTGAACGTTTTTTCCATGGCACGTTAATTAATGTATCGATGTAAGAACGCACAACCGTTGCCTCAGCGGACATTGGCGACATCATCTTAAGTTTATTAAGTTCTGTCGTGGCTTTTTCTTGTGCTTCTGATGACATGCCCGACTCTTCAATACGCTTTTTGAGCGCTTCAAACTCATCAGGAACATCATCAAGTTCACCAAGCTCTTTTTGAATAGCTTTCATTTGCTCGTTGAGGTAATACTCGCGCTGAGATTTTTCCATCTGCTTTTTAACGCGGGTACGGATCTTCTTCTCAACCTGCAATAAGTCGATCTCACCTTCCATTAGGGCCATTAGGTATTCTAAACGCTCTGTTACGCTTGAAATTTCTAGCACTTTTTGTTTTTCAGGTACTTTTAAAGGCATATGCGCAGCCATTGTGTCTGCAAGTCGCGCTGGTTCATCAATACCTGATACCGAAGTGAGCACTTCTGGTGGAATTTTTTTATTGAGCTTTACATAGCCTTCAAATTGGCTAATTGCGCTTCGAATAAATACATCTTGCTCTTGTTCATCAATTAAATCTGATTCAATAAATTGAGCATCGGCAACAAAATACTCGTCGTTATCAACGAAGTCTTTGATTTCAGCGCGCTGTGTGCCTTCTACCAATACTTTTACTGTCCCGTCAGGGAGTTTTAATAATTGAAGTACAGTTGCAATAGTACCAATGCGATAAATATCATCTTGCTCTGGTTCGTCTACAGTTGCATCTTTTTGTGCAACCAAGAAAATTTGTTTGTCTTTATCCATTGCCGCTTCAAGGCATTTTATTGATTTTTCACGGCCTACAAAAAGCGGGATCACCATGTGTGGGTACACCACAACATCGCGCAGTGCTAGCACTGGGATTTCGACTTGGTCGGTTCTCTCAAGCGTCATTATATTTCTCTTCGCACTTCATTTATTTAAAAGATTACTCAAGTATATGGGGATAACCACATTAAAGTTCAACAATTTTCCCCGACTCGTTTAAATTAATTATAAAAAAAGGAGCCCTAGGCTCCTTTTTAATGCAAATAGCTTAAAAACTATTCAGATGCTGCTTTATCTTGATTATTATTTTCATATATCAAGATTGGATCAGACTCACCTTTAATTACCGTTTCGTCAATAACTACTTTGCTGACATCATCCATAGATGGAAGTTCGTACATGGTATCTAGTAAAATACCTTCTACGATAGAGCGAAGGCCACGTGCACCGGTTTTACGAACCATTGCTTTGTGAGCGATAGCAGATAAAGCATCATCACGGAACTCAAGCTCTACATCTTCCATACCAAACAACACTGAGAACTGTTTAGTAATCGCGTTTTTAGGCTCACTTAGAATCTGTACGAGTGCAGCTTCATCTAACTCTGTGAGTGTAGCAACTACAGGTAAACGGCCAATAAATTCAGGTATTAAACCGTATTTCACTAAGTCTTCAGGCTCTACGTCTTTAAACGTCTCGCTTAAAGAACGCGTTTCTGCAGACTCTTTAACACTAACGCCAAAACCAATGCCAGTATTTTTATGGCTACGTTGCTCAATGACTTTATCAAGCCCTGAAAACGCACCACCACAAATAAACAAGATCTTAGACGTATCTACTTGTAAAAATTCTTGCTGTGGGTGTTTGCGTCCACCTTGAGGAGGCACAGAAGCAATCGTACCCTCAATCAGCTTAAGTAATGCTTGTTGCACACCTTCACCCGACACATCGCGCGTGATTGATGGGTTATCTGATTTGCGAGAAATTTTGTCTATTTCATCAATGTATACAATGCCACGCTGTGCTTTTTCCACATCGTAGTCGCATTTTTGCAATAGCTTTTGGATGATATTTTCTACATCTTCGCCCACGTAACCGGCTTCGGTAAGTGTCGTTGCATCAGCCATTGTAAACGGTACGTCAAGTAAACGAGCCAGCGTCTCTGCTAGTAATGTTTTACCACTACCAGTCGGACCTATTAGCAAAATATTACTTTTACTAAGCTCAATATCTTGCTTGGTTGATTGATTACGAAGACGTTTGTAATGGTTGTAAACAGCAACAGACAATACTTTTTTCGCATGGTCTTGGCCGATAACGTAGTCGTCTAGGTGTTTTCGAATTTCTTTTGGAACAGGTAGTTTATCAGACGAGTCATGCTTAGGAGCAATATCTTTGATCTCTTCCCTGATAATATCGTTACACAACTCTACACATTCATCACAAACGTATACTGAAGGGCCTGCAATTAATTTGCGTACTTCGTGCTGGCTCTTGCCACAAAAAGAGCAGTATAACAATTTATTACTTTTGTCGCCGTCTGTAGGAGTGTCAGACATTCAGCTACCTCATCTTATTACGTTGGCCACCAAAATTTGTGGTGGCTATTTCAATACGCTTAACTATAACAAAATTTATTGTTTTTCGCATAGTAACTAAAAGTGATTAACAGGTCCCCTGCTCACCAAGCGCTTACTTTTTATCGCGATTTGCAAATACTGAGTCAACTAAGCCGTACTCTACAGCTTCTGAAGCGCTCATGAAGTTGTCACGATCAGTATCTTTTGAAATCACATCTAACGGCTGACCCGTGTGTTCTGCCATTAAGCGATTTAGCTTATCTTTAATAGATAGTATTTCTTTGGCGTGTATTTCAAAGTCAGACGCCTGACCTTGGAAACCACCTAAAGGTTGGTGGATCATTACACGTGAGTTAGGTAAGCAAAAACGTTTACCTTTAGCACCAGCGGTAAGCAAAAATGCCCCCATGCTCGCTGCTTGTCCTACACAAATAGTACTCACATCAGGTTTGATAAAGTTCATTGTGTCGTAAATTGCCATACCAGCAGTTACTGAGCCACCCGGTGAATTTATGTATAAGAAAATATCTTTATCAGGGTTCTCTGATTCTAAAAATAGCATTTGCGCTAAAATCAGATTTGCCATGTTGTCTTCAACTTGGCCTGTTAAAAAAATAATACGCTCTTTTAAAAGTCGCGAATAAATATCATACGAGCGCTCACCTTTTGGTGTTTGCTCAACAACCATAGGGACCAATGCATTTAGGGGATCTGTAATACCAGTATTCATACTTATTTAATTCCTTATGCGCTTATACTTATCCTTATTATAAGGAAGCATAGTTATCGTTTTTCGCAAATTAAGAGCCAAAAACTAAAAATGGCCCGGGCACGCTGTTTAAACAGTGTAACACGAGCCATTTAATCGTTAGCGAGAGCTTAAGTCAATGACTTATTAAGCACCTTGCTGCGGATTCATGATGTCATCAAATGCTTTTTCAACGTCTGAAACATTTGCTTTAGCTAAAATAGCTTCAACAGCTTGCTCTTCCATTGCAACATTACGCATTTGTTGCATAAGTTGATCATTTGCTTTGTAGTATTCTACTACTTCAGTTGGATCTTCGTATGCAGAAGCCACTGTTGCAATTAATGCTTCAACTTTAGCATCATCAACTTTAATGTCGTTAGCTTTGATTACTTCGCCTAATAAAAGACCAGTTTTAACGCGTGTTACAGCTTGCTCATGGAACAATTCAGCTGGAAGCTCAGGCATGTTTTTAGCGTCGCCGCCAAAACGTTGAGCTGCTTGCTGACGTAATGCGTCAACTTCTTGATCAACAAGTGCTTTTGGCACTTCAATTTCGTTGTTTTCTAAAAGACCTTTGATTGCTTGGTCTTTAACGTTAGCTTTAACCGCTTGGTCAAGTTCACGCGTCATGTTCTTTTTAACTTCTTCTTTAAGCGCGTCTACGCCGCCTTCGGTAACACCGAATTTAGTTGCAAACTCTTCGCTTAATTCAGGAAGCTCTTGCGCTTCTACTTTTTTCACTGTGATAGTGAATTGAGCTGCTTTACCTTTAAGGTTTTCAGCATGGTAATCTTCAGGGAATGTTACATCTGCAATAACTTCTTCGCCTGCTTTCTTACCAACGATGTTATCTTCAAAACCTGGGATCATACGACCTTGACCAAGCTCTAAAGGGAAGTCATCAGCTTTACCGCCTTCAAATACTTCACCGTCGATAGTACCTACGAAATCAACTGTTACACGGTCACTTTCGCCAGCAGCTGTATCAACTTCAGCCCATTCTGCGTGTTGCTTACGAAGAGTTTCTAGCATGTTAGCTAAATCTTCGTCAGTTACTGTTACCGCTGGTTTTTCAACAGCAATTTTGTCTAAACCTTGAACTTCAACTTCAGGGTAAACTTCAAATGTAGCTGAGAATTCTAAGTCTTTACCTGCTTCAAGTGATTTAGGAGCGAATGAAGGCGCGCCAGCAGGGTTAATTTTTTCAGCAACGATTGCTTCAATGTAGTTACGTTGCATTACTTCGCCAGCAACTTCTTGACGAACTGCAGCGCCAAAACGCTTGTTAATTACAGATACAGGTACCTTACCAGCACGGAAACCATCTATACGCTGTGTTTTTGACAGTTGTTGTAGGCGTTTTTTTACTTCGGTCTCAACGTTCTCTGCAGGAACGGTGATAGTTATACGGCGCTCAAGGCCTTGGGTCGTCTCAACAGAAACTTGCATGATTTACCTCAATATTCAATTTTGGCGACTGTTCGCCTTCCTTACAAACAAAGTGATCTGCATGAGTCTTGATAAAGTTTAAGCGATTTTTCACACTTAAAAGCATCCGTCGCTACCATGAGATACCATTGCTGCTTTGCCCTTAGGGCACTATGTTAAACAATAGACGCGGCATTATAACCTAATATTTATGATAGTCGAGTATGGGGGGCAATTATTTGGGATAGATTGGGTACTACAGCACCTAACCGAGTAAAAAACAGGCTAACCGTTGTTTTCAGAGGTTTAAGTGAGTTTTATTTATAGCAATATAAAAATAGAATAAAAAAATACAGAGGAGTTATAAATAAGAAAATGGTCGGCGATGCAGGATTTGAACCTGCGACCCCTTGGACCCAAACCAAGTGCGCTACCAAACTGCGCTAATCGCCGACATTGAAGGCTAAGCTTCTTTTTTCATACTGAACAATTAAACAGAGCGTTTAAAACCACCTTGAGAAAGTGGTCGGCGATGCAGGATTTGAACCTGCGACCCCTTGGACCCAAACCAAGTGCGCTACCAAACTGCGCTAATCGCCGATATTCTTGTAAATGGGGTGACTGATGGGGCTCGAACCCACGACAACCGGAATCACAATCCGGGGCTCTACCAACTGAGCTACAATCACCGCTATATTTACATGTTTTCAAATGGCGCACCCAGAAGGATTCGAACCTTCGACCGACGCCTTAGAAGGGCGTTGCTCTATCCAGCTGAGCTATGGGCGCATCGAAAACTTCATAGTTTACCAATAAGCTATTCGATTATAATTAAATTATAAAAAAATGGTCGGCGATGCAGGATTTGAACCTGCGACCCCTTGGACCCAAACCAAGTGCGCTACCAAACTGCGCTAATCGCCGTTACTTACTATTCTCTACGAGTGACCTCGTTGACAACGGGGTGCATAATAGTGATTTGACGGGGTTAGGTCAAACGTTTTTTTAAGAAAACAAATCAAGTGGTCATTTTTAGCCCACAATGGCTAAATATTATAATAGAAGACTGAAATTTAAACTATTTAATTACTCTAGTACTATATAGATGAAAAGCAACTTGGCGCTGCAATGCTTTTCTGCGAAAATGGCTTAGGTAATATTAAATGAAAAATAAAGTTGTTATTTTCTTTATAAGCATATGCCCCTTTTTATTATGCGTTCATTTGTAAAGTATCGGTATCTAGTTAATTAACCCCAATTAAAGGTCAACCATGACGGCAAACATCATTGATGGTAAAGCAATCGCAAAACAAGTACGTAGTACAGTTGCACAACGCGTAAGCGAACGCGTTTCTAAAGGATTACGCGCCCCCGGACTTGCAGTAGTCCTCGTAGGACTTGATCCAGCAAGCCAAGTTTATGTTGGTTCAAAGCGTAAAGCCTGTGAAGAAGTTGGTTTTATTTCAAAATCATTTGATTTACCTGCAGACACAAAAGAAGATGCTCTTTTAAGTTTAATTGATGAACTAAATAATGATGCAGAAGTAGATGGCATTTTGGTGCAGTTACCTTTACCTGATGGACTCGATGCAGAGAAAATTTTAGAACGCATTACACCACACAAAGACGTTGATGGCTTTCACCCTTACAATATAGGTCGTTTAGCACAGCGTATGCCTGCGCTTCGTCCTTGTACGCCAAAAGGGATTATTACTTTACTCGATTCTACCGGTGTTCGGTATAAAGGCATGCATGCGGTTGTGGTTGGCGCATCAAATATTGTGGGCCGCCCTATGTCGTTAGAGCTATTACTAGCCGGTTGTACGACTACTGTGTGCCATAAGTTTACACAAGATTTAGAAACTCATGTGCGACGCGCAGACCTGTTGGTTGTAGCCGTGGGCAAACCTGAATTTATCCCTGGAGATTGGGTAAAAGAAGGCGCCATTGTTATAGATGTAGGTATAAACCGTTTAGATACAGGTAAACTGGTGGGCGACGTTGAATACAGCATTGCAGAGCAGAAAGCTCATTTTATTACTCCTGTTCCTGGCGGGGTTGGTCCAATGACCGTGGCCAGCTTAATTGAAAATACATTAGAAGCATGCGAAAAATATCATAGCTGAATGTAATTCAAATAAAAAAGGGTTGCCATTCGGCAACCCTTTTTTATTGCAAGCGAGTAGTATTAAGCCTTACGCCACGTTGTTTTACCGGCTGAATCTTCAAGTATTACACCTAATGCATTAAGCGCATCACGTGCTTCATCAGCAGCAGCCCAGTCTTTACTCGCACGTGCTTCATTACGTTTTACTATTAAGGCTTCAATCGTTGCAACTTCATTATCATCTTGCCCGCCTTGTAAAAAAGCCTCAGGCGCTTGTTGTGCAACGCCTAATACTTCGCCAATAGTACGTAATATAAACGCAAGTTGACCCGCCTGTATTGCATCGCTTTCTTTTACGCGGTTTAGCTCTTTTGCCAGCTCAAATAAAACAGGTAAAGCCTCTGGAGTATTAAAATCATCATCCATTGCTTTTCTAAATTTAATCACGAACTCGTTACTCTCAAGCTCACATTCGATAGGTTTAACGTCACGTAAAGCAGTATAAATACGTTCAAGCGATGAACGTGCTTGGTCTAAGTTTTCTTGCGAGTAATTAAGTTGGCTGCGGTAATGGCCTGATATTAAAAAGTAACGAACCGACTCAGGGTCGTACTCTTTTAGCACATCGCGTACAGTAAAAAAATTATCTAACGATTTAGACATTTTTTCTTTATTTACTTGTACCATGCCAGTGTGGATCCACGTATTTACATACTCACCATTATTGGCACAGCATGACTGCGCAATTTCATTTTCATGGTGCGGAAACTGTAAATCAGAACCCCCACCATGAATATCAAAATGTTCACCTAAATGCTTTGAGCTCATAGCTGAACATTCAATGTGCCAACCTGGGCGCCCTTCTCCCCATGGAGATGACCATGAAGGCTCGCCGGCTTTAGCTTTTTTCCATAAAACAAAGTCCAATGGGTCATCTTTATCTTGTGCCACTTCAACACGTGACCCTGACTGAAGCATGGTTAAATCTTGCTGAGAGAGCGCACCGTATTGCTCAAACGTTGAAACATCAAATAACACGTCACCATCAGCTGCTACATAAGCATGCCCTTTAGCTATTAAACGCTCAACCATTTCAATAATTTCACCCATGTGCCCTGTCACTGTTGGTTCTACATCCGGGCGTAACATGTTTAGGCTATCAAAATCTTCATGCATGGCTTTGGTCATGCGCAGTGTTAAATCGTTTATTGACTCTTTATTTTCATTTGCACGTTTAATAATTTTGTCGTCAACGTCGGTAATATTACGCACATATTTTAAATTGTAACCAATATGGCGAAGGTAGCGAACAATGACGTCAAAGCCAACAAATGTACGCGCATGACCGATATGACAGTAATCGTAAATGGTGATACCACACACATACATGTCGATTTTACCATCGACCATAGGTTTAAATTGTTCTTTTTGTCGCGTGAGTGTGTTGTATATTTGTACCATTTAGTTGGTGTCCTTCACTATTATCAAGAAAATGTATGTTACCACTTGAAAAGCATGGGCTCTAGCGCTTTGTTAATCTTAGCTAACTAAGATAAAATAGTGCGACTATTTAAACCAGATATAGGAAAGCACATGGTTGTTCTACACACAAACTTTGGTGACATCACCATTAAAATGTTTGAGCAAGAAGCTCCAAACACAGTAAAAAACTTTTTAGAGTATGCAAACGCAGGTTTTTACAACGGTACAATTTTTCACCGTGTAATTGATGGCTTTATGGTTCAAGGTGGTGGCTTTGTTTCAGGTATGGAGCAAAAAGACGTTAACGATCCAATTCAAAACGAAGCTAACAACGGCCTGTCTAATAAAGTAGGTACTTTAGCTATGGCACGCACACCAGATCCACACTCTGCTACAGCACAGTTTTTTATTAATGTTAACAACAACGATTTTTTAAACCACAGCAGCGAAACGTCTCAAGGCTGGGGTTACTGTGTGTTTGCTGAAGTAGTTGAAGGCATGGACATTGTAGAAAAAATTAAAGGGGTAGCTACTGGTAGCAATGGTTTTCACCAAGATGTTCCTCTTGAAGACGTGATCATCGAAAGCGTTACTGTTAACTAATAGTTCGCTTACCCACATAACGTGGAGTATCAGCGGGTGTCATTGCAACATGCATGCGCCCGCTTTATTTTTATCGAAAAGATATCCCTATGACTCAAAAAACGTATTTTATTGCTGATTTACATTTAACTGAAAACAGACCTGATATTAGCGCTGCTTTTTTTAAGTTTTTAGAATCTAACATTTTGAATCAAGACGTTGATGCGCTTTACATTTTAGGTGACTTTTTTGAAGTATGGGTAGGTGATGACTACGTCACTGAACTTGCGCGCAGTGTAGCTACAAAGCTTAAAGCAATAAGTGATTCAGGTATTCCCGTCTATTTTATTCATGGTAATCGCGACTTTATCCTGCGAGAAAACTATGCAAATTTAGCAGGTATGACACTGTTAGATGAGCAAACTGTTATAGACCTTTACGGCACACCCACTGTTATTTTACATGGGGATGAAATGTGTACCCAGGATATTGAGTATCAAAAATTTCGTAAAAAAAGCCGTGGTTGGTGGTGGCCAAAATTAATGCTTGCCATGCCATTATGGTACCGAAAAAAAATAGCTCGCAATGCCCGTGAAAAAAGTAAGCTTAGCCAAGCAGATAAACCGATAGAAATTTTAGACGTTGTTGATGATGCTGTCCTTTCGACATTTAAGAGGCACAAAGTTGTTAACATGATCCATGGTCATACGCACCGACCAAATATTCATACATACTCACTAAATGGACAAACGCTTACACGCACTGTTTTAGGTGACTGGTATGAACAAGGCTCCTACTTAATTGTTACACCTCAAGAACAAAGGCTAATAAACACACCATTTAAATGAGCTATATAAAGCCATTTTTAGAGCCTCAAACCCTAAGTGTAGTTCCTTTAAGGCCCTATATAGCATTTAAATAATACGTTAAAAGTTAAATGTGGGTACTCACTTAATTTTTAGGCAACGTAATTGTAAATCGAGTTTTAAATTTATCCTCCCATTGAGGATCAGACTCTAAAACCAATTGCCCTTTTAAAATTTTAGTGACCCATTGAGAAACCATATAAAGCCCAAGCCCTATGTTCCCTTTACCGCGCGCTGATGTATGAAAGGGCTCAAAAATAACAGATTGCTGCTGCTGATTAATCCCGCATCCGCTGTCTGATACGCTAATATTTATATCTCCTTTATCACTTTCCTCAACCTTAATTTCAATCTCACCAGATTGATTCTCTTCAAAAGCGTGGTTAAGCGCATTCATTATAAGGTTTTCAATAACCTGTGAAATAATCCCAGGGCGACTTTTAAGCGTGCAGCTATCATTAAACAAGGTTTTAATTTTAACCTTTGAAGTTTTTAATCGAGAGTTCAGCGTAATCAACAACTCTTTTATTATTGTTTCAACATTACATTCAATAAATTCTTCATTGTTTCTATCAATAGCCATTTTTTTAAAGCTTTTTACAAGTACAGCAGCTTTATCTAGGTTTACTCTGGCTAAGCCTAAATTATCATCTAAGCTTGATACGCTGTTCTCTAGCAGAGACTTTGTTAAGCCAGTTTTTATACCTTCATTGAGGCGGCTCATCACCGACTCAGCGTTAGTAACAGAAATAATAGCACCGCCAATAGGCGTGTTCATCTCATGAGCTACACCCGCAACAAGCATGCCTAATGAAGATAATTTTTGCGCTTCAACAAAGCTATCCTGCAAAAGTTGCTGCTGCCTAATGGTATTTGAAAGTTGATTATTGACAGAATCCAGCTCCAACTTTTCAGCGCGTAACTGGTCAAATAAATCTTTTAGCGTTTTTGTATAGCAATATTCTCTATATAAAATGAAGCCACCAATAAACAAAAGAATAATACCGCCAATACCAGCATAACCTAGCGCCGTAAAGTGTATTTTATTCATCAACTTATCTTTACTTTTGATGTAAATATAAATGACTTCATTAAGGGTTTCATTATGCCTTTTTGAAAAAAGTGCGGGCAGCTTGTCTAACGAATAAATGTTTGAATCAAAATATCTTACTGTATTTTCTTGTTGGTTTTGCATAGACTCCCAGAGTGATGGGTTATAATTAGCAATTGTTAGCTCTGGCAATCCAAGCATAAACCCCCACTCTTTAGACTTATCATTGTTAAAAATCCAATACCCATCTTTGTTTACAATATTAATTTGAGCGTTTTCAGAAGAGTAATTTCTAATTTTCTGAAAAAAGTCAGATAAGTTAAAATTAATTATAATGAGGCCATCAACTATAAATTCGCTTGAGCTAGTTCGATAAGTAACTCTAATGGTGGGTTCGTATGGCTCAACTATTGAACCATACTCCATGTTTAAATCAATTCTTGATAAAAATGAATCAGGTGCCTCTATCGATATACCTTGCCTAAAGTAATAGCGCGACATTTTGTTTTGGAGCTCTTTTTGCTTAACAACTTTTGCCTCACCGTTTTTAAAGTCAACTCTAAAACGTTCGTTCCCGGTAATATCAATCCACCGAATTTGCGAAATGATAGGCGATAATAACCCAAAATTAACGAAGTAATCATTTATGCTTCGTATGGATTCTCGGTCTCTAAACATATACCTGAGCTTATTGCCCCTTTTTAGGTTTTTGTTGTCTGCTAAAACTTGTGTTAGTTTTTTTATACTACTTAGCTCTTTTACAAACTCTGTCTGCACTAGAGATAGTTTGTCGTCTTGATAATCTTGAACAAGCGTAAGTCTTGCTTGGTAAATTTGCCAATAAACTAAAAAACTAATAACGCCAGCAGCAACTATAATAAACAATGCTTTAACATATATTTGTTTGTTATTTAAACTAACAGAAAGTTTATGATCAAACTTTTCCATATTGCTTTAACCATGTTGTTAAATCGTCAAAAAACAGTGGTTTTGAAAAGTAATAACCTTGGGCTACATCACAACCTATTTTTTTAACCCATTCACACTGCTCTAGTGTTTCTACACCTTCAACAATAATCGAAAAATCAAATCGTTTGGCTAAGTTTACAATCATTTCTAGGATGTATTGGTTATTAGCATTGCGCTCAATATCAGTTAAAAAACATCTATCTATTTTTAAAATATTTGCAGGTATCTCAGTTATGTGTGAAATAGATGAATAACCTGTTCCAAAGTCATCAATGCTTACTTTAATACCCAGCGCCATAAATTTATCTAACGACTCTCTAATTAAATCGTAATTACTGATCGCTTGAGTTTCAGTAATCTCTAGCTCAAGCATTTCTGGAGGTATATTGGCATCTTTTAACTTATGAAGAATTTTTTTACAGTAGTCCGGGTCAACTAAATCAAAGGCAGATGCATTAAAAGCAATAGGCAGATTTACGCCTATATCACTTAACTTATGAATGGTCGAAATTATCTTATCGAAAATAACGCTGTCTAATTCACTAATTAAACCAGCTGTTTCAGCAAGTTCAATAAATACTTCTGGGCTTACAAAACTTCCGTCTTCTAGTTGCCAACGAGCCAATGCTTCAAAGCCCACAGGGGTTAATGTTGCTAAGTCCATTTTCGGCTGTAAGGCTACTTGTAACGTACTAGCACCAATTACTCTTCTTAATCGGGCCATTAAACTATATCGGTTAGTTAATGCTTCTGTTTTTTCTTGGGTATGCTTGATGTATTTTAACGATGCATTATGGCTATCATTTAAGCTAGACTCAGCAATACTTATTATTTTTTCGGGTACAATATTTAAAACAGAACTGAGCGCTAAATCAAGAATTCTCAAATCAGCATATTGTTTTACAGAGGTAATTATACATTTTTGCCTTATTAGGCTAGCTATCATTTCGTCAGTTATATCGAAGTTTGCGTTTATAAGTAATCCAAAGCTGCTGTTATTAATAATGGCAATACGCGCTGAATAACCATCAAAAATAGTCATTAAATTTTTATAAACTTCTTTTAATAGCTTTTGACAAAAATCGTGGCCAAACGAAAAAGCTTTTTCTTCAAATTGCTCAACTTCAAAAACTAATAAACGTGTTTGATACTGCTCGTGGAGGTTCATATTTTTTATTTCACGAGTGAGCCAGTTACGATTGTGCATGTTTAACGACACATCGGTATATGCAAGTTCAGTAAGCTTGTTAAGCAGAGCTATATTACTGAAGCCTGTGCTTACATTTTCACTGAATACTTTTAATAAATATTCATTTTGCTCTGATATTTCATTGTCCGATTGAACAATCGTTATATAGCTTTCCCCAGCTATTTCTTTGTTACAAAAATAAAATACCGTGTGGTGTTCAGAAAAAACGTGCCTTTTTTCATCTAAAGCTCGCTCAAAATCACTGTAGATTTGTGGAAGCAAAACCCTATCGTCAATAAGCTTTCCCTCATAACCATCAAAACAACCATTAGCTGTCGAAATATGCGCTCTGATAATTTCGCCATCACTTTGGGTAGAGCACATAATCCCCCCTCCCTCGGTGACGTTTAAAATATTACTGATTTCTTCTAAAACAGCTTTAGAGAAAGATCTCATATCGTGTTTACTGTTTATGCTTCTTGAAGCATCTAAAACTAGCTGAAGACCTTTTCTGGCTGAAGATATTTGTGAAATGTATTTCCAGGTGCGTAAGTTGCTTGTAACAATAGATTGTAATTTTTCAGCAGAGACGTCTGATTTATTCCAATACTCGTCTATATCAAGCGTTTTCATTATTTGCTGTTCGGGAGCAAAACCTGGTTGACCTGTAAGTAAAACAATACGCATGTCTGCATTACCAATCACTTCCCTTATGGTGCTAACTAGCCTGAGACCTGAGTCATCATCTTCCATAACAACATCTATAAAGGTGAGTGCTATATCTGGATGCAAACTAAGCACTAAAGCTGCTTGTGAAACCGAGTTAGCTGTGAGGACTTCTATTTCACAATTATCATCTGGTCTCATTTCTTTTAAGCTATTGGTTAAAGCATGTTGATAATTTAGATCGTCCTCAACAGTGAGAACTTTTATTTTTTTTATTGTTGAGCTGTCTTCTTCACGCTCCTCATCAAATACAAACAAACTGTTGCTATCGGACATCCTACACCGCCTATATAAAAAACATACAACTAAATTTAATAGATATAGTTCGTAAATTTGTATGTAACTATTTACTATATATATAGTAGAAGGCGATTTAAGTTTGGTCTAATTTTTAGTGCTTTATCTCATCAGTTATGCAAAAAATAAAGCACTGGGGGGATTATGCTGGAGTACCACTATGAAATTTGAAGTCTTCATCTGCTGATACAATAAGTTCAGCTTCAATTTCACCAAATTCCTTAACCCTTTGCGTAATATCAAAATCGGCAATTTCTTGCGCCAAGGCTAGATAATCTTGATAATGACGTGCCTCTGAGCGCAGGAGCGAAATATAAAAATCACCTAGACGTTTATCTACATGGGGCGCCAACTTTGCAAAACGCTCACACGAGCGTGCCTCAATGTAAGCACCTACAATTAATTTGTCGACAAGTGCATTTGGCTCGAATGTTTTAACATTTCGTAACATCCCTTTAGCGTAACGACATGGTGTAATACTTTGGTACTCTACACCATACTCATCCATTATTTCTAAAACTTGGTAAAAGTGATGTAACTCTTCTTTTATGAGCAACACCATTTTGTCAATTAAGTCTTGCCCGTAAGGAGAGTTAGACTTGGGAATGATTGATTTAGTAAGCTTGTTTTTTGCTGCTAAATCACGCCAGTTACCTTCACGTTTATAAATAAGTGTTTCGAATGGTTTAAGCCAAGCTAAAAGTGCATCACCGCTTTCTTTATCTACTGCATACTTACGAATTAAAAACATTGCTGACTGAGCGGCTTTTAACTCACAAATTAAGTGATCTATTAAAATAACTGACAGATTTTCTTTTTTGATTGCTTTATCTACCCACTGAGTCGGTGTTTTGCACAATAAAAAGTCATGAATAGGCTCTAACAGCTGGCTATGTGACACGTTTAATACTCATTGCTAATTAAAATTAAAGAACCTGTATTTTAACACGAATTCACGGTTTGATTAAATCAAAGCCAACTTCATTTATTTGTTAAAAATTAGTTAACTTGACTTTGTACACTATGTGGCCCATAACTGTAAATGAACTGTATAAATAATACACTACAAAAAAAACAATAATACCTTCCTAAACGGAGTACACACTATGATATTAAACCACCTATGGGGCTTATACGCTCACCCACTTGAAGAGTGGCAAACAATTGATAACCGACACGAAAGCTTGACCTATAGCTTGTCACACATTTTACTTATTGCTTTGTTTCCATCAATAATGGGGTATTACTCGTCTGTTTACTTGGGCTGGAGCATTGGCACTGGTGGTCTAGTATTCTTAACACATGAGAGCGCGCTGTTAATAGCTATAGCCATGTATGTAGCTTTAATTATAGGTGTATTTGCACTTGCCTATTTAGCCCATTGGATGGCCGTTACTTTTGGCTCTAAACCCACCTTTACTCAAACGCTTGAACTAGCGGCTTACACAGCAACACCGGTATTTATGTCTGCGCTTGCCGCTTTTTGGCCTGTGCTTTGGTTTGTTGTATGTGCTGGTATTGCTGCATTAGCCTACTCGGTTTATTTACTTTATACCGGAGTACCTATACTCATGCACATACCTGAAGAACGTGGTTTTATTTATGCAAGCTCGGTCGTTACCTGTGGGCTTATATTATTAGTCATCATATTAGCTGCCACTGCGATTCTTTGGACAAATGGCATTGTAAGCCCCATGTTCACATAATGAATTTTTAGTAACTCGATTAAGTAATATTCAACCAACAAAAAAGGAGCTCATTAGCTCCTTTTCTAAAATAAAAAATACTCGAAAGTATTAATCAGTCTCGTTTTCTTCTTGGTTATGTATTTCTAACCCTGATGACATCGCTGTTTCGCGTGTGCTCTTAGCTGTATCATTTCTCAGTTTATCTATTCGGTTTAAATAGTTTTGATCTATATCACCTGTTATATATTGCCCGTCAAACACAGAAGTTTCAAATTGAGTTATTTCTGGATTTTCTTGGCTTACAGCGGCCATTAAATCTGTTAATGACTGAAAAATCAATCCGTCAGAACCAATACTTGCGTTTATATCTTCAACCTCACGGCCATGCGCAATAAGTTCAGCTGCCGATGGCATATCAATACCATAAACATTTGGAAAGCGTATTTCAGGAGCTGCTGAAGCAAAATATACATTTTTAGCACCAGACTCTCGCGCCATTTCCACAATTTGTGCAGATGTAGTACCGCGCACTATTGAATCGTCAACAAGTAATACATTTTTACCTTTAAATTCACGGTCAATTGCGTTTAGCTTTTGACGCACTGACTTTTTACGCATTTCTTGACCAGGCATGATAAACGTACGGCCAATGTAACGGTTTTTAACAAAGCCTTGGCGGTACGGTAAATCAAGTACACGAGCAATTTCAAGCGCGACGTCACACGAAGTTTCTGGAATAGGAATGACAACATCAATGTCTTTATCTGCCCACTCACGTGCTATTTTTTCACCCAGTTTGGTACCCATGTTTACGCGTGTTGCATAAACCGACATTCTGTCTATTGTTGAGTCTGGACGAGCAAAATAAACAAATTCAAAAATACAAGGCGAGTAAGACACTTTATCTGCACAATTTAATGAGTGAAACTGTCCATCTTCAGTCACAAAAATAGCTTCACCTGGGGCTACATCGCGAATAAACTCAAAGCCATCAGGTTTTAGTGCCACACTTTCTGAGGCAAACATGTATTCCGTGCCTTTTTCAGTCTCGCGTTTACCAAAAACAAGAGGGCGAATACCGTTAGGATCACGAAACGCTACAACGCCGTGACCGATAATCATAGCAATGGCTGCATAGCCACCCGTTACTTTTTTGTTTACCTCAGCAACAGCTGTGAACACATCTTCAGGGTCTAGGTGCAACTTGTCTGAGCGACTAAGCTCATGTGCCATAATATTCAGCAATATCTCAGAATCAGACGTTGTATTAACATGTCGACGTGCTTCTGAAAATAACTGTTCTTTTAGTTCTTCAGCATTTGTAAGGTTTCCATTATGCGCAAGGGCGATACCAAATGGTGAGTTTACATAAAAAGGCTGTGCCTCAGATGAACTAGAAGAGCCTGCTGTTGGATAACGTACATGGCCAATACCAATGGTGCCTTGTAGTCGCTTCATGTGACGTGTGTGAAATACATCTTTCACTAGGCCGTTTGCTTTACGTAAGCTAAACGTATTATTTTCAATGGTAATTATTCCCGCGGCGTCTTGCCCACGATGCTGCAAAACAGTTAAGCCATCATATATCGCCTGATTCACAGGAGACGTTCCGACTATTCCAACGATACCACACATGTAATTTATCCTCGCCGATTAACGGTTTACTGAATTTAAAAAGCTGGAGTTGTTTTCGAGGTACGAAAAAAACCATTCAACAACAAAGCCAAATTCTGGAATCAAAATAGAATTACCCCACCAGTGCGTATTAGGTGCACCAGTAAAAGCATCAAGAAAGAAGAGTAACGCGCTCACGACCAACACGCCTCGTAGAGCACCAAACACTATGCCAAAGACACGGTCAGTACCCGATAAGCCAGTACGAAGTACAAGCTGACCTAAAATATAGTTTAGTAAACCGCCTAACAGGAGCGTCGCAAAGAAGAGAATGGCAATGGCCGCCGCATTTCTTAAAAGGGGTTCAGAAATGCTTGTTAGGAAGGAAGCTAAATATTGGTAAAATAAACTTGAGATGATAAACGCGCCTGCCCATACCGCTAATGACATAGCTTCTTTTACAAAGCCGCGTATTAAACCGATGATGGTAGACAGTGCAATGATGCCAAGAATGGCGTAATCAACCCAGATCATAATAACCAATTAGTCGCTATTTTGGGGCGCATTCTATACCCAAACATCCTCAGTATGCAAGTTTAAACGGGAGATAACCGCAGCCAACCTGAAACATTTAATTAACATTTTGACGGTTAATAAATTGGCCTAAGTAATTGTGTAACATCAAAGAAAAAGGCCTTATTGTTTAAGGCCTTTTTAATTAGTTAGTTACTTCGTATTGGGTTATTTTACCGTTAAGCTTAGTAAGCTTTTTAAGTTCTGGTAATTGCTTTTCCAACTCAGTTTTATCAAGTGACGGGCCAACAAATACTTTTGTTAGCGTTCCGTTGGGTGTTTTTATAGGTTTAGTAAACGTATTAAACCCTTTTGAAGTTAATTTAGCCTGTAATGCTTTAACATTTGCAGCATGAGAAAAACTACCTAACTGCACCACATAGGCCATATCAGTTAGGTTTTCATCACTTTTACGCGGCGTAATAGGCTTAGGTGCCTCTTTAACTACTTTTTCGGGAACCTTAGTCTCTTCTTTCGCTTTAGCAACTTGCGGTTCAGCAATGTCAGTTTTTGTAGCTTTAGGTATGACTGACGCTTCAACTATTTTCTCTTCACTGGCAAAGTTGCTTTGTGAAATAGTATCGTCTTGCTCTAAAACGTCATCATCAGGAGAAATATCTTCAATGTTATCTTGTTTTAACGGCTCAGCTATAGCTACTTGATCATTAATTGAGTCTTGCAAGTCAATCGTTTTGAACTCAGGTCGCTCTGGGATCGCTTTAAAGCCTTCCTTGTAGTGCACTTTTTCGCCATCAAGTATGTTTGGGATAAACACAATAGCTGCGATCACCACAATACTTGTTCCAACTAAGCGATTTATAAAACTTGAGTTCACCGATATCCTCTCTATTTTTTAAAATAATTAATAGCATCTGCTACTGTAAAAAATGAACCAAATACAATTAAAATAACATTGTCTTGCTGCTTAGGTAAAATAACACTCAGTGCTCGTTCAACGCTTTCAAAGCTTTGTACCTTGTCGTGAGTAGATACGCTTTGTAGGGCTTCTTTTAAGTTATTAGCACTATCACCACGAGGGCCGCCTAAGCTAGCAAGAAACCAATCATCAACAAGATGGGCTAGCTCTTTGAGCACCGCTGCTTTATCTTTATCAGCAAGCATAGCGGCTAATGCATGAACTTTAAAGCCTTTATCTTTGTAACTTAATAACTTATTGGCTAAATAGCGAGCTGATTCTGGGTTGTGAGCGACGTCTGTAAATACCAATGGCTCTGTGCTTAACTGTTCGAAGCGCCCTTCCACCACCAAGTTAGCTAAGCAATTCTTTATTACATCAACATTTGGTAATAAATTTAAAACGCTTAGTACTGTTAGAGCAGTCGCTGCATTTTGCGCGGGTATTGCAGGCTTATTGAGTGTCAGGTTATGTTTTTCAAACTGCCAATTAAACGTTTTTTGATGCTCATTAAATATAAAGTCAGTGCCTGATAATGTCATATTGGCACTAATCTCGTTACCGTAATCAATCATTGTATGCGGGATACATAAGTCCCCAATGATAGCGGGAGTGTCTTTGCGGAATATACCCGCTTTATCGTACGCCACCAGCTCTCGGGTATCGCCAAGGTATTCTTTATGGTCTAAATCGATGGTTGTAATCACACTTGCGTATGGCGTTACTATATTTGTTGCATCAAAACGCCCGCCTAAACCAACTTCTAATAATACATAATCTACTTCAAAGCGCTTAAAAATAGCCAGTGCCCCCAACGTACCGTACTCAAAATACGTAAGCGGTGTGCGACCCCGGCCTTGCTCTAGCGTATTGAAGGCATCAGCATGGTATTGATCATCAAGCTCTTGACCATTTATGCGAACACGTTCGTTATATCGAATTAAATGAGGAGAGGCGTAAGTACCTACGCTGTAACCTTGCGCAAGTAGTAGCGACTCTAAGCAACGAGCGGTAGTCCCTTTGCCATTTGTGCCACCAATTAGAATTATTTTACTGGGGGTATTTAGTAAACCAATATTATTGGCAACATCTGCAACGCGCTCTAAGCCCATTGCAATGTTGGCTGGGTGAACACTTTCTAAATAAAAAAGCCAATCATCAAGGCTTGATGATTGGCTAGGGATTGTTTTTGTCATAGCATAAATCAGAAAAGCTTAAATTTACGCTACTCTATGCTCTTGTTCAGTAGAAGGCAAGTTCATAAATTTAGCAAGCACACGTGCTAACGTATCACGCATTTCACGGCGGTCAACAATCATGTCTATTGCACCGTGCTCAAGTAAAAACTCACTACGCTGAAAACCTTCTGGTAAGGTTTCGCGAACTGTTTGTTCTATTACTCGCGGGCCAGCAAAGCCAATTAAGGCTTTTGGTTCAGCAACGTTAATATCACCTAGCATTGCTAATGAAGCCGATACACCACCCATTGTTGGGTCGGTCATTACCGAAATAAATGGCAATCCTTTTTCGCTCATTTTAGCAAGTGCTGCACTGGTTTTGGCCATTTGCATAAGCGACATAAGTGCTTCTTGCATACGTGCACCACCTGAGGCAGAAAAGCACACTAATGGCATGTTGTGCTCTAAACATTGGTCTACGGCATCAACAAACCGTGCGCCAACAACCGAAGCCATTGAACCACCCATAAATGAGAATTCAAAAGCAACCGCAGCAACAGGAATGCCTTTTAAGCGGCCCTTCATTGCAACTAGCGCGTCTTTTTCGCCACTTGATTTTTGGGCTGCGCTAATACGGTCTGAGTATTTTTTAGAGTCTTTAAACTTTAATACATCTTTAGGCTCGTGCTCAGTACCAAGCTCCGTGCGGTCACCTTCATCTAAAAAGTGCTCTAAACGTTTACGGCCGCTCACACGCATGTGATGGTCGCATTTAGGACATACGTTTAATGATTTTTCTAGTTCAGCTTTATATAAAATTGAATCGCAAGCTGTACATTTAGCCCAAACGCCTTCTGGAATTTCTTTACGACCTGACGACTTAGTCGTTTTAGGTAAGATTTTTTCTAACCAACTCATTTGCAACTCTCTTAATGCTGTTCTGTGTCGCGAGTCTGCTAATAAGTAGCAGACAGATTTTTTCAATTAAAACATGAATTACACAAACACGGTATAAAAAACTGGTCTTAGTAGTTAGAGGAAATTAAATTTAGCGATTAATAATTCTAACTAAATATCAACATCAGGTAAAAATAATGGCCCTAGTGGGGTTTTAGGAATATTAAACTGCTCTGGGTAATCAACATCGACTAAATACAAACCAGCGGCTTTAGCGGTTGCACTCGCTTTTGCACGCTCTTTTAAATCTAATAGCTCTTTTAGCCATACAGGTTGGTGCTTGTGTAAGCCAATATCCATTAAGCAACCGGTTATATTGCGCACCATATGATGCAAAAATGCATTTGCCTTAATATCAATTACAACGTAATCACCTTGGCGCTGAACAGATAAGTGATGAATTGTACGTTTAGCGGTATTAGCTTGGCAGTGTAATGCTCTGAATGATGTAAAGTCATGCTCACCAATTAAATGCTGACACGCCTCTTGCATTACCTTTTCATCTAGCTTGTGATGGAAATGAGTAACACCTTCGTTCATAACAGCTCCACGGTATGGATAGTTATAAATAACGTAACGATACCTTCTTGCGGTTGCACTAAAACGTGCATGAAAGTCTTCTGCAACAGGTTGAGCAAATCGAATAGCAATATCTTTAGGTAGCAAAGTGTTCATACCCATAGTAAACGCGACCATTTCACGAGATGCATTGGTTTCAAAATGAACAACTTGGCCTGTTCCATGCACTCCTGCGTCAGTTCGCCCTGCACACACAATTTCAACTTGGTGGTTACAGATACTCGACAGCGCCTTTTCTACTTCTTGTTGTACGCTATTTACGTGCGATTGACGCTGCCAACCACTATAACGTGCGCCATTATATTCAACCCCAAGTGCTACTCGCATATTTATCGTTTTACCTACTGTACTAATTAACGGCGCATTTTATGCTATCTCGCGGCGCAATAAAAGCGACCGTGATGTAATCATATAAAAACAATAAAAAACCCATAATCAGCATCACCAATTATGGGTTTATCGTATTTAAATTAACACAAAAGCTATTGTTGTAATTTTGCTTGCAAACTAAGCGCTTCTTCTTGAACTTCTTCAGGCCCTTTTGCTATTACGTCTTCAATCACTTTAAGCGCGGAATCGAAGTCGTCAATTTCAATATAGGCACGTGCTAAGTCTAACTTAGCGGAATAACCTCCACTCTCGGCATCAACGTCTGTTGGATTATCACCAGCAAGCAATGCATCAAACTCACTTAAACCTAAATCTATATTTACGTCATTGTAAGGCTCATGCTCAAGTTCAGCATCGTCACTTTGCTCAAGTAATGAGTCAATATCTACAAAATCGTCTTCACCTAAAGGTTTTGCGTCTTCAGCTTCAGGGACAGGCTCTTTATGATTAAACACTTCTTCATCAACTAAGTCTTCTTTCAATAAAGAATCAAAGTCAACATCAAACTCGCTGCTATCTTCTATAGCAAGTTCATCGGGAGCGGCTAACTCATTGAGCAATGAATCGAAATCGGTTTCACTTAAATCAGCCATAAATTCATCATCAAGTGCTTCATCTGATACAAGGTTAGTATCACCCTGAGAGTCAACTTGAGTTAGTTCAGCTTCACGATCAACATTAGTTTGTTCATTTATTTCATCGTCCGATTCACTTATAAATGCTGGATTGTCTAGCCCAACGCTGCTATCAGGCGCTAAATAGTCCGCATCAGCGTTATTCGACTCTGAGAGTAAATCATCAAGTGTGTCATCGTTTAAGTCGTTAAGATTGTCGAGCTCACCATCTAGTTCATTAAATTCATCAATTAACAGGTCGTCATTAAAGTTAATTCCCGCGCTGTCTATATCATCTTCAGCTGAATTTTGATTATCAGCTTCGTTGTCATTAAGCTCTGGAGTTAACGCATCGTCACTGGTTATTTCACTATTATCTTCACCTGAACCTGAGAAATCAGCACCATTACTCGGTCTATTAGGAAGTAGCTCTTCAACTTCTTCTGCTGAAACCGCATCATCGTTAACTTGAGCAATTGATCCCTCAACCTCGTCATTGATTTCAAGCTCAGCATCTAGTTCATCTAGTTCACCTAGTTCATCTAGTTCATCTAGTTCATCTAGTTCATCTAGTTCATCTAGTTCATCTAGTTCATCATCAACAGTTTGCTCGATGCCTAAATCAGATGATTCAAACTCTACGCTATTAGGTAAATCAGTGCTATCAGCGTCATCATCTGAAACTGGCACCTCATCTATTTCAACAGGTAAAGGATCAAGTTCTAAATCAACACCGGTTTCTGCTAAATCGTTTTGTGAGTATTCAAGGTTTTCTTCTAAAAATTGTTTTTCATCAGTAACTTCAGGCGCTGCAACTTCAGCCTTGTCATTAGTTTCTAGCACTAACTCTGATTCATCAAACTCATTATCAATTAATGGTTCATTATCAAAGTCATCTTCTAGGCTATCTAAATCAAAATTTGATGAAAGTGCTTGCGATAGTTCTTGCTCTGTTTGGCTTGGTGATAATTCTGGTTCATGCTCAATGTCGACTTCCTGAGCAATCGGACTGCCGCCATCATCTAAATCTTGTTCAAATTCTTTAGTATCCGTTCTCTCAATGTCGTTTGGGGGCGTTTCTAAAACTTGCTCTTCAACACCTTCTGCACCCACTGAATCAAACTCTAAATCAGCGCCTAGTAATGAATCTTCGTCCGTATCCTCTGGGACTAAAACGTTGGCTTCTTCATTAATTTCAGGCTCTAAACTTGACTCGTCAAAATCGCTATCAATTAATGGCTCATCATCAAAATCATCTTCTAAGCTATCTAAATCAATATTTGATGAGAGCGCTTGCGATAGTTCTTGCTCTGTTTGACTTGGTGATAGTTCTGGCTCTAGGCCTGCATCTAAAGTTTCATCAATTGTGGTATCACTAACAACTTCATCTAAATTTAATCCATCTAGCTCTTCGTCGTTATCAGTATCACCATCTGGCGTCTCTGAAACAAGCTCCTCAAAGTCTTCTGCATTGACAGAATCAAATTCTAAGTCGGCGTCTAACCCTGCTAAATCAACCTGTGAGTCATCAAAGTCCTCTTGCGATAACAATGCTTCATCTGTAATTTCTGGTAGTGGTTCTTCACTTTCTGAATTAGTATCATGTCCTGAATCTGACTGTTCAAACTCACTATCGATTAACGGTTCATCATCAAAGTCATCTTCTAGGCTATTTAAATCAATACTTGATGAGAGCGCTTGTGATAATTCTTGCTCTGTTTGACTTGGTGATAGTTCTGAACCAAGCTCTTCACCAGCCAGCAAATCGGTATCATTATCCGAAAAATCTGAAACCTCTTCTGCAAATTCTTCGTCATCATCTAATTCTTTATGCTCTTCTTTTGTCGCGAATTCTTCAGCATCGCCTACCGCCAATAGCTCATTGTCATCAATTATTGGGGCTTCATCAAAATCAGCAGTGGCATGGGGCTCATCATCAAGTTCCTCGTCAAAGTTACTCAAGTCTGCGCCCTTAGAAATAGAGTCAGCTAAATCTTTTTCTGTTTGACTAACAACATTTTCACCTTCATTGCTAGTAGATTCTTGCGTTTCAGCCCCTTGATCTTCAGCTATTTCTAACTCAGGGTAATCGTCTAACTCTTCACTAGGCGTTATTGATTCTGTTTCTAGTATTTCATCCTCAAGGGATAAATCAGAATCTGTGTCTTCTGCTAATGGATCATCACCTAGATCAACTTCAACCTCTTCAATTTCATCGTCCAGATCATCAAGTGTCCAATCAGGGCTTTCTACGTATTCTGAGTCTTCTGGTTGTTGTAATTCATTTAAGAGTTCGTCTACACTTTGCAACGCATCATCGTTATATTCATCCAGTAAATCTTCTGGATCTAAAAGCGTGTCTGATGTGTCTGTAAAATCATCGGCCCCAAAGTCTTCAAGCACTTCATTAGGCTCTAGCTCTTCTTCAAGTGCTGGCTCCTCTTCAAGCTCTGGCTCTTCTTCAAGCTCAGGCTCATCTTCAAGCTCGGGCTCCTCTACAAGCTCTGGCTCTTCTGCAAGCTCTGGCTCCTCTTCAAGCTCTGGCTCTTCTGCAAGCCCTGGCTCTTCTTCAAGCTCTGGCTCTTCTGCAAGCTCTGGCTCTTCTTCAAGCTCAGGCTCTTCTGCAAGCTCAGGCTCTTCTGCAAGCTCAGGCTCTTCTTCAAGCTCTGGTTCTTCATTAAGCTCTGGCTCTTCTTCAAGCTCAGGCTCCTCTACAAGCTCTGGCTCTTCTGCAAGCTCTGGCTCTTCTTCAAGCTCTGGCTCTTCTTCAAGCTCTGGCTCTTCTGCAAGCTCTGGCTCTTCTTCAAGCTCTGGCACTTCTTTAAGCTCTGGCTCCTCTACAAGCTCTGGCTCATCTTCAAGCTCTGGCTCTTCTTCAGACTCATTCTCCGATTCAGATTCATCAATCAAAGCTGAAGCTAAAGATTCGACATCATCAACATTTAACTCTTCTTGCGCATCAGCTAAATCATCGACAGAACCGGCCAAAGCAGTATCAATGTCATCGCTTTCTTCTACTGAATTGTCTGTTGATGTTTCATTTGCTGAGCCGTCGTCCGCTTTATCAATTAAGCTGTCGATATCGTCCAAATCAAAGTCATCGCTTTCTTCGACTAACTCATCAGTTTGCGTTTCATTAGCTGAATTTTCATCTGCTTCATCAATTAAGCTGTCGATATCGTCCAAATCAAAGTCATCACTTTCTTCAACTAACGACTCTGTTTGCGTTT
>NZ_JAWJBQ010000008.1:0-170355 GCF_046535955.1 Pseudoalteromonas sp. SIMBA_162 | reverse complement strand
TGGTCGAACTATAAGGCATTAAAGCAGGAAAATTTACAGTTGGCTGTTTTCACTGCGTTCAACATTTTAGCCAACTACAAATTTCCTCTTAATGAAGCGTTATGTACAAAGGATAGCTGTGAGAATAATTCTAGTTTTATTAACTCTTTTATTAAGTTCTTGTTCGTTAACCCGTTACACTGAGTTCGCATAATTAAGAGCTAGGAGCGATTTTTTCGATTCTCGAAAAGGAGTTTTTAAACGCTCACTTTGCTTCGTAAACCAAGAGAATGTAGAAGTTGCTTTACTCTTTACAAAAAGTGAAAAGCAGAAACTTTTTCGCTTTGCCAAACAAGACATACGCGATGGCAATGCTGGTTTAATCGATCTAGAAAAAATATGTGTTAGCAGTTATCCATATGAAATTAAGTATGGTGACAGTAAGGGGGAAATCAAAACAACTTGTTTTTCATCTTTACAAGATGATGAAGCTCAATTATTAAATTTTGTGTACGCCATTGAAGTAAACAACCACGCCAACACATTGCGTGTTAGGCAAGCGTTATGTAACTAAGTAAGAGGTAGCAAATGAGCAAAGAGGTTATAGGGAAGTACATTGCAATTTTAGGCTTATTGCTTTTTTGGGCATTTCCATTGGGAGTGGCAGATGCGTTTTACCCTATGTACTCATCATTCCAAGATATAAGTCTTTTTGGAACAAATGAACCTAAAATAAATCCAGAAGAAATATCAATGTTGAAATCTATTGTGGTCGGTTTTGGTATATTTATATTGGGGCTTATGTTTTTATTAATTTCCGTTATAGGCCTAAATTACCGAACTAATTGGCTGTTTTGGACTTTGTTAACTTATTCAATTTTATTACTTTTTCTAATTCCTATTGGTTCATTTTTGGGATTGATGGGGTTGATAACGTTAAGTTTAAATAGGAAAAAATTCGGGGTAGTTGTCCACGTTAGATAACAAATGGATTAAGAGGGACGGAATATAAGAGCTGTATTCCGCCGCTTGTTCAAGGTATTACAGTAAGAGGAGTTCCTACAATGGTTCGTCAATCACGTAAATTTAAAATATTTGCTGCAATAATTACCATCCCACTATTTGCGGTGTTTTTATTCGGGTACAGCTTTATTATCTTTATGTATGCTGATGGGTTAAGCAACATTAAGCACTACTTATTACTCGGTTTAGGTTTTATTGGTATTCTTTTGTGGGTAAAAATGTCCGTGAATATGATTAAAGATATAAGATTGATTAAGGTGTAATAACAAGAAAGATATGCGTTCAATTCATTTTTTTCGTTTTGATGCCCGTTTACCCACTACTTTATACTTTGCTCGCCGTTTTTCTAATGGTTTGTAATCAGCAGGTATTAAGCTCCTTGGTTTAATTAAGTCTTACAAGTTTCCCCGCTAGGCTAGGCTAAAACTAATCAATATTAAAAGCTCATTCAACTAATTTGCTAATGGCAAACTCACTGTAAAAGTGACCCCATTATTTTGTGTATTATTTTGCGCAGTTACACTGCCTTTATGGTAATCGCACACCAGCCTTACAATATAAAGCCCCAAGCCTAAATGCGGTTGTTGCTGCATGTGCTGGCTGCGCACAGACACCATAGAATCAAATATGTGCTCGCTCAACCCTTCGGGTAATAATGGGCCTGTGTTACTTACGCTAAGAACTGCTTGTGTATCTTTGCTTTGTAACGTTACGTTAATCGCGGTATTAGCTTGGCTAAACTCTAATGCGTTATTAATGAGCTTATCAAGCAGCTGCGCTATAAACTCAGGTGCGCCTTGCATGGGTAATTTGTTTTGGCATACATCAAGCGTAAATAACTGGTTTGGGTAAGTAAGCTGATAGCCTTGCATGCAACCATTTATTACTTTTTGTAAATCAAAAGGCTCAGGCTCGTTACTTTGAATGCTTTGCTCAAGGCGAGTAGCCTCACTCATGGTGGTGATAATTTTACCTAAGCGCTCAACGCCTTCACTGGCGCGATCGAGGTATTTTTGGCTAAGTTCGGTTTGTTCCAAACTTTGTAAGTTTTCAAGGGATGATCGCACCACGGCAACAGGCGTGCGTAGTTCGTGAGATAAACGCGACGACATGTTTTCTAAATAGTCGGTATAGCCGCCCAATCGGCTCACAATATTAGCAAAGCTACGCGACAGGTCGCCAATTTCATCATTAGAATCACTGTAACTAATACTGCCAGTAACACGCCCTTGTGCATCTATTGCTTGCTCTGCGGTATCGCGAAGGCGCCTAATACGGCTCGATATTCGTGATGCAAAAAAGAATAAAGTCACGGTACCAATTAGCATAACGGCTAAAATAACGTTAAATAACTTTTCGAGCGATTTATTACGAAGCGTACGCACACCATTTGTAGTTTCCTCTGCTATTACTGCACCAATGACTTTGTCTTCAATCCAAATAGGGTAGGCGGCAGATAAAATAACGGCTTTGCTGTCGGGGGTGAGCCGCCAAGACGATGCAGGTTGGCCTTTTAATGCATTAGCTAAATGACTGCCTTGCATAGATGCTACGTCGTGTAGGGTATCTATAAATTCGTTTTCGGGACGGGTTAAAATTTTATAATAAAGTGGGTGCAAATAGGTTTGCTCAAAGCGTTGCCAGGCATTTTTGGGTGGCTGATTTTTAAGGCCATCGGCCCATACACCATCAGCGTTTTGAATCGTGCCCGATTGCGCAAGTACGCGGTGATGATTGTCTACCACCCATATACGGCTGCCACTGTGGCCCATCCCTTTTAAAATGCGGCTAATTTCTGGTGAAGGCACAAGCACTGAGCCTAAATCGCTTGGGTTATTTAAATTAGAGGTCGACATAACGTTAGCGTTAGGTAACTCGCTTAAGCTATCGGTATCTACAATAGCAAAGCCCAGTTTGTTTCCTAGCATGGCTAACGGAAAGCGCAGTTCAACGGTGTAGCCTGTTTGGGTGCGTTTAAAATAGCCCTGAATTTTTGTAAATGGTGCTTTGGTGTCTGCATTAAATGCATTAACCCAGCCGTCTTGCCTTGGGGCGATGATATAGGTATTAAATTGGCCATCAGGGGCTTTTAAACCAATTTTTAAATGGTCGTTATTAGTAATGCTTAAGCTGTTTTTAGCACGATAAATAAGTGTGTTGTCGGTAACATTAAAAACGGCATATAAGTAGTTATCAAATTTACCTACCATGTGGTCGAACGATAAATCGCTGGCTTGGTGATCTTTATTAGTTTTTTGTAAATAGCGTTTATCGTAATGCCAAAATAACGGTTTGTAGGGTTCCCAGTCGGTTAGTTTGCCGTCGAGCTGAATTGGGTTTTTTAAGTTGTAGGCGTATAAATCGCGGCCTTTTATTACTTGGTCTAAAAAGTTAGTTTGCTCGTCAAATAAGGCTGGACGTTCGTGCAGAGCAGTGGCAAGTGCACGCGTTGTGCCTACGAGTGTTTTTTCTTGGCCTTGGCGTAAAAACTTTTCCATTTCCCATACGTACTCGTAGCCTAGCCACGGCAGTAAAAATAAAAAACAAGAAAGCACAATAAACTTACTACGCAGGCCAAATCTAAGCATTAATGCTGCTCCCACCTATAACCCATACCATACACGGTATCGATACAATCAAATTGTGAGTCGAGGGCTATAAACTTTTTGCGAATGCGTTTAACGTGAGAGGTGATGGTGCTGTCGTCCACATATATTTTTGCATCGCTCATTAAATCGTTACGGCTTTTTACATGGCCTGGGCGCTGCGCCAGTGAATGTAGCATCCAAAATTCGGTCACGGTTAAATCCACTAATTGCTGTTGCCAAAATACCTGCATGCGTTGAGTGTCGAGCGTTAACTGCCCGCGTGTTATAAGTGCATTGGCATCGGCAGGGTGTTCAAGGGCTTCCATTCTGCGAAATAATGCGCCTATTCGGGCTGCTAAATGTGCCAAGCTAATGTCTTTTGTTAAGTAGTCGTCAGCGCCCATACGTAAGCCGCAAACCGTATCTATTTCGCTATCGCGTGCGGTTAAAAAAATAATAGGGAGCGTTTTAGATAAGGTACGCAGGGTTTGGCATAGTAAAAAGCCGCCATCAATTTCGTGGCCAAGGCCTATATCAACGATGGCTAAATCGGGGAGTGCGTCTTTAAATGCATTTTCTGCCGTTATGCGGTTGCTGTAACCACTCACTTGGTAGCCTTGTGCGCCTAACATTTCCATGTAGTTTTCGCGAATGGCGGTTTCATCTTCAATGATGGCTATTTTTTTCATTCTACACACCCTTATTTATTTTAAAACGCACTATATCGAAGTTTTTCAGCTATGTACGGTTAAAAAGGCAATTGCCATTTTTTTGCCACAATTGCTCAGCGGTTTGCCATTTTTGCTCCCCTTTGTTGCCACTTGGTGTTGTTTTAATGCACCTATCGAAACAAAACATCACAAAGTTAAATCAATTTTAAGGATCATATTATGAAGAAGACATTAATCGCGCTAACGCTTGTTGCTAGTTTTTCTGCCCCGACATTTTCATCGGCATCTGAACATTCGCCCTCAAAAGAAGCAACTCAAGAAACCGCAATAGGTTTAGGTACAGGCGCTATTATTGGTGGTGTGGTTGGTGGACCCATTGGTGCGTTTTTAGGCGCATTTGCTGGTGGCTTAATTGGTGATGCAAAAGTCGCCGACAACAAACTTGATGAACAACAACGCGCCTTGGCAGTAATGAAACAAAAAACCAACGACTATCAACACGTACTTAATCATAACAACTTGTTAGAGCAGCAATTAGAGGTGCTAGCACAGCAAAACGAGCAGTTAACACAATCTCAAATTAATAACCTGCTTGCAATGACCGTTCAATTTAAAACTGGTTCAAGCACTATAGCGCCTCACTTTGCTAAGCAGCTCGACCAGTTAGTTGTACTTTTAAACAACCAACCTCAATTAGCGCTTGATTTAAGTGGCTTTGCCGACCAACGAGGAGATGAACAGGCTAATTTTTTACTGTCTAAAAAACGTGTAAATGCAGTGCAAAGTTATTTAATAAAACACGGCGTTAGCCACAAACGTTTAAGTACGCAAGCCTTTGGTGAACAACACACATTGGCAAATAGCAATACCACAGAAGATAACTTTTTTGACCGTCGAGTAACGCTGACTACCCGTTCACTAGCGCCTGTAAATGGCCAAACGGCGAGTAACTAATTTTAGCATTCGATGGAGTGATTTTATGTTGAGTAACCCAACCAAAATGCTTGTTAAGGCAAGCATTTTTATATTCACGGCAATAGCGCTATTAGCAAGTAATAGCAGCTATGCGCAATCGCCAAAGCTTGAACTAACCGATACCTTAGGTAAGCCCGTTAGCCCTGCCATAATATTAAAAAGCGACGCTCATATGACAGTAACAGGGTTAATTAACCATGTTGTAGTTAAGCAAACTTATCAAAACGAAAACCCATATGCGGTGAATGCACGTTATGTGTTTCCACTACCCGACGAAAGTGCAGTGCACGCCATGACAATGCGTATTGGTGAGCGCGTTATTAAAGGGCACATTGATAAAAAAATTGAGGCCGAAAAAAAATACGCACAAGCTCAAAAGGCAGGAAAGCAGGCTGCATTGGTGCGTCAACAACGGGCAAATATGTTTGTCACTAATGTGGCAAATATTGGTCCTGGTGAACAGGTGGCCATTGAGCTTGAGTATCAAGAAATTATTAATTACCGCAGTGGCACTTTTACCATTCGTTTCCCTACCACAATTACGCCGCGCTACCATGCAATAAATGGCACATTAGAGCAGCCTAGTTCAAGCCTTATGGATCAAAACTTACCACCCAGTGGTTGGCTAAGCCCGGTATATAACGTTCAAAAAAATAATGATGCACCTAGCAGTGAGTTTACTTTAAACATAGACATAGATGTGGGGTTAGAGCTTGTTGATATAACCTCTAAACATCACCGTATTAATTTTAATAATCCCGCGTTTGGGCAATATAAAATAGCACTGAACGATACAAATGGGGCTAATCGTGACTTTGTTTTAGCGTTTAAGCCGCTTCAAAAAGAAAACGCGCAAGCAGCCTTTTTTACCCAGCAGTTTGAAAATGCAGACCGCTATGGCCTTGCTATGGTAATGCCGCCAGGGGATCATTTTACGCAAACTCAGCGCTTACCCCGAGAAATGGTATTTGTAGTAGATACATCTGGCTCAATGCATGGGCAGTCTATTGAGCAGGCCAAAAAGGCATTATTTTATGCGCTGTCGTTACTTGAAAGCGACGACAGTTTTAACATTATTGGTTTTGATAATAATGTCACCGCCATGAGTGATAAGCCTCTTATAGCCAGTGATTTTAACTTACGCCGAGCAGAGCGTTTTATTTACAGCCTTGAAGCCGATGGTGGCACCGAAATACAAGGCGCGCTTGACGCGGTACTTGATGGCAGTACGTTTGATGGTTTTGTACGCCAAGTAGTGTTTTTAACAGACGGCAGTGTAAGTAACGAAGCTACTCTATTTAAAAATATTCAGGCTAAATTAGGTGATAGCCGTTTATTTACGGTAGGAATTGGTAGTGCTCCTAATAGCTTTTTTATGCGCCGTGCAGCCGATATAGGAAAAGGCACATTTACTTTTATCGGCAGCACACAAGAAGTACAGCCTAAAATGGAGCAGTTATTTGATAAGCTCGCCCACCCAGCCATTACAGACCTCGCTTTAAGCGATGAAAACGGTAACAGCTTAGATTTTTGGCCGTCACCACTGCCTGATTTATATTTTGGTGAGCCAGTTATGGTTGCTATAAAACTTAATGATGCTAAAAGTGTGATATTTACAGGGCAAACAGCACAAGGGCCTTTAAGTATCAAATTAAGCACACAAAATAGCTCTCAAGCCAAAGGCATAGCAAAATTGTGGGCGCGTCAAAAAATTAAGTCACTACTTTTATATAACGAGCAAAGTAGTGTTAAAGACGAGGTGCAAAAATTAGCTTTAACGCATCAGCTTTTAAGTCCATTTACTGCGTTTATTGCCATTGAACACACTCAAATTAAAGACGTTGCAGATCAAACTGCGCAAGCCGCTAACCAAGTCCCGCAAGGAATGGAAATGCGTTTGCCGCAAACCGATGGTCAAAGTAGGCTGCATATAATGTTGGGTAGTATGTTACTTATAACGTTTGGTGCTCTTAAATTAAAAAGACGCGTTAAAACATGAAAAAGTGGTTAAGTGCAGGGCTATTAATTGCTGGGCTCAGCTTGTTTGGCCACGGTGTGTATATGCAAGCAAAGGCATGGCTTGCACAAGTGCTTATTGAGCATGCGTGGCAGCAAGCTCTTGCAGAGCCGGGTAAAAAAGTAAAACCGTGGTTTTATGCTGACAGTTTTGTAACCGCGCAGCTTCACTTTCCATCGCATAAAAAAACGTTAAGTGTGCTCGGTGGTGCGAGTGGTCGAAATTTAGCATTTGCACCAAGCCATTTTTTGCCCGCGGGGGAATTGGGCAATCGCCAGAAGGGATCGTTAATAGCAGGTCATAACGACACCCACTTTGCGTTTTTACAGCACGCCAAAGTGGGGGATCAGTTTACTATGCAGTTACAAAGCGGGGAGTTACAGCAGTATAAAGTCACGGCGGTTGATATAATTCATCAATCGCAGCATGACTTTTTACGCACACCGGGGCTTTATTTACTTACCTGTTATCCCTTTGATGCATTAGCGTCGGGCACCGATTTGAGGTTATTGGTATCGGCAGAAATATCTTCACCAGATTCACTAAGTGGTATATCAACAACAAGCTCTTGATGGCGCTGACTAACCATAACGCCAATAAATACCACAAAAATACTAAGCCACTGCCAAAGTGTAAGTACTTCTCCCAAAATAATGGCCGATAAAATAAGTGTAAAAATAGGAATTAAATTTGAATACGCCGCTGCAGTAAGCACCGATACCTTGCTAATTGCATAGTTGTACATACCGTAGCCGCCTAAAGTAACGCAAGAGCCTAAATATAAAATACTCATAAGTGCCGTTAGGTCGTGTTGATTTTCGCTGGGTAGGTCAATAAAAAATAAAAAGGGGGCAAAAAACAAACTCCCGCTAATGCCTTGTAATGCAATTAAAGTCAGTGGTGAATACCGGTTTGCTAAGTGCTTAATACTAACAGTATAAAATGCAGCGCACACCATAGCCATTAACTCTAAAAAGTTACCCAATATAGGATTAGGCGCTTGTTCTGAACTTGGTGAGAGCAGCGTAAGTAAAATACTGCCGCCAATACATAGCGTAAAGCCCACTACAATGGCTTTACTTATGTATTCTTTGAGCATAAAAAATGCTAAAAACGCCACTATTATTGGCAAGCACGACACAATAACACCCGCCTGAGATGCCGATGTATATTCCATTGCGTGGCCTTCAAATAAAAAGTACAAGCAAGGCTCAGCAAGCGACATGCCTACTAAATACTTCCAATCACCTTTTTGATATTCAAAGCGAATAACATAACGCCATAAACACAATGAAATAACGAGCGTAGTAAGCATACGTAAAAATATCACTAATGCTGGATCGTAAATGGCAATGGCGTATTTAAGCGCTATAAACGAACTGCCCCATAAAAAAGTGGCAATAATTAAACATAAACTGGCAGGCATAAGACGTAATTTAAACAATAAAATATAGCGCGATCCTAGCATGAATATTTTTAACTTGTTCAAAAATACCGAGCTGGTATAAGTTAAATCATAATAAAATTTTAATAGCTAAAAACAATGCAAAGGGAACAGATAATAGTTGTAAAGTTAGGTACAAGCGTACTAACTGGTGGCACCGATAAACTAGATAAAGCTCATATGGTTGAGTTAGTTCGCCAATGCTGCGAGCTTAAAAAGCAGGGGCATCAGGTTGTTATGGTATCGAGCGGCGCCGTAGCTGCAGGCCGTGAGCAACTATTAAAATCCTGTGGTACGAGCTTAGTGGATAAACAAATGTTAGCCGCCATTGGGCAGGGCCAACTTATTCATATATGGCAAAGTTTATTTGCCTTGTATGGTGTAAACGTAGGGCAAATGCTGCTAACACGCGCTGATGTTGATGACAGAGAGCGATACTTAAACGCACGCGATACATTAACGGCCTTACTTAGTTACAACGTGGTGCCTATTATAAATGAAAACGATGCGGTGGCGACAAGCGAAATAAAAGTGGGTGATAACGATAACCTATCGGCCTTGGTGGCTATATTAGCTAATGCAGACAAATTACTATTACTTACCGATCAAGACGGCTTGTTTACCAGCGATCCGCGCACCAATGCCGATGCAAAGCTTATTGACGAAGTAACTCACATAAACGATGAACTGCGTCAACTTGCTGGTGGCAGCGGTACAAGCTTAGGCACTGGCGGTATGGCAACAAAGCTGCAAGCGGCTGATATAGCAAGGCGTGCAGGCGTTGAAGTCATTATTGCCAAAGGCGCTGGCAGCAATGTTATTTTAAAATGCATGAGCGAGCAATTACCGGGTACTCGCTTTTTAAAGTTAACAGCGCCTAAAGATGGTCGCAAAAAATGGTTATTAGCCGGGCCTAAAAGTAATGGGCAAATAGCAATAGACACAGGCGCTATTAGTGCGCTGCAAAATAATGGGGCAAGTTTATTGGCCAAAGGAGTCACTTGTGCCTTTGGGGATTTTGAGCGTGGTGATTTAATAGATTTGATTGATACAAATAACCAAGTAATTGCGCGTGGTTTAACCCGCTTTAGTCGCTCGGAGGTTAATAAAATTAAAGGCGCACATTCAAAAAATATTGCACAGTTACTTAGTTATGACGCTGGGGCAGAAGTATTGCATAGGGATGATTTGGTACTACTTTAATGCTTAGCTAAAAAGCATGTATTTTAATTAACTGTCTAATTATTTAGTAAAGTTATAGATTACGTCTACAATGGTTAAAAATTATTCAAATTGGGTGTGGCAATGCAAGCCAATTCATGTGGCCACGAGTGGGTAGTCGAACTCACTTGTCAGGAAGACGAAAGCCATTTAGATTCGGCTTTAATAGACGTGCTAGGTGACTTACTAAGCGTCGATAATTTTGCGATTTACATAAACAAGCACGTTACCTTGCAAGCCCCACCAATACTGATAAACACACACAGCAACTTAACATACCTAGAGCCCAATCAAGCCCAATTAATACTTAATAAAGCAACACCTAGTAAAACAAGGGTTGTTCATACGACTGATGATGTAACAACATACATCCCGGTTAATCATAGCGATACTATTCTGGGTGTTTTAATAATTAAAACCAAGCAGTTAATAACCGATAGAATAAGTGCATTAGCGATGTACATTTTAAATGTGTATGCGAATCAATTATGGATTTTGCATAAGTCGCGGCTTGATCCTTTAACGGGGCTTTTAAATCGGCAAACCTTTGACAAAAAAGTAATGGAAATAGTCACCGGTAATGGTTTTTTATTACCCCGAGAGCAAGCAGATACAAAACGCTGTTGGTATTTAGCCATTGTTGACATTGATTTATTTAAAAATGTTAACGATACATTTGGCCATGTAGTTGGCGACGGTGTAATTGCACAAGTTGCTAAACTCATAAAAAATAATTTTAGAATTGAAGATTATGCTTTTAGATACGGAGGGGAAGAGTTTGCAATAGTGTTTCAGTCGCAAACAAATACGGATGCACTTAATGCACTCACTCGTTTACGACAGCGAGTAGCCAGTCATGATTTTGAGCACATACAGCAGTTAACAATTAGCATTGGCTTTTTAGAGCTACAAAGCGCTGATACCGTTTCAAGCATAGTAAACCAAGCCGACATGGCGTTATATCACTCAAAAAAAACAGGACGGAATAAGGTGACATCATGTCACGAACTTACGCTCAGCAAAGAAGTCAGGATTTCTCAATAGTATTGAGCTTTTTTGATTGTAAATTTGTGCTAAAATCTGGCTCCTTAAATTGTTGTAGTCAGAGTATTAAGCATGAAATTCGTTCGTTGGTTTTTAGGTTGTATAATTTTATTCTTTAATTTTATATTTACTCCTCGTAGTAAAAAGCGTGCAAGCGAAGAGCAAGCCAAGCTTGATCTACAAACCTCTCATTTTAAACTTTATCAATTTAAAGCATGCCCGTTTTGTGTGAAAGTACGTCGTGCTATTAAGCGCGAAGGCTTAAACATAGAAACACGCGATGCAAAAGACAATGAGCAATATCGTCAAGAGCTACTAGAACAAGGTGGCAAAATAAAAGTGCCTTGTTTACGTATAGAGCAAAATGGCCAAACTCAATGGCTTTACGAATCTAACGATATTATTGCGTACTTAAATAAAGTAGCTGCTTAAACGATTCATTTAATTTTTATCTCACTTATTTAAAGAGACATTATCATGACAATCCGTACTCGTGTTGCCCCGTCACCTACTGGTGACCCGCATCTTGGCACCGCTTATATTGCATTATTTAACTACTGTTTTGCTAAGCAGCAAGGCGGCGAATTTGTTCTTCGTATCGAAGATACAGACCAAGTACGAAGCACACCTGAGTCGGAACAAGCGATAATGGATAGCCTACGTTGGTTAGGTCTTGAGTGGGATCATGGCCCTGATGTAGGCGGTGAATTTGGCCCGTACCGTCAGTCTGAACGTAGCGATTTATATAAAAAATACGCGCACCAACTAGTTGAGCAAGGCAAAGCATTTTACTGTTTTGCAACAAGCGAAGAGCTTGACCAAATGCGCGAAGAGCAAATGGCTGAGGGTCTGCGTCCTAAATACGACGGTCGTGGTTTAAACCACACAGAAGACGAAATTAAAGCTAACCTAGCTGCAGGTAAGCCTTACGTTATCCGTATGAAAATTCCAAGCGAAGGGACCTTTAAGTTCAACGACTACCTACGCGACGAAATTGAGATCCCGTGGGAAAACGTAGACATGCAAGTGCTATTAAAAGCCGATGGCTTCCCAACGTATTTCTTAGCAAATGTGGTAGACGATCACCACATGCAAATTAGCCATATTTTCCGTGGTGAAGAGTGGATTAACTCAGCACCTAAACTATTAAAGCTTTACGAGGATTTTGGTTGGGAAGCGCCAGTACTTGGGCACCTGCCATTATTACGTAACCCAGATAAGTCAAAGCTTTCTAAGCGTAAAAACCCTACAAGTATCAATTACTACAAAGAAATGGGTTACTTACCAGAAGCGGTACTTAACTACTTAGGCCGCATGGGCTGGTCAATGCCAGACGAGCGAGAAAAGTTCACACTTGATGAAATGATTGAACACTTTGACATGAAGCGTGTATCGCTTGGTGGCCCAGTATTTGACGTAGATAAGTTAAGCTGGTTAAACGGGACGTGGATCCGCGAAAACTTGACTGACGAAGAGCTTGTGCAGCGCTTTGTTGATTGGAAGTTTAATGGCGAAATGCTAGCTAAAGTATTACCAGAAGCTAAAACGCGTATTAATACGCTGTCGGATATGGTTGATTTAGCAGGTCATTTTGTAGGTGGTATTCCAACTTACGACCCAGCACTGTTAACGGCGGGCAAAGCCGACGAAAATGTAATACGCCAAGCGCTACAATTTTTTGTATGGCAATTAGAAGGCTTACGTAGTTTTGATAAGCCAGCTATTTTTGCCATTGCAAAAGAGGTTGCCACATTCCACGAGCTTAAAATTAAAGACTTTTTAGAGCCAATATTTGTAGCAATCACGGGTAAAACGTCATCGACGTCGGTACTTGATGCAATGGAAATTTTAGGCTCTGACCTATCACGTGCGCGTTTACGTGTAGCACTTGCTCATTTAGGTATTTCTAAAAAACAAGCTAAAAATATTGAGCGTGCGTACCGCACATACCCAAGCGCATAATCTTTAGTCATACTTTTTAAAAAGCCGAGCTTATTAAATAAGCTCGGCTTTTTTGTTTTAGGGAGCCAGTGTTAATTAGTTCTGGTATTACTGCATTTATTTCAAGTCGTAAGCTTGACCCGTACAAGTAACCGAAATGTCGCAATAAGATTGAGGAGTTTCTCTACAAGAATTAATAGTAAAGGCATTACCGCCTCTGCGCATTGCATCCGCTTTAAGTGAATCAATGGCACTTGATTTAGCGCGATTGTAACTAACGTTACTGTTTGTACCTCGGCCATCTCCATGACAGCTCTCGCCTTCAATTCGACCTAATAATGAAGCACCACTTTCGTGGGCTTGTTGGTCACTATAAAATTGGTGAAGGTCTCTTTTATTTACATAAGTACCAATTTCATCGCCTAAAACATCGTTGTTTATATTGGTATGGTAAGTAACGCCAGAACACCCTGTTAGAGCAGTTAGCACACAGGTTACAGCAAAAATACGCAGCATAATGATTAATCCCTTAGTTATTGTTGGCTTAAGAGCAAATTATCAATAAAAACAAAAGCAAGCAAAACAAAAACAAAAGTAAGTTGTATCATTTTGTAAGTGATTCGACCTCTCTTTAAATTTTTTCTGGTAGTATGGGTAAGTTATAAGCAGTTTAAGCAGTGAACAAACTATGTTAAGTCCTTACTTTCAGCAGCACGCTGATTATGTTTCTATCTCTCGTGAGCAAGGGTGTCGTTTCGCAAAGTGCGTTGCAGATGATTACAATCCACTTCATGACAAAGATGCCAAAAAGTTTTGCGCGCCAGGAGACTTACTTTTTTCTTTAGTGTTAGACCGCTACGGTATAAGTGAGCGAATGGAATTTACCTTTGCTGGCATGGTTGACGAAAATACCAAACTTAACTTTCCACAAGGGGATGATGAGTTTGATGTAACCAACGGCGATAAAGTAATTTTAAAGGTAAAGCGCGAAGGTAAAACCAGCAAATGCCCAACACTTACTAATAGCTTAATAAAAAACTATGTTGAGTTTTCTGGTGCAGCTTTCCCGCATGTCATTATTCCGCTAATGGGTAAGCAAGATGTAATGATTAACCCAGCGCGCCCTATGGTTATTTACGAATCGATGATTATTAATCTTGATAACATTGAGATTAAAGCACCAACGCTTGAATTTGCAGAGCCAAGCTTTGAATATACAGGTAAACGCGGCAAAATTACTCTGCGCTTTAACCTATTAGAAAACGGCGAAAAAGTTGGTTTTGGTGAAAAGCACATGGTGGTGTCGGGTATTCGTGAATACTGCCAAGCAACGGTTGATGACTTAATCGCATTTTATAATGAGCGAAAAGCGACCTTAAAACCGGTTTAAAATCAGCATTTAAAAAAGGCGCTATTGATAGCGCCTTTTTTATTGCTAAAGCTCAGGTATAATGGCGCTCTTTGTTATTTTAAAGCTAAGCCTATGTCTGCTACATCATTTTCATCACTTAATCTCGACCCGTTATTATTAACAGCGATTGAGCAAAATAATTACACTACGCCAACCGCAATTCAGATTAAAACTATTCCGCCAATTCTCGCGGGCAACGATGTAATGGGCAGCGCGCAAACTGGCACAGGTAAAACAGCCGCCTTTGTATTGCCACTACTACATAAGCTTTTAAATACACCTAAAAAGGATGAGCCAGGCATTGCTCGAGTGGTCATTTTAACGCCTACGCGTGAGCTTGCTCAGCAAGTGTTTGCCAGCTTTGAAAAGTACGCACAAGGCACTAACATTCAGGGCGCTTTAGCGTATGGCGGCGCAAGTATTGGCCCGCAAATTAAAGCACTGAAAACGGCGCAAGTGATAGTAGCAACACCAGGTCGCTTGCTCGATCATATAGTTAAAGGCAGTGTGGTGCTTTCTAGTGTTGATTCATTAGTATTTGATGAAGCCGACCGCATGCTCGACATGGGCTTTATTGATGAAATAAAACGTATTTTGCGCCACATTCCAGGCGATCGCCAAACCTTATTGTTTTCAGCCACATTCGATGACAGCGTGTTTGAGCTAAGTAAAAAGCTACTTAAAAACCCCGAGCTGATTGAAGTTGATAAACGTAACTCGGCTGCCGTTGAAGTAGAACAAATTATTTACGCAGTTGATGAAGACCGTAAGCGCGAACTTGTATCGCATATGATCGGCATGAAAAATTGGCGCCAAGTACTTATATTTACGCGCACCAAACAAATGGCCGATAAGCTTGCCAAAGAAATGTGTAAAGACGGTTTAAAAACCGAATCCATTCATGGCGATAAATCGCAAGGCGCGCGCGACCGTGCACTACAAAACTTTAAAGAAGGTACTACTCGCGTATTAGTTGCCACCGATGTAGCTGCCCGTGGTTTAGATATTCCAGCCCTTAAATACGTAATTAACTTTGAATTGCCATACATAGCTGAAGATTATGTCCACCGCATAGGCCGTACGGGTCGCGCAGGCGAGCAAGGGCTTGCTATGTCATTAGTTAGTATTGACGAGCAATGGTTACTTGAAGAAATTGAAGTACTGCTTGATACGCGTTTAGCACCACAATGGTTAGAAGGTTACGAGCCTGACTTAAACAAAGCCCCTAAAGATAACCGAAAAAACACCAATAAAGCGCGTAAAGATCGTGACAAAAAGCGTATTACAGGTAAAAGGGCACCAAGCAGACGACGAAAATAATAGCCAATAGCATGGGGCAGTTAATGCCCCATTTAGTGATAAAAAATGAGTTTTAAATAGTATTTAGCAATTTTATACACATCCGCTGCGCTTATTTTAATGGTCTCTTTTACATAAAGCGGCTAAATAAATCCCCCCCCTTTAAATAGCAATACTTTGTAAGTGTTTTTTCTTCTTACAAATGTGCATTATTACAGTTTAAATCTATACTTAATCTACGACTAATAGGTTGGTAGAGCGATGAAAGGTATTATTTTTACTGAATTTTTAGAAATGGTCGAAAGCACATTTTCACCTGCCGTTGCCGATCAAATTATTGTACAAAACGAACTGGATTCCAATGGGATTTACACCAGCGTTGGTAACTATAACAAGCAAGAGCTTTTAAAATTAGTGACTTCGTTGAGCAACATCGTCGATGTTCCAGTAGATGTACTGGTTAAAGAGTACGGAAAATATCTGTTAACGCGCTTCTTGGTTTACTATCCACAGTTTTTTGAAAATCTCACTACCACGTTTGATTTTTTAGATACCATAGATAGGCACGTACATGTAGAAGTTGAAAAATTGTACACCGACGTTGAGTTACCTAGTTTTCAAACCAAGCGATTAAGTGATACTCAAATGCAGATGGTTTACCATTCGAGTAATCCCTTTGCAGTGCTCGCTGAGGGGTTAATAGAAGGTGCAGCCGAGCATTTTAAGGAAAATATCAGCATACGCAGCGATATCAGTGACGATCATCAAGTTGCTACATTTAACTTAACTCTGGTCGGTTAAATATGGATGTAGCTCTTTTACAGCGCAGATTAGAACGAGAGCGTTTGGCACGAAAAGAAGCTGAAAAACTACTTGAAGCCAAATCGTTACAGCTTTACGAAGCCAATAAGGTACTCAAAGGTGCGGCTGAAAATTTGGAGCAGGAGGTTGCTAACAGAACTCACGACCTTGAACTGGCTAAACAAGATGCAGAAGCTGCGAATGAGGCTAAATCAGACTTTTTAGCAAACATGAGCCATGAGATTCGCACCCCGATGAATGCCATAATAGGCATGGCTTATTTGGCTTTAGATACTGAGCTTTCGGAAAAACAGCGCGACTATGTTGAAAAAATTCATTATTCGGCAGAGTCTTTATTAGGGATCATCAACGATATTTTAGACTTTTCAAAGGTTGAAGCGGGTAAAATAGAGCTAGAACAAAAAGAATTCAATTTTAATACCTTCCTAGAAAATCTTGTAAATATTATTAGCACGCTAGCATCACAAAGAAAAATTGAAGTGGTGTTTGATATTGACCCCTTACTGCCTGACTTTTTTATTGGTGATGCATTAAGACTCAACCAAGTACTATTAAATCTGTTAAATAATGCACTTAAATTTTCAACACGGGGTAAGGTTATATTAGCTGTAAAACTAGTTCAGAAAGTAGATAGTTATTGCAGTGTTGCTTTTTCTATTTCAGATAACGGCATTGGGATGACCCAAGCACAAGTTGACTCACTATTTAAACCTTTTACTCAGGCTGACGTATCGACAACCCGAAAGTTTGGTGGAACGGGGCTTGGTTTGGTAATAAGCAAAACATTGGTCGAACTAATGCAGGGCGATATTACAGTAAACAGCAAATTAAATAAGGGGAGCTGCTTTAGTTTTACTATTCCACTAAATTATTCGACTAAGCAAAATGAGTTTGACATTTCACATATTAGAGCCAAGCGAGCACTTGTTATTGAGAGTTCAGATAGTCAGTTAACATCATTACAAACGCTGCTTTTAGGTTTTGAAGTAAAATTTGACACTGTAAATAACATCAACCAAGTATTAGACCGGCTAGGTATGCTACATGATTACGATTTTATATTTATAGATTGGCGAACGTTAAATTTAAATCATGATAGTGCTGCGCAGTCTTTGCGCAATAAGCTTAAATTAAATGCAAAAAAGCTAATTGTAATAGCGCCTTGTGAAAATAAAGCGCTAAACGAAAGCCTACTAGGGTTTGGTAATAACACTTATAAAATACTTATAAAACCAATAATTAAAAGTACTTTGCATAACGTGCTTTTACAAATTATGCATATAAAAACACTGAAAAAACCAGAATCGCAAGAGAGCTTAAATACACAAAACACACTACAAAAACTGCAAGGCATTCATATTTTATTGGTTGAAGATAACCCGCTCAATCAACAAGTAGCAACACAAATACTGCGTAAAAATGGCTTGATTGTTGATATTGCTAACGATGGCCTTGAGGCATTAGATGCGCTAAAACATAAAACTTACGATGGTGTGTTAATGGACTGCCAAATGCCTAGAATGGATGGTTATACGGCAGCCATAGAAATAAAAAAACAAGCAAAGTTTAAAAATTTACCCATCATTGCAATGACTGCTAATACAAGAGAAACCGATTTATTAAAGGCGCAAGACTGCGGTATGAATGGCTATATTTCAAAGCCCATTAAGGTTGAAAGTATGTTTGAAGTAATAGCAAAGTGGGTGTGTATTTAATTTTTTTGAGTTGTTTACTAAGTAAGCTGGTGAGATAAAAAAGGCAAGCATTAGCTTGCCAAGAAGGGTGTAAATTAGTTTAACTTTACGCTATTTGTTTCTCAGCTAGGTTGAGCTCCATAGTTGCTTTTAATAAACGGTATAGGTTAATTGATGCGTCAATTTCTTCTTTACGGTTTGTTAAGCTTTCAATGTTTAAACCCAGTGGCACGTCTAGGTGTGCACAGCTTTTTAAAATTGAATCGAGATTTTCGCGGCAAATACGCACCGATTCACTCAAGGTGTTGTCGGCGTCAAGCATGCGCCATTTGGTCGCCTCAGGAACAGAAATCCCTAGCCATTGCATGAACTCTAAGGTTTTTTCTCCGCCACACGGCGTAAACGTTAGTATAATACGTTTTGGTGCAACGCCTTGTGCTTTGCAAGTACGCGCGTAACTTGTTATTAAATCAATAGTAGCTTGAGCATTATAAACCGCTTGCGATATAAAAAATTGGCAACCTTGTGTTGTTTTTTCTATTAAGCGCTCGTGTTCATTGCGCTTGCTTGCATGTCGCTCTGCAATGGTTACGCCTCCTAAAAAGAAGTCATCACTTTGCTCAGCTAATGTTTTATAAGCGTCAGGTAGGCTTAGTTTAATATCACCTTCCGACGATGGGCTGCCCACTAAAACGACATTTTTTAAATCAAACTCGTTTTTAGTTTCATCTAGCCACTCTTTAAATTCAGCCTCACCGCGTTGCGCTACGCTTTTGTAGGTAATTACATCTAGGCGTGATAAGTCTTTTAGCAACTTACTGTACTCACGCGGATCAACCGTTTGTTTAAATGGAAACGGACGAGCCTGATTAGTACGGCTACTCTCATCTTGAATATCGTAAATTACAACACCGTCGTATTCAATTTCGTGTAAGCGGCCTAATAGTTTTTCTGCAATGGTTTTTAACTGCGCTTTATCAGTGCCTATTTTGGGTGGCGTTGTGCCAATAAGATAAACACCTTGATTAGTGTCCTCAATTTTCTCTTGAAGTGATAAAGCCATAATCCTCATTCCAGCTCAATGGTTGATAGATTTAATATAGCAGCCATTTAGACGTCTAGATAGATTTTTTAAGTGAAAGTTTTTCAAGCAACGTGAGGATTATTCATACAAAGGAGTTCCTAAATTAAGTGCATGACACAGTTGTTTACATAATAAAGCGACTGAGGGCTCTTATATTCATTGGCTTTGGGGCATAATTAGTATTGAAATTGTAAATATTTTGACAACAACTTTGCTCAATTTACTAAAGGACAATTATGAAATTTAAATTATTAGCAACAAGCCTTGCGGTATCACTCGCTTTAACTGGCTGTGCAATGCAAAAAAATGAAACAACACAAGCAGCAAAACAAGAACAAATAAAAAAAACTGACGACCGTGTTTTTTCACAAGATTACTTAATTGAAGAGCTTGAGAATGGCTTACGTGTAATGGTTGTAAAAACGGATTACCCTGATGTCGTTTCGTTGCAAATCCCCGTTTCTGTTGGCTCGCGTAATGAAGTAGAGGCAGGCAAAACTGGTTTTGCTCATTTTTTTGAACATATGGTATTTAAAGGCTCTAAAAAATTTCCGCAAGACGAATACACCGCCATATTCAAAAATGCAGGGGTTGATAACCGTGCATACACTACCAACGATTACACTAACTACCATTTAAACTTTTCAAAGCAGCACCTTGATAAAGTACTTGAGATTGAAGCTGATATTTTCCAAAACTTAACCTATACCGAAGAGCAATTTAGAACCGAAGCATTGACGGTAAAAGGTGAGTACTTAAAAAATAACGCCAGTCCAATTCGTAAGTTGTTAAGTGCTGTGCGTGCAGAGGCTTTTGAAAAGCATACTTACAAACACACCACAATGGGCTTTTTTGAAGACATAGAAGCCATGCCAGACCAAATGGCTTACGGTAAAGAGTTTTTTGATAAGTTTTATAAGCCAGAATATGTATCGCTAGTTATTGTGGGTGATGTTGACCCAAAAGCCACAATGGCAATGGTTAAAAAACACTGGGGTGGTTGGGAAAAAGGCAATTACGTTGCCGATATTAAAGCTGAGCCAAAACAGCAAGCTCCTAAATATTTGCATGAACAGAATAAAGCCTTGCCGGGGCATTGGCTATTGGTATCGTATAAGGGTGCTGCGTGGGAACCCGCTAAAAAAGACAGAGCTGCACTTGATTTAATCTCGCAGCTTTATTTTTCAAGTAACTCAGATTTATATCAAGAGCTCGTTGTTGATAAACAAATAGCGAGTCAAATGTTTACTTATAATCCAGAAACCAAAGATCCAGGCTTACTGCATGTATTTGTAAAAGTAGAAAACGCTGATGATTTAGCAAAAGCGCGTGATGCAATTAACCGCACTTATGCAAAAGCCAGAACAGAATTGGTCGATGCACAAAAATTAAGTGACTTAAAGTCTAACCTTAAATATGGCTTTATTAATGGTTTAGATTCTTCGCAAGCAATTGCATCAACGCTTGCAAGTTACATGCATTTTGAACGCGATCCTGAGGTTATTAACCAGCTTTATAAATCAGCCGACAACATCACAGCAGAAGATATTAAAGCGGTTGCTAATAAATACTTTGTAGATAACACGCGTACTACTGTAACTATGTCGGCACTTGATAAAGCACCGGGGTTTGCAGAAGAGGCGAGTTTAAGTGCAGTAGTTGCAAAACTTGAACAAGCCCCAGAGGCACCTGTATTTAAAGTGCTTGATAAAACCAATAGCTCGCCGCTGATTGATGTAAACTTTTTATTTAATACAGGGGCAGCTGCTGATCCTCAAGGTAAAAAAGGTGTAGCTGCGCTTACCGCCGCAATGCTTGCTCAAGGTGGGTCGCAAAGCACCAGCTACAAAGAAATTCAAAAAGCGCTTTATCCGCTTGCAGGTAGTTTTGGTTACCAGATTGACAAAGAAATGCTGTCGTTCCAAGGGCGTATTCATAAAGATAACGCTGAAACTTGGTATGCACTTGTAAGCGAACAATTACTTAACCCAGGCTTTAGAGACGATGACTTTAAACGCCTTAAAAAAGAAATGATCGACGGTATTAAGTCAGGATTAAAAGCATCTAACGATGAAGAGCTAGGTAAAGAAGTACTCTACAGCACGCTTTACAAAGGCCACCCATACGAAAGCTACAACTACGGTGATATTTCTGATTTAGAAGCATTAACGCTTGATGATGTAAAAGCATTTTACAATTCAGAGCTTACTCAATCTAAACTAACACTGGGTTTAATTGGCGCCGTGCCAAACGCGCTTAAAGCAAATATTATGAGCGATTTAGCAACCTTACCTAAAGGCGAGCAAAGCCGTTTAAGTATTCCTGATGCGCCAGAGCTTAAAGGCCATCATGCAACGATTGTAGAAAAATCAGCGCAATCGACGGCAGTATCGTTTGGCTTCCCGATTGATACTATTCGCAGCAGCGAAGATTGGACTGCCCTTTGGCTTGTGCGTTCGTACTTTGGTGAGCATCGTAGTTCTAACTCATACTTATATGAACGAATTCGTCAAACGCGCGGTATGAACTACGGCGATTACGCATATATTGAATACTTCCCACGTGGTATGTTTCAAACTAAGCCTGATGCAAATTTAGGGCGTTCTGAGCAAATATTCCAAGTATGGTTGCGCCCACTTCGCTCTAACAACGACGCGCACTTTGCAACGCGTACCGCATTATTTGAGCTGGATAAGCTTATTAAAAACGGCTTAACCGAAAAAGATTTTGAGGCAACACGTAACTTTTTAATTAACTACGTGCCGCAGCTTGTAGCAAGTCAAAACCGCCAGTTAGGTTATGCACTTGATAGCGAATTTTATAACACAGAATCGTTTGTAAAATACGTAACAAGTAAACTTGAAAAGCTAACGCTTGCTGATGTGAATCGCGTGATTAAAGATAATCTGCAAACCGATAACGTGCAGTACGTGTTTATTACCGGTGACGGTGAAGACATGAAAAAACGTTTAGTGTCAGAGCAAACATCGCCAATGGTTTACAACACAGAAAAACCAGCAGCGCTTGTTGCAGAAGATAAAGTTATTGCCGATTACGCATTAGCTATTCCAGCTAACAATATTGAAGTAGTGAAAGTTGACAGTGTTTTTAAATAAACCTTAAACAAAACGACTTGTAGATAATTAAAAGCCCCACGTTTGGGGCTTTTTTATAGCATTGAGCCAACGTTTATCCCTAACCCTAAAATTATTACTGCGCTTATTATGGCTATTAATGTGATATGGCCTCGTAATTCTTTTTCTTTACGTTTTGACATTTTTTAGCGCCTCAACTCATTATAAAAAATACAGTGATCATCCCCAATATAAAGCTGACTACTGACGATAGTGCTAAAATTGAGGTTATATTACGCGTGTTTAAAACTGGACTAACATCGCAAGAGTTAGTGTTATCTTCAAGTTTAATTAATTCACCTTGGCGTACTTCCAATACAGCACATAAAGCCATTGTTGTTTCTTTTGATGCTGCACCTTCTTTCTCTACCCGTTGAATTGTTCTTAAACTAACATCGCAGGCGTCAGCAAGTTGCTGCTGAGTCCAATTTAACTGGCCTCTGAGTGATTTAACAGTTGTAGCATTTAATTGCACGTTAAAGCTTCCCTACAAATAGTTCAACAATGGTTGCAGTTACATAGCCAAACACTGCACCGCCTAATGCGCAACCAGCAATAAAAAAGAAAGCCTTTTTAGGATCGTCAGGAAGACTGCATTGAATTTGTTTGGCAACGACTTTTGTATCTTTATAAAGTGTGCATTCCATTCGCCCTGTGAGTATGTTGAGCATGTCAAACTTTACTTGGTACTGTGAGTTTTCAAAATCAAAAGAGTGGGTGCTTGTGCAATTTACATTGCGCCTTTTACTAAATAAATCATCATTTATGTACACCTCTTCTTTACCAGTAAAGTAACTTCCAAAACAGGCTATTTGATTGTCGCCATCTTGAAAATAAAATTTATAGCCGAGTTTTTTAGTATTTAATATGTCGTTTTTCATCATCGTTATCCTTGTTGAGTTGATGATGCTAATTTAGCGTTTATTATTATTTTTTACGCCGTCATGAATATGCCAGTGAGCAGTTTGGCATATGACACTGTGTATGTCATGTGTGTTTAACTACTGATTTTAATGTGTTTTATTTAATTTTCGTTCAGGTTTAAAATGAGTGTTGCTGTCGTATCATTTTTATTCTTTGATTGGGTAAATAATAAATTTAAAGAAAAGTACGCATTTATTTTTGTCAAAAAAACGCTAAGTACATATACTTTCAGACAATTATTCTTATAAGTCTGAAGGTAAGCGTGCTAGATGATAAATTATTTTTAAATTTAGTTTTGGACACTATGCCAGAGCAGGTTGTTGTAATTAATAAAGAAGGAGAAATGGTTTTTATAAATAAAGGATGGCAAAACTTTGGTGAAGAAAATGACTGCTCATGCGGTGCTTGGGAAAAAGAAAATTATTTATTTACCTGTAAAAAAGCAGCAGACAATGGTGACGAAATAGGCGAAAGGGCATTGAAGGGAATTAATGCTGTTATTAATGCAGAGCAAGAAGCGTTTTATTTAGAATACCCATGCCATAGTGATGATGAAAAACGCTGGTTTATGATGCGCGTAGTACCATTTAAGTACAGTACTGATTTTTATTATGTAATTACGCATCAAAATATTACAGAGCGAAAGCTCGCTGAAGAAGAAGTCCAGAAACTGGCAAATATTGATGGGCTAACCGATATATTTAATCGTGGTTATTTTGATAGCTTTTTAGAGCAAGAATGGAATAGGTGTAAGCGTTTAAACATGCCTCTTTCATTGGCATTAATTGATTTAGATGACTTTAAGCTACTTAACGACACTTATGGTCATCAACAAGGTGATGAGTGTTTAAAACAAGTTGCGGCAGTCCTTAAGCAATATACAAAAAGACCCAGTGATATTTGCGCACGTTTTGGCGGGGAGGAGTTTGTACTTGTTTATGGCAACACAAACGCTGAACAAGCAACAATAATTATTAATGCTATTGTAGAGCAGTTGAAGCAGCTTAATATTTGTAATGAGCTGTCATTACCAAGTAAAACACTTACTGTTAGTGTTGGGCTGGCAAGTGTTATTCCTTGTAACAGTTATAAAATACGAAATATGGTTAAAGAAGCCGATGACTTATTATACAAAGCAAAAACTGCGGGTAAAAATTTAGTATGTGCAGCCGATTTAACCGTGGTTGACTAAATTTTAAATACTTAGTTGTTAAATGTGCTTTGTTATACCTAATAACCAGAACAAATAACTAAGGCGTTAACACCTTGAGCTTTAAATCCGTTAGACTTAGCAAAAGGCTCTTTTTTTATCAATTTAAGGCAGTTCAGTATTATGCGTCATGAAATTTGGCAACAGCTTCGAAGTGAAGCAAATGAAGTCGTCACTCGCGAACCACTTTTAGCAAGTCATGTGTATTCATGTATTTTGAACCATGAGTGTTTAGGTTCGGCGTTAAGCTTTATTGTTGCTAACAAATTGGCCGATGCTGTTGTATCTGCATTTACTATTCGTGAATTATTCGATCAATCATTTGTAAAATGCGATCGCATGCTGTCTTTTGTCGCAGAAGACATTAAAGCTGTAAAAGATAGAGACCCAGCCGCAGAAACCTACCTGACTGTTATTTTAAATTTAAAAGGGTTTCATGCTATTCAGGCTCACCGTTTAGCTAATTGCCTATGGCAACAAAACCGTAAAGAACTGGCGCGTTTTATTCAAAGCCGTACCTCTGAGGTGTTTGGCGTAGATATTCACCCTGCGTGTCAGGTTGGTAAAGGCATAATGTTTGACCACGCAACGGGTATTGTTATTGGTGAAACTGCAGTCATTGAAGATAACGTATCAATACTGCAATCGGTTACGCTTGGTGGTACAGGTAATGAGCAAGGTGATCGTCATCCTAAGATTAGAGCGGGTGTGTTAATTGGCGCAGGAGCAAAAGTGCTGGGTAATATTGAAGTGGGTGAGGGCGCACGTATTGGTGCAGGGTCGGTGGTTTTAACTGCGGTACCGCCACATACCACCGCTGTAGGCGTACCAGCTAAAATTATTGGCAGACCGGATTGTCCGTGTCCGGCGCAAAGTATGAACCAAAACTTTTTAGCTACACCAGAGCCAGAAAACGAATCGCATACCAGCGCTATGCTGTGACATAGAATAAAAATAAAACTTAAAAGGAATTAATATGAACAAAAATAACGTTTTAACACTTGGAGTTGGGTTTATTGCTGGTGTGGGTTTAACTTGGAGCTACTTTAATTTATTTTCAAGTGACTCAACTCCCGCAAAGGTACAGCATGCTGATACAAAGCAGCAGACCCCTCTTGTTCAGCCAGCTAAAATAAGTGAAGCAACAGCAAAGCGTGTTGTACCAGCTGCGCCTGAGCAAAGTGCTCGCTTAGAGCAAAAAGATATTTCCCCTAAACCAGATCCACAACCCCTTGATGAGCTTCCCCTAGAAGAGCTTCCCCTAGAAGAGCAAGTTACACAGCTTAAGCTGCAATTAGCTCAGCAAAAATCGGTAATGGAAAGTGTGGTCAAGCAGTTGCGAGCTCCAAATGATGTGCAAGCCGCTTTACAGGCACAGTTTGATGAACAACAACGTGATGAAGAGTGGGCTTATCAAACTGAAACCGCATTACAGGATTTTTTACTTACCGCAGATTTAGCATCGATACCTGATATTGTCAGCGCAGAATGTAAAACATCGGTTTGTAAATTTAAACTTGCAGCGCCAACGGATAACGATTCATTCGATCATACCCAATGGCGAGAGCTAAACGATAAGTTAATGAAGCAAAAGCTTTGGTTGCAATTTAAAAGAACAACCTCTACTTCAAGCGACACCGAACTAACGTTACTAATGGCAACAGAGCTTTAAAGCGCTGTTGACTTTACAGAGCCATCGACCAGCTCTGTAACTAAAACATCACCGGCTTTAATTTGACCCACAGATTTAACCACCTTCCCTTGTTGTGTTTTAGTGATGCTATAACCGCGTGCTAAAACATTAAGCGGGCTTACCGAATCTAGCTTACTTGCTTGTAATGCCAGGCTATTATTGGCTTGTTGTAATTGTTGTTGTATAGCTTGGTTTAATCTTGCTTGTAACTGCGACAGCTGATGAGAAGCTTGCGCTAGCTTTTTGTCGGGAGATTGACGCATTAAACGTGGCGTTAAATTATTAAGCGTGCGCTCTTGTTGGTACAACCGGTTTTGCATAGCTTGTTGTAAGGCAATACTTAACTCATCTAATCGCTGCGCTTTTTGATTTAGCTGATTGCGCGGGTGGCATAGATTTAAACGATGTTGCAATTGGGTTGCGAGTGCACGCTTATCTGCAATGCTATGTTTAAATGCATTATTTAAGCGGTTAATAAGCTGGGTTACTTTGCTATGCAACTCTTGCGTGTTAGGACTTACAAGCTCAGCCGCCGCAGAGGGGGTAGGGGCCCGCATATCGGCAACATAATCACTGATTGTGGTGTCTATTTCATGGCCTACGGCACTTATAATAGGTAAATCACTGTTATGAATAGCGCGGGCGAGTTGTTCGTGATTAAAACACCAAAGATCTTCAAGTGAACCACCGCCGCGCCCTAAAATAAGTATGTCTACTTCGTTGCGTGTATTGGCTAACTCTATTTGGTTAATCAAATGTATGTGGGCTTCTTTACCTTGCACCATGGCTGGGTAAATAATGACTTCTAATTGCGGTGCGCGGCGTTTAAGTACGGTTAATATATCTTTTATAGCTGCGCCCGTTGCAGAGGTGATTACACCAATACGGTTTATATTTTGCGGCAGTGGTTTTTTGTATGCAGAGCTAAACAGTCCTTCAGCAGCAAGACGCATTTTTAGCGCATCAAACTCTTGCTTGAGTTGGCCTTCGCCTGCCGGTTCCATATGTTCAACAATAAGCTGGTAATCGCCGCGGGGCTCATAAAGTGACACGCGAGCTTTTACTGTTACTTGTGCGCCGTTTTCTGGGCGGTAACTTTGGCTTCGGTTATTACCTCGCCACATAGCCGCTTTAATTTGTGCTTTGTCATCTTTTAACGAAAAATACCAATGCCCAGAAGCTGGCGCAATAAAATTAGAAATTTCACCGGTAAGCACTAATGAAGCAAAGCCTTGCTCTAGTACTGTTCTGATCTCTCTATTAAGGCGCGAGACGGTATAAACCGTTTGCGAAGGCTTTGAAAACATAAAAAACAACCTAAAACTATTTATGAGGCAAGTTATAAGGGAAGTTTATCATAAATATTTGCGAAATATTATTTACGAATGCCTATAACGCTGTTAAAATTTGACCGCAATTCCTTATCTTAGATCCACATGTGAGAAGTTGCCAAAATGCTTAGAATTGCTAAAGAAGCTCTTACCTTTGATGACGTACTTTTAGTACCAGGTCATTCTACTGTTTTGCCACACACGGCAAATATTTCAACTCGCTTAACGCGTGGTATCAAACTTAACTTGCCGCTTATTTCAGCATCTATGGATACTGTTACAGAAGCTCGTTTAGCTATTGCCCTTGCGCAAGAAGGTGGTCTTGGTTTTATTCATAAAAACATGACTATTGAAGAACAAGCGAAAAACGTACGTAAAGTTAAAACCTACGAAGCGGGTATTGTGTCTTACCCTGTAACAGTGACTGCTGATTTAACAATTGCAGATGCTATGGACCTTGCTGAAGAAAAAGGGTTCTCAGGCTTTCCAGTTACCGACCCAGAAAACACTTTAGTAGGTATTGTTACAAGCCGTGATATGCGTTTTGAGACAAAACTTGAACAGCCAATTTCGACTGTTATGACTAAAAAAGAAAAGCTAGTTACCGTTAAGGAAGGCGCAGCTCGCGAAGAAATTTTAGGTTTAATGCACGAACACCGCATTGAGAAGATTTTAGTTGTTGATGATGCGTTTAAACTTAAAGGCATGATCACCGTAAAAGATTACCAAAAAGCGCAAGATAAACCACATGCATGTAAAGACGAGTTAGGTCGTTTACGTGTAGGTGCTGCGGTAGGCGTTGGTGCGGGTACTGATGAGCGTATTGCTGCATTAGTTGAAGCGGGTGTTGATGTTCTACTTATCGATACTTCTCATGGCCACTCTCAAGGTGTTATTGACCGTGTATCTGCAACTCGTCAGGCTTATCCAGATCTTCAAATTGTAGCGGGTAACGTTGCAACTGCAGAGGGAGCAATAGCGCTTGCTGATGCAGGCGTTGATGCAGTAAAAGTAGGGATCGGCCCTGGTTCTATTTGTACAACTCGTATTGTTACCGGTTGTGGTGTTCCACAAATCACGGCTATTTCAGATGCAGTTGATGGCTTAAAAGGTCGCGACATTCCAGTAATTGCCGATGGTGGTATTCGTTTTTCAGGCGACATTGTGAAAGCGCTTGTTGCGGGTGCATCGTGTGTAATGGTGGGCTCAATGCTCGCAGGTACCGAAGAAGCGCCAGGCGAAGTAGAACTATATCAAGGCCGTTACTACAAATCATACCGTGGTATGGGCAGCTTAGGCGCGATGGATCAAAAAGAAGGTTCATCAGATCGCTACTTCCAAAAATCAAACGAAGCTGACAAGTTAGTCCCTGAAGGTATTGAAGGCCGCGTAGCGTATAAAGGGCCAATAGCGACTATTATTCACCAGCAGGTAGGTGGCCTTCGCAGCGCAATGGGCTTAACGGGTTGTGCAACAATTGAAGAGCTAAACACTAAGCCTCAGTTTGTGCGTGTTACATCTGCAGGTATGGGTGAGTCGCATGTTCATGATGTGCAAATTACCAAAGAAGCACCAAATTACCGCTTAGGTTAAACAACGACTTGAAATTACGGGGCTGGCTTTTACCAGCCCTCTTTAATAGCCACTAAGCAAATTAGTGGAATTTAGCATCTACTTTACGAGATACTCCATGAGCAAAGATATTCACGATTCACGAATTCTCATTTTAGACTTTGGTTCACAATACACTCAACTAATCGCTCGCCGTATACGCGAAATTGGTGTTTACTGTGAGCTGTGGGCATGGGATGTGACTGAAGAGCAAATTCGCGAGTTTAACCCACAAGGTATTATTCTTTCTGGTGGCCCAGAGTCAACCACACTTGAAAACAGCCCGCGCGCTCCTGAGTATGTGTTTAATGCAGGCGTTCCTGTATTAGGCATTTGTTATGGCATGCAAACAATGGCTACTCAGCTTGGTGGAAGTGTTCACAGCTCTGATAAAAAAGAGTTTGGTTATGCGCAAGTTGAAAAGGTAGGCAACTGTGCATTGTTTGATGCAATTGAAGATCATATTACCGATGGCGGCAATGGCGTTTTAGACGTATGGATGAGCCACGGCGATAAAGTAATGGAAGTACCAGCAAGCTTTAGCACTACAGCTAAAACACCAACGTGTCCGCATGCTGCTATGTCTAACGAAGAAAAACGTTTTTACGGCGTACAGTTTCACCCAGAAGTAACGCACACTCATCAAGGGCAGCGTTTATTAGAGCGCTTTGCTATTGATATTTGTGGTTGTGAAAAACTGTGGACTCCAGCAAAAATTATTGATGATGCCATTGAGCGCATTAAAGAAACCGTTGGCGACGACGAAGTTATCTTAGGCTTATCAGGCGGTGTTGATTCATCGGTTGTAGCTATGCTTATTCATCGTGCCATTGGTGATAGATTAACATGTGTATTTGTTGATAACGGTTTACTTCGTTTAAACGAAGGTCAGCAAGTAATGGACATGTTTGGCAACAAGTTTGGTTTAAACATTGTTAAGGTTGATGCTGAAGATCAATTTTTAGCTGACCTTGCCGGTAAGTCAGATCCAGAAGATAAGCGTAAAGCTATTGGCCACACGTTCATTAATGTATTTGATGAGCAAGCTAAAAAACTTAAGAACGCTAAATGGTTAGGTCAAGGTACCATTTACCCAGACGTCATTGAGTCTGCAGCATCTGCTACAGGTAAAGCACACGTTATTAAATCTCACCACAATGTGGGCGGATTACCAGATGACATGAAAATGGGTCTAGTTGAGCCACTTCGTGAGTTATTTAAAGATGAAGTACGTAAAATTGGTTTAGAGCTGGGTTTACCGTACGACATGCTTTACCGCCACCCATTCCCGGGCCCTGGTTTAGGTGTACGTGTACTTGGTGAAATTAAAAAAGAGTACTGTGATTTACTTCGCCGTGCAGATGCTATTTTCATTGAAGAGCTACACAAAGCCGAGCTTTACCATAAAGTAAGCCAAGCGTTTACTGTGTTCTTACCGGTTAAATCGGTAGGGGTTATGGGTGATGCACGTAAATACGATTGGGTTGTTTCACTTCGTTGTGTTGAAACTATCGACTTTATGACGGCGCGTTGGTCACATTTGCCGTATGAGTTTTTGGGTGTGGTTTCTAACCGTATCATTAACGAAATTGATGGTATTTCACGCGTTGTTTACGATATTTCTGGTAAGCCACCGGCAACCATTGAGTGGGAATAATTTACCCTGCATTTAGTTTTGTAAATTAAAGTGATAAAAAACGGCGAATTAGCATGCTAATTCGCCGTTTTGTTTATTTAAAAAGCAGTTAAACTAAATGTGTGATTTTTCTCTTTACCTTTAGCGAAACTTCTCTATAATTCGTCGTCATTGCAGGGGCGTAGTTCCAATTGGTAGAACAGCGGTCTCCAAAACCGACGGTTGGGAGTTCGAATCTCTCCGCCCCTGCCATTTCTTCTTTACATCGTATTTATTAATTCTTATATTATCTTACTTCCTCATTTCATCGAGTCGTTATGCATTCACGGTACGCAGCTGTTTTTGATATTGAAAATCTCGAATTAAATACTCATTTTCGACCAGAAAATGCTGAACCCCTTAGAAATAACGTTGAAAAAGAATTAACGCCTGCTTCATTTGAACCCCTTGAGCTTTCTAGCCAATTACTTGCAGATATTAATCGTGCAGCAGTGCCTGTAGCTATAAATAGCGTGGTGAAAAGCAAGCACATGCAATTAACGGGTGATCAGCTTGAATTGCCATCCCCACAACTAAATGCAACCGATAAACGTGCTTTGTGGGCTTTAATAAGTGAACACCTTGATAAACTTTAAACCTGTAAATAACGATGCCGTAGAAGCGCTTATGGCTATTGAAAATGCGTGTCATAGTCATCCTTGGACTTTAAAAACGATGAGTTCATGTATTGGTGGGCGTTATTTTAATTTAGCGGCCTTTGATAGTGACATACTCGTTGGTTTTTACATTGGTGAAAAAGCAGGGCCCGATTTTACGCTTATGGATATATGCGTGACGCCTGAGCACCAAGGTAAGGGGATTGCTAAGCAGCTATTGAGTAAATTTATAGAGCATGGTGAACAGAAAAATGCCGAAAATTTATTTTTAGAAGTGCGGGAGTCAAATACGCGTGCAATTAAGCTTTATGAGCAAGCTGGGTTTATAGAGATGTCGGTACGAAAGAATTATTACCCAAGTGATGATGCAACTAAAAACGGTTTTGAAGATGCTATTTTAATGGGTATGGCATTAAGCTTAGGGTTTATGTAATTCTTTTTAGTTGCAGGCAGCCAACTGTTTTATTTTGAGTTAATAGCCTGCTGTATTGCCACTATTACTGAGTTTATAATTTCATCTCTTTGTGATTTATCGTTACTTTTTAGGTTTTCTTCAAGGTTGCCAGCGCTTTTGTAAATGGCATCAAAGTTAAAACATCCTGCGCTGCCTTTAACACTATGCGCAACTGCTTTTAGACTTTCCCAATCTTGTGCATGGTGAAATGTTTTTATTTGTTCCAAATAACTGGGTAAGTTTGCTAAGTAATTATCAGATATCTGTTGAAACTTTTCACTTTTTAACAAGTCATCCCACTTATTTTGATTATCCTTTTCAAGGTGCAAGTAGCTAACAAGTACGTTTTCGAGGGCATCTTTATCTATTGGTTTTCCAAGCGCTTTGTCGCAGCCAGCTTCTATATAGGTACCAATATCGTGATTCATTACGTTTGCGGTAAGTGCAATAATGGGACCGTCGTAAGCAGCATGTCGTAGCATTTTGGTGGCTTCAAGCCCACCCATGACGGGCATTTGCATATCCATAATAATGAGTTGATAGTCGTTTACTAGCGCCATTTCTACGGCTTGTGCACCATTATTAGCTATGTCAGGCTCAAGCCCCCAAGTTTGCAACAGCAACTTAATCAGTAGCTGATTATCTGGGTTATCTTCAGCAACCAAAATATTTGCGTCAAAGCTGTTAGTCGCAAATGATAATAGAGGGTCTTTTTCAGGGGTTAATTGTGCATGATCGACAAGCAGCTCAAGCTCGGGTGTTTTGCCTTTTAAGTGGCAAGCAGCACTAATTGAAAATTCACTTCCTTCGCCCACTTCGCTTTCTAGTTTTATGTCGCCACCCAATAAATTTGCCAGATTTTTGGATATACATAATCCTAACCCAGTACCACCAAAGCGACGTGTAGTTGTCGCATCTGCTTGTTCAAACGGTTTAAATACACGAGAAATTTGATGCTCAGACATACCAATACCGGTGTCGGTTATTACAAACTCAATGAGGTTGCTTTTAGCATGATAATGCACACAAATAGAGACATGCCCTTGCTCTGTAAATTTAACGGCGTTGTTGGCCACATTAATTAAAATTTGTTTTAAGCGTGTTACATCAGTGTATATAGTTTGCGGTATTGGTAAGTCAAAAATAATATTAAGTTCTAAACGCTTTTCTTGCGCCAGTGGCGTTATGATTGACTCAATATCATGGACTAACTGCACAACGTTCACAGAGGCTTGCTCTACAGCTAATTTTTCAGCTTCAATTTTAGATAAATCCAAAATATTGTTAATGAGTTCAAGTAAGTGCTTTGAGTTTCGTAAAATAGTACTTAAATGTTGTTTGTCGTTTACTATTTTATCGTTATGTAGCAACTGCTCTGTAAAGCCCATAATAGCGGTGAGAGGGGTTCGTATTTCATGACTCATGTTTGCTAAAAAACGACTTTTAAGTTGGTTAGCTTGCTCTGCTTGAGTAATTGCGAGTTCAAGTTGGCTATTCATAGACTCAAGCGCTTGAGTTCGGCTTTCCACCTTGTCTTCTAGGTGATGTTTGTATTCTTCGAGTTGTTGTTGATAGTGCCTAATTTGATTAACCATGTGGTTAAAGTCGTTAAACAGTATGCCTACTTCATCATCGGTATGAGCGGGTAAGCTTACTGCTAAGTCACCGTCACCTACTCGGTGACTGGCTGCACCTAATAGCTCTATTGGATTTAACAATAGGTTACGTACAACAACAAATATCAAGATAGGTAACGAGATCACTGAAATAATAACAATCAGACCCGTAATTAGGCTAATGGCTTTGCCCGACTGATGAAGTACCGCTTTGGGAATTGTTGATACGTAATAATAGCCGCCGCTCATTTGTACGGCAAAAATCATACGTTCGATTTTATCAATGCTCGATAACTCAATGGTAGAAAGTGAGCCTATGTCGGCCAAATCGCGAACCTTATTAAGTTCATATTCGCTAATGTACTGGCCTCGTAAATTATAATTAGAGCTAAATAGTATTTTACCGTCTTTGGTCAACAATAAATTGAGCGTATTGTTATAAGGCGCTTCTAAAATACTGGTATTTAAAATTGAAGGCTCAACATTTACAACAATAAACCCCAGTTGTTGTGGACGTTTTAGGTAATAACCCACGCTATCTATTCGTTGCACAAAATACAGGCTGGTTGTGCCGTCGGGTTTTTGAACCATAAACTGCTGTTGGCTCAAATTGCTTTGTATAACCTGATTAAAAAAGGGGTAGTTTTTAGGCGCTATGGTTAAATTATTTGAATGATAGGCGTCACTTTTACCACTAGCCGACACTAAATTTATACTAATAATGTCAGGGTAGGCTTCGCTGTAACTGGCAAATACATCCATTAGAGCGCCAAGCCTGCGCGTATAATTTCCGTCTAAAAGTGCGTCATTGGCCAAAAAGTCGTTAAGTACCGGAGAGCGAGAAAGTAGCTTAGTGGTAGAGTGGAATGAGTCTATGTAGTTAAACGCTTTTTGTTGTTGCTGCTCAACAAAGCGGCTCATGATTAGATCGGCTTGTTTTTGCGTAGAGTTAGTTACATTAGTTAACGTAAACCCACCTAAAAATAGCAGGGGCAATATAACAAGCGGGGTTATATACCATAATAATCTAATGCTTAACTTACTGGTTTTCATTAACTAACTAATATCCTTGACGCAATCTTTTTATAGTATGCGTTACAAGTTTATTAAACAAGCCTGCGCTTTACTCATCGCTAAAATATAAACTTTAGTTAGAGGTAACTTCCCCTTTATGCGTAGGTTTTAATTACTTAATTAAGTAAAAGTTTTTATTTTGCTTGAGTCAAATTACAAACTAAACGGCCTGAGTTTAAATATTGATAAAAAAGATCAGTTAATAACTAACCATTGATTGTTTAAAGGGTCAAGATCAGCGAAAATAGTCTTTAATTACGATTAACATAACGGATCGCAAACTAGGGGCTAATTTACTCTTGGTTTTGGTGTGTTGAGGTTTCGGGGTTTAGCAGTTTTAGCCTTTAAACGTCTGCACACTTTATGGTGATATTATCCGTATTCAAACTATAAGAACTTTTTAATGGCAGACCAAAATCTCCTTAGCGAAATAAATAAACGACGTACTTTTGCAATTATATCTCACCCGGATGCAGGTAAAACCACCATCACCGAAAAAGTACTTTTGTTCGGACAAGCGATTCAAAAAGCCGGAACGGTAAAAGGCCGTGGCTCTAATCAGCATGCAAAGTCTGACTGGATGGAAATGGAAAAAGAGCGTGGTATATCGGTTACTACCTCTGTAATGCAATTTCCGTATAACAATGCGCTGGTTAATTTACTTGATACCCCTGGACACGAAGACTTCTCTGAAGATACGTACCGTACTCTTACCGCAGTAGATTCGTGCTTAATGGTTATTGATGCCGCAAAAGGTGTAGAAGAACGTACTCGTAAGCTAATGGAAGTTACGCGCCTACGTACTACGCCTATTGTGACCTTTATGAATAAGTGTGACCGTGATATTCGTGACCCAATGGAGCTACTTGATGAAGTAGAAACAGAGCTCAATATTGCCTGTGCACCTATTACCTGGCCAATTGGTTGTGGTAAAGAGTTTAAAGGTGTTTACCACATTCATAACGACGAAGCGGTTTTATACAAAACAGGCCAAGGTCATACAATTCAAGAAGTTCGCACTGTTAAAGGCCTTGATAACCCAGAGCTAGATATCGCCATTGGTGAAGAACTCGCTGAACAACTACGTGAAGAACTAGAGCTTGTTATTGGTGCTTCAAACGAATTTGACCTTGAACTATTTTTAGCGGGTGAACTTTCGCCAGTATACTTTGGTACCGCCCTTGGTAACTTTGGTGTAGACCATGTACTTGATGGTTTAACACAGTGGGCGCCAACGCCGCTACCGCGTGAGACAGAAGACCGCCAAGTAGTCGCAACAGAAGAGAACTTTACTGGTTTTGTATTTAAAATACAGGCTAACATGGATCCAAAACACCGTGACCGTATTGCCTTTATGCGTATTGTGTCGGGTAAATATAGTCAAGGCATGAAGATGAATCATGTACGCCTTGGTAAACAGGTGAGTATTTCAGATGCAGTAACCTTTATGGCAGGCGATCGTGAGCGTGCAGCAGATGCATTCGCAGGCGATATTATAGGCCTACATAACCACGGTACAATCCAAATTGGTGATACCTTTACACAAGGCGAAAAGCTTAAATTTAGCGGTATTCCAAACTTTGCGCCTGAGCTATTTCGTCGTATTCGTTTGCGCGATCCGCTTAAACAAAAGCAGCTATTAAAAGGTTTAGTTCAGCTTTCTGAAGAAGGTGCAGTACAAGTATTTAGACCGCTCATTAATAACGACTTAATTGTAGGCGCGGTAGGTGTACTTCAGTTTGACGTAGTTGTAGCGCGCTTAAAAGCTGAGTACAACGTAGATGCAATTTACGAAGGCGTAAACGTAAATACAGCACGTTGGGTAAGCTCAACTGATGTTAAAAAGTTTGAAGAGTTTAAACGTAAGTGCGAAAGCAACTTAGCACTTGATGGTGGCGATAACCTAACTTACATAGCACCGAGCCGTGTAAACCTTAATTTATCGACAGAGCGTTACCCAGAAGTAACCTTTAACCATACTCGCGAAAACTAGAATCGACTGACTAAAGTAAACTGAAAGCCTGCTATGGCGGGCTTACAAAGGTAAATAATATAATGAACATTCGTACTATTTTAGTAGAAAAAGCCATTGCCGCCATGACCGCAGCAGGCCTACCAGAAGACACAAACCCAGCGGTTACACAAAGCACACGCCCACAATTTGGTGACTACCAAATTAATGGTGCAATGGGCGCCGCTAAAAAAATGAAAAGCAACCCACGTGAGCTTGCGCAAAAAATTATTGATAACCTAGATGTAACCGACATTGCAGAAAAAACTGAAATTGCCGGCCCTGGTTTTATTAATATTCATTTAAAGCCTGAGTTTTTAGCCAAAAGCGTAGAAGCGGCTAACAGCGATGCAAAGCTTGCCGTAAACGAGCACACTAATCCACAAACTGTCGTGGTAGATTACTCATCACCTAACCTTGCAAAAGAAATGCACGTAGGCCATTTGCGTTCAACCATTATTGGTGATGCCATTGTACGTGCGCTTGAATTTAGAGGCGACAAAGTCATTCGTCAAAACCACATGGGCGATTGGGGCACACAATTTGGTATGCTAATTGCGCATTTAGAAGATCAAATTAGCCAAGGCGTAGACTTAGAGTCGGTAGCGCTTGCTGATTTAGAAACGTTTTACCGCGATGCTAAAAAACGTTTTGACGATGAAGAAGGTTTTGCCGATAAAGCCCGTGATTACGTCGTTAAACTACAAGGCGGCGACGCGCACTGTGAAAAGCTATGGAAGCTATTTATAGCGACCTCTGTTAAGCATTCTGAAGAAGTTTACAAACGTCTAAATGTAACGCTTACCCAAGACGACATTATGGCTGAAAGTGCTTATAACAGTGAGCTTAACGACATTATTAGCTTATTAAAAGATAAAAACATAGCGGTAGAGTCGCAAGGTGCACAAGTAGTATTTTTAGATGAGCTTGCCAATAAAGATGGTGAGCCATCTGCGTTTATCGTGCAAAAATCTGGCGGCGGCTTTTTGTATTCAACCACCGATTTAGCCGCGTGTGATTACCGCTCAAATAAATTGGGTGCTGAGCGTATTTTAATATTTGTTGATGCGCGCCAAAGCCTTCACTTCAATCAAGTGGAGCTTACTGCACGAAAAGCTGGCCTTTTACGCGATGAAACAAGCTACGAGTTTTGCCCGTTTGGCACCATGATGGGCGCCGATGGTAAACCATTTAAAACCCGTACTGGTGGTACTGTTAAGCTTGCCGACTTACTTGAAGAGTCGATTAGCCGTGCAGCAACAAAACTTGCTGAGCGTGAATCTGATTTATCAGAACATGATCGCAGCGAAATTGCGCGTAAAGTAGGTATTGGCGCTGTTAAATACGCTGATCTTTCTAAACATCGTACCAGCGATTACATATTCAACTGGGACAGCATGTTAAGCTTTGAAGGCGCGACAGCACCTTACTTACAATATGCTTATACCCGTGTACGCAGTATTTTCCGTAAATCAGGTGTCGATGCCGCTACGCTAAATGCTGATGTAGCCATAGCCGAGCCGCAAGAAAAAGCACTCGCGCTTAAACTACTGCAGCTTGAAGAAGTGCTTGATTTAATGATCTCAGAGGCTACTCCACACGTATTATGTGGGTACTTGTACGAGCTTGCTAGCCTATACATGACGTTCTACGAAGCCTGCCCAGTACTCAAAGAAGGCGTAGAGCCAAGCGTACGTGACAGCCGTTTAGTGTTGTGTAATTTAGTGGCAGATACGCTAAAAACTGGATTGGATTTGTTAGGCATTGAAGTCATGGAGCAAATGTAATCACCGTCGTATTTTAACCTAATACTGCGTTATCCACCCCGACTTATCCTAATCACATACAAACCGTATGCTCATAGGGATAAGTAGGGGTGAATGCCTTGTCTTAGGCTAAACTACCTAGGTGTACGTCTGCTTCGTGTAGTTCGCCTTGTCAGCACTCCTACACTTGCAGATGATTTTAGGCTTTACTTGACGAACTCTTGTAAGTTAATTAATTGTGTAGCTGATAGCACCGTAGGTTGAGTAGAGTGAAACGAAACCCAACACTAAACTAACATTAAACAAAACATTTTTATTTTTGCTCTTAAAACGATTAACAGCCTGACCTTAACTTACCCACATACGCTTTAATAAACAGAGAAGGATTTGTTTATGAAACTCGAAGACATCCGCCGTGAATACCTGCAAGACGCGCTAAGCGAAGATAACTTGCAAGATGATCCATTCAAACAATTTGAAACGTGGCTTGAGCATGCTGTGGGCAGTAATATCCCAGACCCAACGGCCATGGTGGTCGCTACGGTTGATGAAACCGGGCAACCTTCACAGCGTATTGTATTGTTAAAACATTTAGACGATAACGGGTTTGTATTTTTTACTAATACCGGCTCACGTAAAGCACAAGAGCTAAAAGGCAATAACAAAATATCGCTGCACTTTCCGTGGCACCATATGGAGCGCCAAGTGATTGTATACGGTGAGGCAAAACCATTACCTACATCAGCCGTGGCAAAATACTTTTTATCGCGTCCTAAAGAAAGCCAATTAGCAGCATGGGCGTCGCAACAAAGTAGGCCAGTGTCGTCGCGAAAAGTACTTATGGAAACCTTTGCTAATATGAAAAGCAAGTTTGCTAAAGGTGAAATCCCATTGCCTGATTTTTGGGGCGGTTACTGTGTAGTGCCTACTAAAATTGAGTTTTGGCAGGGTGGTGCACACCGTTTACATGACCGTTTTATGTACCAGCGCCAAGCAGATAACAGCTGGCAAGTTACACGCTTAAACCCTTAATAAATTGATGATTAAGTAACCGTGCAATTTATTGACTCTCATTGCCATCTCGACTTTAGCGAGTTTGATTCAATTCGTGAATCGCTCATAAACGAGTGTATAGCAAAGGGAGTCAATCAGTTTGTTGTGCCGGGTATTACGCTCGCTCAATCGCATACTCTTATCAAACTCAAAGCTACTTTTCCAAGTATAAAAATAGCAGCAGGGTTACATCCTTACTTTTTAGATCAACATAAAGAATCGCACATAGAGGCACTTTTTGAGTTCGGGGTTGCAAATAAGCATCATTTAGTAGCTATAGGTGAGTGTGGGCTTGATAGAAGTATCGAAGACCTTGCAAAGCAAACGAGATTGTTTGAGCAGCAAATAAAAATTGCTAATGAGCTAAATTTGCCGCTTATTGTCCACCATCGGCAAAGTCATGATTTAATTGCGCAATCGTTTAAACGCTGTAAGCCAAAATATGGTGGAGTGATACATGCGTTTTCTGGCTCACTACAGCAAGCACAGTATTATATTAAACAGGGTTTTAAATTAGGCGTGGGTGGGGTTATAACTTACGAGCGCGCAGCTAAAACCCGTAATGTAATTACTCAAATTGAACCTCAGCACTTAGTGCTCGAAACCGATTCGCCCTCAATGCCACTAAATGGTCATCAAGGTGAGATTAATACGCCGCTTCATATCCCAAATGTGTTCAACGCTCTGTGTAGTTTAAAACAAAGTAGCGATAAAGAGGTGCTAGCTAAAATGCTCTACGACTCTTGCTCTGAGGTTTTTCGTATATAGCGGTTTACTTGCCAACGCTTTAAGCCACGCCCCAATTGCCATGTAAAAATACATGCAATAACTAGCATTAATAAAACCTGACGACCCAAATCATGAAAATGGCTGTGGCTGTCTGAAATAGCAGCTCGTGTTAAATAGGTTACCGAAACAAACCCTAGAGGGCGATCATCATCGCTTATAACGGGTTCAACAAATGGTGTTTTAAGTTTACTTATTCCTGGAGTCGATTCTGGAAGTTGACCTAAAATATGGTGTGACTGCCAATTATCACTGCTGGCGACTAGAATCCCCTGATGATCATAAATGGTAGCCGACAGTACAAATTCGTCTTTAGCTATGTCGTTACAAATAGTGTTTAACTGAGGTTTGTTTTTTTCTATCAGTGGTGTTTTAACATTTAAAGCCATAAATTGAGTTAAGCTTTGTGCTGTGTTGTCGGCGCTATCATATAATAACTGATGGCTTTGAAAGCTACTATTTACACCTACCCAACTAAGCAATACAAAACAGCCAGCAGCTAATAATAACCGTAAAAGTCGTTTCTTTTGTGATGCCGATATTGGATTTTTAAGATGGTTATTTTTCATAGTCACCGTATATGCTACTGACAGAGTTTTGATTTGATGTTACAACTACTACTATAACCTTAAATTAACCCCGATGGCGAATTTAGCATTCATATTACCGCTTCAATTCGTTTTATATCAGTGGAATAAAAATAAACACGGAGATCCTATGTCGCAAATCAGCATGGCACAGCTTACTTCTCAGCAATCATTGTCAATGTTAACGCTCAACCAATGGTTTGCTCATAACAACGGGATTTTTACACTATTTGATGGTGTTCCAAATACACAAACAGGGTTGTTTAGTATTGCATTTGCAGGTGACTTTAATGCGACAAGTATAGATACGTTTATTCAGTTTTTAGCTCATCATGGGCAAACGGTCACAGCATTATGCCAATACCAGCCTGATTTAGGCTTATCTCCAGCACTGTGTTTTTATACTCAAAATACAACGCAATCTATTAATCCATTAACGCTTAAAGCGTTTTCAGAAACACTAGAGTGCCAATTAGTACAAATTAATACACCGCCTAACCTTTTCGAGCCGGGTTTGTTAGTGATGGATATGGATTCAACAGCGATTACTATTGAATGTATTGATGAAATAGCACGCTTAGCAAATGTGTACGATGATGTGGCATCTGTAACAGCCCTCGCAATGGCAGGTAAACTTGATTTTAGTGAAAGCTTAAATCAACGCGTAGGTAAGCTTAAAGGGATTGAAAAAAAACTTATTGAAGAATTAAAAAATACCTTGCCACTAATGCCGGGCATAAAAGCCTTGTGCCAAGTACTAAAACATCACAATTGGTATTTAGCAATTGCATCGGGCGGTTTTGTGCCATTTGCAGAGCGTGTTAAGGAGTTAATTAATTTAGATGAAGTACATGCAAATGTGCTTGAATTTAAAGATGATAAATTAACTGGTAAGGTACTTGGTACGATTGTGGATGCACAGCAAAAAGCGGTTATTTTAGAGTCTTTGCAAGCTAAGCTCGGACTTGAAAAAATACAAACAGTGGCGATTGGCGATGGTGCAAATGATCTCGTTATGATGGCAAAGGCTGGGCTTGGGGTTGCTGTTCATGGTAAACCAAAAGTAGTTGAGCAAGCGCAAGCAGCTATTTGTAAAGGCTCGTTATTACAGTTACTTTATATGCTCGCTATTCCGTTAAACAAAAAATAACGATGGCATATTAGCGTTAAACCGCTTAGCGAGAGCGGTTTAACCAAAGCAGTTTACGACGGCCCATTTGGTCAACCTTTTGTTGATCTAACTCAAAATGACTTAAAGCTTCTTCTGTAATATCAACCACATCACCCACACCTGTTACCGACCATAAAGCTTCTTCCAACTCTTTAGCTTTATGTAACGCGTATTGACTCACATAGCTAAGCTCGTTGGATAGGTAATCTGTATCTGGGCGACCAGTACGTGAAATATATAGTCGCATAACAAATATAATTTGAGACTTAATCCCCTTGCTAATTTGTTCATTAAAGCTGCTGTAATCTTCACCTAATATACACTGGCTTTGAATAGCTTCGGTGACTTTATCTTGTCGGGGATCAAAATTGATTGCCAGTGTAAACGCAAGTGGCGGATCTTGTCTGCTGCGATCTTTTATATTTGGGGTGATCACATTTAAAATTTGCTCGTTAGTTATTATACTCGACACGTCTGTTTTATTGCTCAGTAAACCAAAGTTTTGTAAAAGTACATGCAGCGGGCTTGAATATAAACCATAACCAATTGCACCCACTTTAAAATGTGCCGCTTCTTTGTGTAAATACAGCGGAAATTGGCAAACGCTTTTTGTTACCATGTTTCTAAGTGCTGTAGAGAGTCCTTCAATTTTAGGAGCCTCTTCACTTACCTTTAATTTATCTTTGTTATTTTCAATTAATTGTGTAAAAAAACTAACGCCAGCATGGGGTAAGTCAGCCACTCTATTGGCTTTTAAGTTAACGGTGGTCAGTGACTTACTGATAGCCATAACCTCGTACTTGAGTTCGTTTAATGCATGCTTTTTAGTTATTTTTTGTAAATCAGGGAATGTTAAAAAGACAATGTCGCCTTTTTTAAAGCTAACAGGCTGATCGCACTCTAGTTGTAGCCCCATGACTGAAAAATCGCGCGTATGTCCACTTAATACCGTATCATTTATGTGTAATTTAACGTCGGTTTTGTATAAATAGCGTTTATGCGAACGTAAATTTACATACTCAAGCGCAACAATGTCTAAATAGGGAGCCGTTTTATGTTTGGCATGCCCAAAAAGTTTAAGCTGATTGACCAAAGCTTTATCGTAAGTTATTTGTTTATAACGCAATTGCTCAACGCTATTACCTACACTAGTTAATACAACAATATATTTTACGTCTTTAACTAACCCTTCAACACGAGGCGAAGGAGGTTTGTTAAGTTTTTCAATGTTACTACCAGCAGAATTTGGCAGTGAAAGTGGTATGTAAGCATCATCAGGATGGCTCGGCATTATCTGAATTTTAAAGCATTGCCAGCTTTCTTTTTGACTACCAAACCCTAAAAATAAATCACGTAGTTTGGCATTGTTGTTTAATTCGGTGCGGGTTGCTGAATAGTAATAAATCTTTCCAGAGGACACATGTGTAAAGGTATACAGGTAATCTTCTTTAACCGCTGTTGGTTGCGTTAATAACCCACTGACCCGTTTATGGTTAAGCACGTTGTATAAGCAAGGTACACTTCTTTCATCGGTAAAGTAGCGCTGAATAAAAATATTATTTTCGGTTGTTAGGCTTAAACTAGGATAATACTGATCGTCTTTTTTACTTAAAAACACATACAATGAAGTAACACGAGGTATGTAATATTGCTCATAACCTTTTGATACAACCGCATCGAGTGTGTTATCTAAATTAACTTTGTAGCGGCGTTTATTTCCGTGAATAAAGCTTTCTAAAAAGTTATCAAAGGCTTCATTATTTTCAACGTAAGTTCGCTTTAAACGAATATGATTAAATTCACGTGAGATATTCTCAACGGCAACTACTTCATATTGAATGCCATTTTTTAAACCCAGTTCAAAGTCTTGCTCTAGACCCACCAAACGCATTGCTATTAGTTGGCCTTTTCTGATTATGTTTCGCTTTGCCAGCTTTATTTTACAGCCGCTCAAAGAAATATCAGAGGTACTTGCTTTAATATTTTTCTTATCGTTATATTCAATAGTAACTTTTATTGAATAATTCATTCTTTCTTCTGCACGGCTTTCGTAAGATGCAAATTTAATAACATTAGTATTTAGTAAATCTTCTTGCTCTTGCTTATTCCCTTTTTCGGCGGCTTCTTTTTGCATTACGCGGTGGTTATTTTCCGTATTCATAACCGCTTCGTAAACAGCAAGTGTGTATTTACCATGCTGTTTTAATGCGCTTTCAAACACTTCAATGGCCGTTTCATCCATAAAGTGCTGTTTACCATTATGTTCGTAAGGTTTTACTTGTCCTGTAACTAAACCGCGTAGATCAATAAAGCGCTCGACAGGCTGAGAAAGGCGCGACATCTCCATTTTAATTAAAAACTGTTCAGGCTTCGTAAGCTCTGCTGTTTTTGATTTGAAAATTAGGTCAAACTTGGCGTTGCCTAAATATTGTTTTAGCTCATTCACGAGGGACTCGTGTTTGAGCATGATGTCATCAGCCATTTATAAAACCATCACCGTCTCTTTGAAAAAGTAGGTATACTATTAAATCCATTTATTAGAAATTCAATAAACGTGAACCGTGCTATGTTATTAATATAGGTACGGTTTTGGAGCAACTACCATTTAGTTTTTGTTAGTATGTATTATGTGCCATTTTATTGGCAAGTTACTTTTATTTAATTTTAAAGCAAAAACTGTGCCCTTAGATATATAAAGGTAAAACAGTTAATTAGGTAATGATTGTGGCTTAAGAAATTTGTACAGGCAAGCTATGTTGCTATGTAAATAGATGAAATGGCAAAATAACAACAAAACAGTACGCATTTTTAAATTCAATGATTAATAAATAAGGTTATTAATGGCTAAAGCGGCAAAAGTAGAGTTTGTTTGTACAGAGTGTGGCATGAACTATCAACGTTGGCAGGGGCAGTGTCGTTGCGGTGCGTGGAACACGTTAGCTGAATTTAAACCTTCAGCAGGACAAAGTAAGAAAGCAACAGCGCGCTCAAGTGTTGGCGGTTATGCCGGAGGTATTGGCGGTGGTTCTAAAAAAATTAATGACATAGCAACTGTTGAAGCTGAAAAGCAACTCACAGAAATAGGCGAGCTTGACCGTGTTTTAAGCGGTGGTGTTACTACGGGTTCTGTAAATATTATTTCGGGCGATCCTGGTGCGGGTAAAACAACGCTTTTATCTGACTTGGTAGCAAGAATGTCAAAGCGTATGCCGTCTCTTTACTGTACCGCTGAGGAGTCTTTGTCGCAGTTTAAAAATCGTGTTAACCGCTTAAAGTTAGACTATAACGCCGATGAGCTTTATTTGCTTTCAGAAACCAGCGTTGAGACTATTATTGAAGAGCTTGATAAAAATAAAATAAAGTTTGCAGTCATCGACTCCATTCAAGCCGTTGTTACAGATACTGCAAATGGCAGTCCAGGCTCTCCTTCGCAAGTTAAAAGTGCCGCTCAAGCATTAACTCAATATTGTAAGCAGAATGATGTGACCATGTTTATTATTGCTCACGTGAATAAAAATAACGAAATTGCAGGCCCGCAAACCTTGGTGCATATTGTTGATGCGCTATTACACATAGACACCAATGATGGACAAATACGTACCCTACGTGCCAATAAAAACCGCTTTGGTGACATTGATACTGTGGGTATTTTTAAAATGTGTGAGCGTGGAATGTTAAGCGTAGACAACCCGAGTGAGATATTTTTATCGGGCTCGACGACTGAATCCCCGGGGTCGTCTATTACCTGTATCCGTAAAGGTAATCGGAATCTATTGCTTGAAATACAATGTTTAACAACAGAAACCGAGGCTGAATTTCCACAGCGTGTTTGTGTCGGTTTAAATATGAACCGCATAAAAATGCTCACAGGTATTTTACGTAAACATACAAAAACAAAAATATTTCACGACACCTTTTTTAATATTGTGGGTGGTTTAAAAATTGATGAATCAGAAACCTGTATAGATTTAGCCCTTGTTACTGCGTTACTAAGTAGCTTGAACGAATTTGTTGTGCCTCGAACCACTTGTATTATGGGGGAGTTGAGTTTAAACGGTGATGTGCGCCCAATAGACAGCGGCGTACCACGAGTTAAAGAAGCTGCACAGCATGGTTTTACAGAAATATTTATCCCGTTTCGTAACTACCATAAATCAATGGAAGGCCTAGGCGCTAAAATAATTCCAGTAAAAACGGTACATGAGTTATTGAGCCTGATTAATTAACGCTTACAGCGACTGGTATGCAATGTTACTCTTGGGTTAATACCATTTTTATAAAAAAATAGAATAAGGAAATAACATGAAAAAATTAATTATAGCAGCAGCGATTATTGCCGCAGGTGTTGGCGGCGTTAGCTATGCTAACTATGTTGCAACCCAAGAGGTTCGTGCTGAAGTAGACAAGCAGCTGGCCATGGTGAGTGAGCAAACGGGTGCAACATTTAAATATGCTGGCTTATCTGCAAGTGTTATTTCAAAAAGTGTTGAAATTACAAGTATGGAAGTAATAAGCCCTGAGGGCGAGAGTGTAGCCAACGTTCAAAGTATTGAAGTTAAAGGCTACGAAACCGATAAAATTTCACCGCATACATCGCTTGATGTAAAAAATCTGACGCTCAGTAAAGACTTTATTGCCACACTGCCTGCTGACACAAATGCCATATTAGCATCAGCAAGTTACAATCTGCATTCATCTCTTGATTATAATGAAGAGTCGGGTGAAAGCGATATGGTTGTAAAGCTCAATGCTCAAGATGTGGTCAGTTTTAATATGGACTTAGGGCTAGCTAATTCTAAACCGCTTATGGATACGTCGCTTGCGATGAGCAAAGAACAAAAGCAAGCGGGTGATACCCCTCTAACTTATGAGCAGCAACTGCAACAGCAAACACGTATGATGCAAGCAATGAGCAAGCTTGAACCCCGTAACGCAAGCTTTGTTATAAATAACCAAGGTAAACTTAAAGAGTTATTAGAAAGTGAGCTTTCAAAGCAAGGTATGACTATTGAGCAAATGCAAGCAATGTTAGCCCAGCAGTTAGAGCAAGCGCCTGTAACTGAAGAAATAGCGAATGCGTTAACCAGCTTTGCCAGCGGTTTAAATTCGTTAACTGTTTCAGCAAAATTGCCTGAAGGCCAAACTATGATGGAAGTTAACCAGCAATTAATGATGCTAGCTGGTAAGCCAGAAGAACTGGTTAAGTTTATAAATTTAGAAGTTAAAGGCGACTAATCACGATAAGTTGTTAAATCATAATTTAAAAAGCCGCACTTGTTTAATCAAATGCGGCTTTTATTATAGATAATGTTTAGTGAAGAATACGCGCTCTAATTGTTCCTTCAACCGCACTTAGCTCTTTAAGCGCTACTTCAGAGTGGTCGGTATCAACGTCAATAACCACATAACCAATTGCTTCATCAGTTTGTAAGTACTGAGCTGCTATATTGATACCGTGCTGCGCAAACGCTTGGTTAATTTGCGTTAACACACCTGGGCGGTTGTGGTGAACATGCAATAAGCGACTACGGTTAGCAAGCTCTGGCAGTGATACCTCAGGGAAGTTAACGGCGGTAATTGTAGAGCCGTTATCTGAATATTTAGCCAATTTACCTGCCACTTCAATACCAATATTTTCTTGAGCTTCTTGAGTTGAACCACCAATATGCGGCGTTAAAATAACGTTATCGAAGTCGCGTAGTGGCGATACAAACTCTTCATCGTTAGATTTAGGTTCAACAGGGAACACGTCAATTGCTGCACCACTTAGCTTTTTCTCGCTAAGTGATTCTGCAAGGGCGTCAATATCAACAACGGTGCCGCGAGAGGCGTTAATTAAAATAGCGCCTTGTTTCATTACCGCAAGCTCTGCCGAACCGATTAAGTTTTTGGTTTGTGGTGTTTCTGGCACATGCAAACTAATTACATCAGAGCGCTGAAGTAGCTGAGTCAAGTTATGCACTTGTTTTGCATTACCCAGTGTTAGCTTATCTTCAATGTCGTAAAACTCGACGTTCATACCTATGTTTTCAGCCATAATACCTAGCTGAGTACCAATGTGGCCATAGCCAATAATACCCAACGTTTTACCACGTGCTTCAAATGAACCCGTTGCTGTTTTTAGCCACTCACCACGGTGAGCCGCAGCATTTCTCTCAGGTATACCGCGAAGTAAAAGCAGTATTTCACCAAGTACTAGCTCTGCAACAGAGCGTGTATTTGAAAATGGCGCATTAAATACAGCAATACCACGCTGGCGAGCGTTACTTAAGTCAACCTGGTTTGTGCCAATACAAAAACAACCAATGGCAATCAGCTTTTCTGCAGCATCTAAAACAGCTTCGTTAATATGAGTACGAGAACGCAGACCTACAAAGTGAGCGTCTTTAATACGTTCTTTAAGCTCGTCTTCAGGTAGCGATGTTTTAACGTAGTCTATATTGCTGTAACCATTTCGTTTTAGCGTTTCAACTGCGCTTTGGTGCACACCTTCAAGCAAGAGAATTTTAATTTTGTCTTTTGCTAACGATACCTTACTCATAACCTCATCCTATTTAATTTGAGGCCCATTTTTAGTGCCGATAATTACTTTATCAGCACCACGCATCGCAAATAGGCCATTGGTAACTACGCCAACAATTTGATTTATATCTGTCTCAAGTTGCTTAGCATTGGTAATATTTAAATTATATACGTCTAAAATAACGTTACCGTTATCGGTAACCACACCTTGGCGGTAGACTGGGTCGCCGCCTAACTTTAATAACTCACGTGCTACGTAGCTGCGCGCCATTGGAATAACTTCAACTGGAAGCGGAAATTCCCCCAATGTGTCCACTAGTTTGGTGTCATCAACAATACACACAAACTGCTTAGCAACTGCAGCCACAATTTTTTCACGGGTAAGTGCAGCACCACCGCCTTTAATCATTTCGTTTTGAGCGTTAATTTCATCCGCGCCGTCGATGTAAACATCGAGTGCATCGATATCGTTTAGCTCAAACACTTCAATACCGAGCTCTTTTAAACGTGCTGTAGAAGCTTCAGAGCTTGATACTGCACCTACTAAAGTGTCTTTAACTGTGCCAAGGGCATCAATAAAGTGATTAACGGTTGAGCCTGTGCCTACACCTACTATCGTGTTTTCTTTTACAAACTCGAGTGCAGCCCATGCTGCTGCTTTTTTTAATTCGTCTTGTGTCATTATTTTGTGCTCATGTATGTCAAATGTGTGCTGCAAGTATGCGAATAATCACATCACCAGCAGTAATTTTTGTTGGGTGTTATTATGGTTTTAAGCGGTACGTCCCAAGGCTCTATTGGCAATACATCAACTTTTTGGCACTCATGTGCAAGGCCTATAAGTCGTGGTTTTTGCCAGTTTTCATCGTGTAAACGAGCCAGTGTTCTATCGTAAAACCCACCTCCCATTCCTAAGCGATTACCTTGATTATCAAATGCAACTAATGGCATAAGTAAGTAGTCCAGCTCGGGTAAAGGGCATATTTGACTGCAATTTAGCTTAGGTTCAAAGATACCATAGCGATTTGCCTTCATGGGTGAGTTTTTCTCATAGCGCTGAAACAGCAAAGTGGCGCCATTAAATGGGTGTATTACTGGTAGGTAAATAACGTGATTTAAGTTCCATAATTCTTTAATTAACAAGGAGGTATCAAGCTCTCCGTCGTTACTTAAATAAATGGCGATATGTTGATTTTTAGCTGTTTTTTTTGTTTTTAAGTATTGAATAAAATTCATACTTAAAGATTGAGATGCTAAATTTTGCTGTTCATTAGACAAATTATTACGTAATTCGCGAATAGATTTTCTTATTTGGGCGCGTGAATCGCTCATTTTTCAAACTTACCAACTAATTAAAAAGCAAATAAAGCAGGAAACGCCAAGTACACCGCAAGTATAATAAGCAACGTAACAACCGTAGCTATTAACGAATAAAGCAATGCATTACTGCGTTTTTTAGGCTGAGTTATTAGCTCCTCGTCCAGTAATAGCTCTTCGTCTTGCCATTCGTCTTCATCTACTTCAGGGGTTTTTGTTTGGTTTTCAGGTAAGCGCTGCTCGAGGTCTTCGAGTTTTTCTTCTAGCCTGATTAAACTGCTGGTTATGTAGTCTAATGCGTCAAAAATACGCTCATCTCGCTGGCTACCACTTACCGTTTGAGTGGTTTTTTCAGTATTTGTCGATACAGCTTGAAGTTTACTTTTAATACCCATTCCAACAAGTAGCTTAGCTTGTTTTAATGCTTTGTTTTTATCGCTAGGCGCAAATAAAGGCTTACCTTTAAAAAATAAGGCTACTTTTTCTTCTGAGATTTTTAGTTTTGCCGCCAGTGTTGTACACGCTGTTTTTGAGTCAACGTTATCAGCGAGTCCAGCAAACATAACGCGAAAGTTATCGGTCATTTAAATATCCCTAAAGCTTTATAATTAAATGAGTATATACCTAAAGTATAAAAAAGTTCGAGGACCAATTAATAGTTATTTTTTAAACTATGAATTAGCGTTGCGTTACATAATTGCTAGCTATAAAAAAGGCCCTTAAAAGGGCCGTTTTTTTGCTTTAGTCCTAAAGACCCGCTGCTGCGCGAAGTGCGTCAGCTTTATCTGTGCGTTCCCATGGGAATTCGTCACGGCCAAAGTGGCCGTAAGCTGCAGTAGGAAGGTAGATAGGGCGCTCTAAATCAAGCATTTGAATTAAGCCGTAAGGGCGTAGGTCAAAATGTTCACGAATTAATTCGATTAAACGTGCTTCTTCTAATTTACCAGTACCAAACGTTTCAACACTAATAGAAGTTGGCTCTGCAACACCTATTGCGTAAGATACTTGTAATTCACACTTATCAGCAAGGCCAGCAGCCACTACGTTTTTAGCCACGTAACGTGCAGCGTATGCAGCTGAACGGTCAACTTTTGATGGATCTTTACCAGAGAAAGCACCACCACCGTGACGTGCCATACCGCCGTATGTATCAACAATGATTTTACGACCTGTTAAACCACAGTCACCCATTGGACCACCAATTACAAATCGGCCTGTTGGGTTAATAAAAAACTTAGTTGCGCTTGTGATTAGTTCAGCAGGAAGTACTGGCTTGATGATGGTTTCCATCACAGCTTCTACTAAATCGTTTTGAGAGATGTCTTCGCTGTGCTGAGTTGACAGAACAACCGCATCAATACCTACTGGCTTACCGTTTTCGTATGCAAAAGTAACTTGAGATTTTGCATCTGGACGTAACCAGTTAAGCTCGCCGCTTTTACGTACTTGTGCTTGACGTTGAACTAAACGGTGAGAATACGTAATAGGTGCAGGCATTAACACTTCAGTTTCGTTACATGCGTAACCAAACATTAAGCCTTGGTCACCAGCGCCTTGTTCTTCTGGGCTAGTACGGTCAACACCTTGGTTAATGTCTGGAGACTGTTTACCAATGGTGTTTAAAATTGCACACGAGTCAGCATCAAAACCCATGTCTGAGTGAGTGTAGCCAATTTCACGTACTGTTTTACGCGTAATTTCTTCTATATCAACCCATGCGCTAGTAGTGATTTCACCACCAACCATAACCATACCTGTTTTCACGTATGTTTCGCACGCAACGCGGGCATGAGAGTCTTGCTCTAGGATAGCATCAAGAACCGCATCAGAGATTTGGTCGGCGATTTTATCCGGATGACCTTCAGAAACAGATTCAGAAGTAAATAAATGTTTTGCCATTGTAATTATGCTCACAAATATTGCGCTTCACAAACGTCGGTATTAGCGCTAAAAAATTAAGGGGCGTATTTTATCTAAAACGAAACACCTTGCATAGTGTTTTTACGCCTAGACGTCTAAATTAAATTAGTTATGACATTATGGTCTTAAAAAATATTCATAATACCTCATTTTTATAGGGTTTTTAATTGCACACAGCCCCCACAATAAGTAAGAATGGTCGCAATAAAAGTGCTCTTGTAACTTGAGTACATAAACGAACACATAAATACCCGCGCAAATACATATATAAGGTAGGAGAATTCATGCCATCTCGCAAAGAACTTGCAAATGCTATTCGCGTCTTGTCAATGGACGCAGTACAAAAGGCCAAATCTGGTCACCCTGGAGCCCCTATGGGCATGGCTGATATCGCAGAAGTATTATGGCGCGATTATCTAAAACATAATCCATCAAATCCAGAGTGGGCAGACCGAGATCGATTTATACTGTCAAACGGCCACGGTTCAATGCTTATCTATTCTTTATTGCACTTAAGTGGTTATGATTTACCGTTGGACGAAATTAAAAACTTCCGTCAAATGCACTCTAAAACACCAGGCCACCCAGAATACGGTTATGCGCCAGGTATCGAGACCACTACGGGCCCACTAGGCCAAGGGATCACAAATGCGGTAGGCATGGCAATTGCTGAAAAAGCGCTTGCGGCACAATTTAACCGTGAAGGTCACGACATTGTTGATCACCATACCTATGCATTCATGGGCGACGGTTGTTTAATGGAAGGCATTTCGCATGAAGCCTGTTCGCTTGCCGGCACATTAGGCCTTGGCAAGCTGGTTGCTTTTTGGGATGACAACGGCATTTCTATTGATGGTGAAGTTGAAGGTTGGTTTAGCGATGACACACCAGCACGTTTTAAAGCGTACGGCTGGCACGTAATTAGTGACGTTGATGGCCACGACAGCGATGCAGTAAGTGCTGCAATTAGCGAAGCAAAAAGCGTGACTGATAAACCAACACTAATTTGTTGTAAAACAATTATTGGTTACGGTTCACCGAATAAATCGGGTAGCCACGACTGTCACGGTGCACCACTTGGCGATGACGAAATTAAAGCATCGCGTGAGTTTTTAGGTTGGACGGGTGATGCATTTGAAATCCCTGAAGACATTTACGCACAGTGGGATGGAAAAGCTAAAGGCCAAGAACTTGAATCAAGCTGGGACGAAAAGTTTGCAGCCTATGCAAAAGCATTCCCAGAGCTTGCAGCTGAGTACAAACGCCGTACAAATTCAGATTTACCTGCCGACTGGGCTGAAAAGTCACAAGCGTATATTGAGCAGTTACAAGCAAACCCGGCAAATCCAGCATCTCGTAAAGCGTCACAAAATGCATTAAATGCATTTGGTCCATTATTACCAGAATTTATGGGCGGCTCTGCCGATTTAGCAGGTTCAAACTTAACAATTTGGGAAGGCTCTAAAGGCCTAACAGCGGACGATGCAAGTGGTAACTACGTTTACTACGGTGTGCGTGAGTTTGGTATGTCGGCAATTATGAACGGTATTGCACTTCATAAAGGCTTTATTCCTTACGGTGCAACGTTCTTAATGTTTATGGAATACGCACGCAATGCGGTTCGTATGGCTGCATTAATGAAGCAACCAAGCATTTTTGTATACACGCACGATTCAATTGGTTTAGGTGAAGATGGTCCAACTCACCAACCAGTAGAGCAAATTGCCAGCATGCGTTTAACGCCTAACCTTTATAACTGGCGCCCGTGTGACCAAGTTGAGTCAGCAATTGCATGGCAACAAGCTATTGAACGTAAAGACGGTCCTACATCGTTAATATTCACACGCCAAGGTCTTGAGCAACAGGCGCGTGACGCACAACAGTTAAGCGACGTCAAAAAGGGTGGTTACATCCTTAGCTGTGACGGCAACCCAGAGCTAATTATTATTGCAACCGGTTCTGAGGTGCAATTAGCACAAGATTCAGCTACTGAATTACGCAGCCAAGGTAAAAAGGTACGTGTTGTATCTATGCCATGTACTGATGCATTCGAAGATCAATCGCCTGAGTACAAAGAAAGCGTATTACCAGCAAGCGTTTCACGTCGCGTAGCGGTAGAGGCAGGTATTGCTGATTATTGGTACAAGTATGTAGGCCTAAATGGCGCCGTAGTCGGTATGACCACCTTTGGTGAGTCTGCACCAGCTAACGAGTTGTTTGAGCACTTTGGCTTTACGGTTGAAAACATTGTAAGTAAAGCAAACGCACTTTTTTAATCGTTTTTGATTAAATAAGTTAAGTAACTTAAAAACCCGCCAATGTGCGGGTTTTTTTATGCCCATATATGAAACAACTTCATCTTATACCAATCCGCTTAATTAAGTGATCTATTTTGAGGATAGATAAACGTGTTGATAGCTAGGCAAAAAATTCGTTATTTAGTTGTTCTAAATGAGGATTTTTTAACGCAGATAGCGACACTTTTAGCCCCTGAAAATGATTAAGTATTATTGCGAATTGGTATTAAGCGTTACTGCTTTTCTTGCAAGAAAGTAAGCTATCAGGCAAGGTAGTGCGATAAAATTTATAAATAAAGATCTTTAAATTAATAGCAGGAGCTAAAATGTCTCAGTTTGAAAATGTAAGCGTAGTTAAAAAGGCCAACGTGTATTTTGACGGTAAAGTGTCAAGCCGTACGGTTGTATTTAGCGATGGAACTACCAAAACATTAGGCTTTATGCAGCCGGGTGAGTTTGTATTCGATACCAGTAAAAAAGAACTCATGGAGTTGTTAGGTGGCCAGTGGGATATTTTATTACCAGGGGCAAGCGAGTGGAAAACATTTAACGCGGGCGAATCGTTTAATGTAGACGCTAACGTAAGCTTTAAAGTAAAAGTAAGTGATTTTGCCGACTACTGTTGCTCGTACACAGATTAATAGCTAGCACAGCTAGACGTCTGAAAGCCCATGGTTTATGGGCTTTGCATAAACTTTGCGCAACACATGATTTAAATCACCAAAAACCGCAAATAAACCTCAAATATCTCTCTTTTTTCCTTGTGTTAATCTAAATAGCCCCCAATACTATTTATGAGGTAACAAATAAAAGGATACCCTATGAAAATTAATCTTTCTGGTCACCATGTTGAAGTTACTGACTCTATTAGAGAGCACATCAACGAAAAATTTTCTAAAATTGAGAGCCACTTTCCATCACTTATTTCTCTCGATATGATCTTGTCTAAAGAGCATCATAAAATCCAAGCCGAAATTAGCACTAATTACGAAGGTGCGCGAATATCAGTAAAAGGGGAAAACGAAGTAATGTACCCAGCTATTGCAAGCGCAGCTAAAAAACTCGATGCAGCACTAAAACATCGAAAAGGGCAAATAAAAGCAAATTTACACGAAAAGCCTGTAAGTACAACGCCAGAAATAGCGCACGAAATCATCCAAGAGATGGAACTAAAATAATATTTAGTCCCAAAGTACTATAAAAAAGAGCCTTACGGCTCTTTTTTATTGCCTTTAATTTAGGTAAGTTATGCAGCCTTCGGTGTTATTAATTGTGAAAATTAATAACCAGAGTGAATAACACACATAATTTGAGAAATTAATGCAGCAAACACACACTTCTTGGAAATCTCACGTAGGCGCACTAGGCCCTGGTATTTTAATGGCAACCGCAGCAATTGGTGGGTCTCACTTAGTTGCATCTACTCAGGCTGGCGCGCTATTTGGCTGGCAACTATTTTGGTTAATACTGGCTGTTAACGTATTAAAATATCCGTTTTTTCGCTTTGGTATGGAATACACCTTAGCCACTAAAAACAGTTTAGTAGAAGGCTATAAAAACAAAGGCCCGGTATATTTTTATAGTTTTATTGGCCTAAACATACTCGCTGCAGTTGTTAATACCGCAGGCGTATTACTACTTACCGCCAGCTTACTGCATTACGCACTGCCTGTAGTGATAGAGGTAACCCTGCTATGTTGGATATTGCTCGGTGTTTGCTTAGCCATATTATTGTTAGGTCACTTTAAAGCGCTTGATAGCGTTGCTAAAGGCATTATGGGGCTCTTAACGCTCGCTACTGTTATTGCGCTAGTTATCGCATTTAGTAACGGCCCAATGGCGCCAGCTGACTATATTGGCCCGCCACCGTACGAACTGGCTATGCTCAGCTTTATGGTCGCGTTAATGGGCTGGATGCCAGCACCCATAGAAATATCAGCCCTTAGCTCGCTTTGGCTTAAAGAAAAGCAAGCCCAGCAAGCGGTTACTAAAAGCCAAGGTTTGTTTGATTTTAACGTTGGCTATTGGCTAACAGCCTGCTTAGCATTGGTATTTTTTAGCTTAGGTGTGCTGGTGCAATACGGGCAAAGCAGCAGTATTGAGCTTGGCGGTGTTGCCTTTGCTAAACAGCTTATTGATATGTACGCACTCACTATTGGTGAGTGGGCAAGGCCGCTGGTATCAGCCATTGCGTTTTTGTGTATGTTTGGCACTACGCTCACCGTGCTTGACGGCTACGCCCGCACGCTTAACGAGTCACATAAATTGCTTGGTTTTAAGCAATCTCAACACAGTTTAAATATTTGGCTTGTACTGCAAGCACTTGCAGGCATGGCCGTTATTTTATTTTTTAAATCAGCTCTTGGCCCCATGCTTACCTTTGCCATGACACTTGCTTTTGTAACCACCCCCGTTTTTGCATGGCTTAACTTTAGCCTAGTGCGCTCAGAGCCCACCATTAAACATAGCGCACTATTGCGCAGCTTAACGTGGTTAGGCTTAGTGTATTTAGTTGGTTTTGCTGTTGCGTTTGTGGTGTGGAAGCTAGCAGCCTAAATATAGCCACTTACTTTAGGGCTTCAATTAAAGCCCTAAAATATAAAATTTTAGGATTAAACGAGGCATAAATGGATATTAGAACAGGCGAGCTTTCAAACCCACACGTTATTAAGCTACTACAAGCGCATCATAACGATATGCTAAAACACTCCCCCATAGAAAGCATACATGCACTTGATGTAACTAAACTCACTCAGCCCAATATAACCTTTTATAGCTTATGGATTGATAATAACTTAGCGGGTGTCGGCGCATTAAAAGCGCTAAATACAACGCATGGCGAAATTAAATCAATGCGCACCTCAAGCAACTATTTACGCCAAGGCATAGCGGCTAAGTTACTCACGCACATTATTGAGCAAGCAACACGGCGAGGGTATAAAAAACTTAGCTTAGAAACCGGCACTGCTAAGGCATTTTTACCTGCACAAAAGCTTTACGTCCAATTTGGTTTTAAAGAGTGCGAACCGTTTGGGAATTATGAGCCAGACCCGTATAGCTTGTTTATGAGTAAATTCCTTTAAAGTGAGTAGAGGATATTATGGGTTATAAAGTTGAACTTAAAGCTCCAGCACTGGATGAATTCGCTAATTTACGTAAACAAGTAAAGTGGCAAAACCCTGACTATAAAACATTAAAAGCAAGCATCGAAAACTCACTTTTTTGGGTCACTGTATACGACACTGATAAGTTAATAGGCACTGGGAGAGTGATTGGTGATGGCGCAATGTATTTTTATATTCAAGATATAATTGTTGCGCCAAGCTATCAAAAACAAGGCATTGGTCATTTAGTTATGACCCACATTGAAAACTACTTAACCAACACTTGTTCTAATGGCGCTACAGTAGGTTTATTAAGTGCTCACGGTAAAGAAAGCTTTTATACACATTATGGTTATGTAAAACGTGATGGCGATAGTTTAGGGTTTGGAATGTGTAAGTTTTTTTAAATAGTATAAAAAATTTCGTAGATAGAGAAATCACCTTTAACCTTTTCTTTCAATGCTTTTAAGTTGCTAAACTTATTTACAAAGATCTCATTTTTCCATATCTACTTGTTAAATAAAGGTTGTTTTAATGTTTTTTTATGATTAATATCTTTGCCGTTGATAAATATAAGGAAATATAATGGAACATCAATTTAAACTCAAATCCCTACTTGTTTTACCTCTTGTAACTATTTTAACCGCATGTGGCTCTTCAGATTCAAATGAGAAAGCGACTAATAATGAAGTTGCTATTGTAAATAATGCGCCTCTAATAACATCTGAAGCGGTAACCTCTGCTATCGAAGACAATACTTATACTTATTTAGTTGAAGTTCAAGATGATGGAGATGATTTGACGTTTACACTCAGTTCATTCCCAGAGGGTATGTCTATATCTGAAACAGGCTTAATTGAATGGCTTCCTACCGAAGGAGTATTAAGCTCAGGTGAAGTAGTTGTTGCCGTTAATGACGGGGAAAATGATAATGTAATTCAATCATTTGAAGTAGTCGTTACTCCGGTTAATGATACCCCTGTATTATCCCTCATACCAAATCAAACAGTTAAAAGTGGGGATGATTTTAGTTTTCAATTAGTTTTGACTGATCCTGACGATAATATAGAAAATGGTGACTTCTCGTTTTCAGTTTCCCCTGAAATTGAAGGAATGGAAATAGATCAAAACGGTGTAATTACTTATCAAGCCAGAGCTTCAGAGACAACTGAGTATAACTTAACAGTTGAAGTGAGAGATGGACAAGAAGATGGAGTATTACCTGTAAGAGCTTCATTCATACTTGATGAGCAATTCTTTCAAGGTATTTCAGCGGTTATAAAAAATTACTACACTGAAGATGTAATTCCAAATGCAGATGCTTTTTTGACGAATGGTAATGAAATCCTAGCTGATTCGGTCTCTGATGAAAATGGGATTGTTACATTTTCTATCCAAGATATATACATTACTGAACGCATGTCTATTATCAGTGACGCTTCTGGCTTTGCTGAGATGGCTATAGGCTTAAATGAAGAGCAAATAGACTTGTCTAATAATATCTTATTACAACCTGTTCAGGCTGAGATATCGTTTGATCCAACTATCGAGAATAATCTTTCAGTTGAGGATTTTGTACTTGTAGAGTTACCTGCTAACAGCTTGCAGCGAGCGGATGGGACTTTAGCTACAGGACTCGTCAATGCAGAGCTCACAATTATAAACCCTGCTATTGATATTAACCTTATGCCCGGTGAAATGATTACTAAAGATGTTAATGGAGAGATTAAACCTATTGAGTCTTTTGGAGCGATAACGGTTACTTTTGAAGATGCTGATGGCGTTGAACTTAATTTGACTGAAAATATGCAAGCCAAAATAAATATTCCAGCTGTTGGTGAGCTAGATGGAACGGTACCTTTATATTACTTTGACAATAACTCTGGCCTTTGGATAGAAGAGGGGCAGGTTGAGTTAGTATCTGGACCACAAGGAAATTACTATTCCGGAATGGTTTCCCATTTTACTACATGGAATGCTGATCGGATATATGAAACTATTTTTATAAATGGTTGTATTGAAGACAAGGATCAAAATCGACTTGAAGGTGTACAAATTAATTCAGAAGGCAGGGACTATATAGGTTCGTCATCAGCGGTTACTGATGAAAATGGCGACTTTTCAATACCTGCAAAGATGAATAGTACTGTTCTTATTTCATCTTCGGCTGGTATTCAAAGTCGTACATTTTCTATTGATACTTTTAATACTGATATTACTCTAAGTGAGTGTGTTGTTTTAAATGAAGCATTTACTAAGATAAAGTTAAATTGGGGATTAATGCCAACTGATTTGGATTCTCATTTATGGGGGCCTTCAAGTACGAACGGCGAACAGTTCCATATTTATTTTGGAAATGAGCAAGTAATAGTAAACGACGTAGTTATGTTTTTAGACGTTGACGATGTCACTAGTTATGGCCCTGAGGTGATCTCTATACCAGAGTTTGCTTTACCAGGAACATACTCTTACAAAGTACATAATTATTCTGGTACTCCAGAAATTGACTCTGATACGACTAAGGTTGAGTTATTAATTGACGACCGTAGGTATGTGTTTACTCCACCTAGTGAAGGTGCAGATGAAATGTGGCATGTTTTTGATTTAATTGTAAGTGAAGTAGGGAATGTGCAAGTCAATAAGGTAGATATATTTGAACCTTATTACTTTTATTCGAGTAACTCTTTAGTTCCAAACTCTAATATTGAGCCAAAAATTAAGTATTATGAAAGCATTTATAATAAACTGATAACTGGTAAGTATTACGCTAAGTAATATATTTACGAGCCTCTTTTATTAAGGGGCTCGCTTCTAAATATTTAACTCATATAGCCCTTTATTTTCAATAAACTCCTCGACTGCGCAATTGAAACCGTAAACTAACATTGATTGTTATAACTCTGTTTATTATACCTGACTACACTTGCGATGATTAAAATGTAGAGTTATTCAGAGGGTACTGTTGGTTAGCAATCTGTATATATTGGATGTAAATAATAACTTCAAAGGTTGTATTTTTACACTTAAAAAATAGTTATGACTTTCTATATTATCTGTTCAAGTTACGTTAACTACCTAAGGTGTGCGTTAACTATATAGCGGTGTTGGTACTTAACTGATTCAGGTAAATAGTAGTAATATTTGGAGAAAAAATGAATAATAAAATTTTAGGAATAGTACTTGTAGTAGTTGGCGCAGCATTAGCTACGTGGGGCTACAATGTTTACGATGCAGCTGCGTCGCAAATCAGCAGAACATTAAGCGGCGATACGCCAATTGAAGCGTGGGCTGGTATGGTCGGTGGCGCTATTTGTGTTCTAGTCGGTATTTCACGGTTAAAGTAAATTAGTCATATTAGATTTCTCAACAAAATCCCCCCCATTTTATTGAGAATATATCTTTATAATTTAAGAATGCATTTTATTAATACTCAGTATTAACTCAGATCTTTTATCGCTCTACTTATCCCATCCAAGCTCAGCGCGTACATGCGATTGTTCATTAGCTCTTTTATAAAGCCAATTGATTGATAATACGGCCAGTGTTCAACCGGTTGTGGGTTGAGCCACGCTACTTTATCGAAATGGTTAGTTATGCGTGATAACCATGCACTGCCTGGCTCTTCGTTGTAGTGCTCTACCGAGCCGCCAGGGTAGGCTATTTCGTATGGGCCCATAGTGGCATCACCCACAAATATGACTTTGTAGTCGCTGGTAAATTTATTAATCAGCGTCATGGTGTCGATGATGTTTGAATGGCGGCGTTGGTTATCCTGCCAAACGTGCTCGTATAAACAGTTATGAAAGTAGTAAAACTCTAAATGCTTAAATTCACTGTGGGCTGCGCTAAATAATTCTTCGCAGGTATGAATGTAGTCATCCATTGAGCCGCCAATATCAAACAGCATTAATACTTTTACCGCATTGTGGCGCTCGGGTGCCATTTTTACATCCAGCATGCCGCCTTGCTTGGCGGTTGCGCGAATGGTCTCGTTTAAATCCAGGGTGTCACTTGCGCCGGTGCGGGCAAATTTGCGCAGCTTTTTAAGGGCGAGTTTTATAGTGCGTGAGCCAATTTCGCGGTCTGAGTCTAGGTTACGGTATTCGCGCTTGTCCCACACTTTTACCGCTTGGCGGTTGCGGTTGCCGTCTTGTCCTATACGCACGCCCTCAGGGTTATAACCATACGCGCCAAAAGGAGATGTACCACCGGTGCCTACCCATTTATTACCGCCTGCGTGGCGTTTTTGTTGCTCTTCTAAACGCTCTTTCAGGGTTTTCATGAGCTCGTCGAGCCCGCCCATCGCTTTTAGTTGGGCTTTTTCTTCATCGCTTAGGTTTTTTTCAAACTCTTTGCGTAGCCAATCTTCAGGTAAGTTGTGCTGTTGCTTTAAACTCTCGAGTAGGTCTAAGTCGGCAATACCGCTAAAATAGTCGCTAAAGGCTTTGTCGAAGCGGTCAAAATGGGTTTCGTCCTTTACCATTATGGTGCGGGCCAAATGGTAAAAGGCATCTACGTCTGCAAATATAACGCCTTTTTTTAAGGCGTTAATTAAATCGAGTAGTTCGCGCAGGCTTACCGGTAAGCGGTATTCACGTAATTTGAAGAAAAACGCAATCAACATATTAACGGCGGCTCATGAACGCAAGTTTTTCGATGAGGCTTATGTCTTGCTCATTTTTAAGCAGTGCGCCAAACATCGGCATTAAGCCGCCTTTTTGGCTTTTGTCGTGTAATGTTTTAGCGTCTATATCCTCTGCCATTAAAAGTTTTAACCAATCCAGTAATTCGCTGGTCGAGGGCTTCTTTTTAAGGCCGTTGGCTTCACGTAAGTTAAAAAATACTTCTAATGCTTGGCGTACTAAATCTTGTTTAACGTTAGGGTAATGTACATCAACAATTTGCTGCATTTCCTCGCTGCTTGGAAAGTCAATATAATGAAAAAAACAGCGGCGTAAAAAGGCATCAGGCAGCTCTTTTTCGTTATTTGAAGTGATGATCACAATAGGGCGCTCTTTTGCGATAATGCGCTCACCTGTTTCGTAAACGTGAAACTCCATTTTATCAAGTTCGAGCAGTAAATCGTTTGGAAACTCAATGTCGGCTTTGTCTATTTCGTCAATGAGTAAAACGGGGCGTTTGCCGTTAAGCTCGGCATAGGTAAATGCTTGCCACAGCTTACCTTTAACAATGTAGTTGCCAATATCATGCACGCGCTCATCACCTAGCTGGCTGTCACGCAAACGCGATACGGCATCGTATTCGTATAAACCTTGCTGTGCTTTGGTGGTCGATTTAATGTGCCACTGAATAAGCTCGGTGTCTAAACTTTTCGCAAGCTCTTCGGCCAGCATCGTTTTGCCTGTACCAGGTTCACCTTTAATAAGTAATGGTTTTTCAAGCATAATAGCAGCATTTACAGCCTGTTTTAGCGAGCTGCTTGCGATGTAATTGTCAGTAGAATTAAATTGCACGGTGTACCCTTGTCTGGTCTGAGCAGTATTGAATGGGGTTATAATGCCACAGTTAATCTGCAGGTCCAAGGTAGGCAAAACGAGGTATAGTTTTGCCCTCTTTTTCAACGGTTTCTAAAAACATACTAAGTGGTCGTGCCCAAATACCGAACTCACCATATAAGGCTTGGTATATCACCAATTGTTCGTCTGTTTCGCTATGTGTTGCCTGATATAAAACTTTGTACTGCGGGCCTTTGTAGTGTTGATATAAACCCAGTTTTAGTGCTGTAGTCATGCTTCAATCTCTTGTATAATTTGTGTTTGCACTTTTAATGCTAACTAATTTGCCAATATTATGAACTATATTTCGTTAGATGATTACAGAAAAGCGTGGGTTTTTCGCCATAAAGACATTCCGGTATCAAGTGATGACGCAGCTAAAATAAAAGCAATGAGCGACGAGCGCGCTGCTGTGCTTTGGAGCACAATGGTAAGCCGGGAGTTTGACCACCCCGACTTTTTTGATGACAGTATGTGGTGCGGTCAAGATAAAAGTTTTAGTGATGAAGTTAACTGGGAAGCAGCTTGGGAAAATGGCGATGCTTTACCACCTCAAGAAATTTTAGAGTTTTTAGGGTGGGAAGCAAATACCACGGTATATTTTTGTATGGCGCGCGATAATGTTATTGAAACAACGTTTGACGTATTTAAACGTAATTGGCAAAACTTTATGTTTTTAGCCGATGGCAGTTTACTAGTTGGTAAAAAGCGCAACAGTGTTGTGCAATTTTTAGAGTCGGGTAAAGCTAAGTTAGGTGAAAAACCAAGCGCTTAATTTATTATGTGTGCTTAAAAACTATTCAGTACTATGTTATAAAACAGTTATCTGAATGTTTTTGAGTAAAGCAATTGGTCGCGAAAAATCAGTCACTTGGTGAACAGCAGCAAGTTGAAATTTGGCAAACTGATGCGCAAAAGGCGCTTTATGCGCAGTTGTGCAATGCATTTTATCAGCGAGAAGTTCAGCGTTTAGTCGCCGAACCTAATGCCGATAAGTTGCGTAGGCAGTTAAAAAGTTTGCCTTATTACATTGAACGAGCTGCATCGCTTGTAGTAAACGGGCATTCGCCTTTTACGCTTGATGCACAAAATGGCTCGTGGCTCGAAAAACAAAAAGCAACGCCGCCCGATGTAAATAAACAAGCCAATGAACTTTTTTTTCAAGCGCATGCCAAAGTGGGACTAATTGTTCCGGTGATAGTAAACCAGTACGACAAATTACACCTTAGGATAGACAGTATTGATCAGGTGTCTGAAAACAAGTTGCATTGCAACGAGCTAGGGTGGTTTGATTTTTTAGGCAACGGCCTAGAGCAGCAATATGCACAACTTTTAAAGCCAAGTAAGTTGAGTTTAGCTGCAGCGTGCTGTGGGCATCAGTGGCAGTTTTCAAAGCGTTGCACACCACGTGTATTATCATTACGTGAAATGCTACTGGCAGGGAACATTAATTGGCGCAATATAAAACGCCCATTAGCTTAGTTAAGTTAAAACTTTTAAATTATTAAATAAGGAGTGTTAAATGCGTGTTTTTCAAGTGTGCTTACTGTGCTTAGCACTGTTTGTTCAATACAGGTTATGGTTTGGTCAAAATGGTGTGCAAGATTACTCGCGCTTAAAAGGGGCAGTGGCAACCCACCAAGACACTAACGAAAAGTTGATAAAACGTAATAAAGTGCTCAAAGCCGACATAGAAGATTTAAAGCTTGGCCTTGAAGGCATTGAAGAACGTGCCCGAAACGAATTAGGAATGATTAAGCCGGACGAAACATTTATTCGTGTTTTACCGGGCAACCAATATGAGAAATAAACAAACTATCGTTGCGATTGTACCCGCAGCAGGTGTAGGCAGCAGAATGCAGCACAATGCACCTAAACAATATATACAGTTAGCGGGTAAAACAATTTTAGAACACACCCTAACTAAACTATCTCAATTACCACAACTACAAACTATTGTTGTTGCCCTTAGCGATACAGACCCATACTTTGATGAACTACCATTAACCGATGCGCGCATTGTTCGTTCAAGTGGTGGCAAAGAACGTGCTGATTCAGTACTTAATAGTTTGTTATTTTTAGCACCCAATCCTCCTGATTGGGTATTAGTGCACGATGCAGCGCGCCCATTGGTTGACCTAGCAGACATAGAGCGCCTTATCAGTGAGTGCCTTAGTGCAAATGAAGGCGGAATTTTAGCCACTAAAGTAAAAGACACCATCAAACGCGGCGATACACACTCAAAGCAAACCGTACCAAGGGATGATTTATGGCAAGCGCTTACCCCTCAATTTTTTAAGTACAGTGACCTTAAAAATGCGCTGCAAAATGCGCTACAAAGTGGGGTGCCTATTACCGACGAAGCCAGTGCAATTGAGTGGGTAAACAAACCAGTAAAACTTATAGCGGGTCGTAGCGATAATATTAAAATAACCACGCCAGAAGATTTAGCTTTGGCAGGGTTTTTATTAAATAAACAACAAAACGAGAGTGCAGTATGATACGAATTGGCCATGGTTTTGACGTACATAAATTTGGCGGCGAAGGCCCGTTAACTATTTGTGGTGAAAAAATTGATTACCCACAAGGCTTTTTAGCACACTCAGATGGCGATGTAGCTATTCATGCATTATGTGATGCTATTCTAGGTGCACTCGCTATGGGCGATATTGGTAAGCACTTTCCTGATACAGCGAGCGAATATGAAAATATAGACAGCCGCATTTTGCTTCGTCATGTTGTTAAGTTAGCTAAAGAGCAAGGCTATGTATTAGGAAACGGCGATGTCACCATTGTGGCACAAGCACCAAAAATGCTGCCGCACATACAGGCTATGCGTGTAAATTTAGCTAATGATTTAAACTGCGACCTTAGCCAAATAAATGTTAAGGCTACAACAACTGAAAAGTTGGGTTTTGAAGGACGTAAAGAAGGTATTTCTAGTCATGCCGTGGTTATTATGAGTAAAGAGCTTGCGAGTACAAAAAACGCATGAGCGACTTAAATTATTTATACGGCGCACCGCTTTCAAAAGCTGACTTTAAAACCACTGCAGAAGACTTTATGGTAGATGAAGATCTAGGTATAGAGTTTACAGGTAACGGTGAGCATGTATGCTTGCAGGTGGTTAAAAAAGGCGAAAACACACAATACGTGGCTAAAATTATCGCGCAAAAAGCCGGTGTATCCCCTCGCGATGTAAGCTACGCGGGCATGAAAGATCGTCATGGTGTATGTAGCCAATGGTTTAGTGTAAAAGTGCCCATTAAAAAGCATATAGATTTTACAGAGTTAAATAGCGAAAGCATTTTTATAGTGTCGCAACAGCGCCACGAGCGTAAATTACGCACCGGTTGCCACAAGGGCAATAAATTTACCATTACCCTTCGTAATGTTACCGAGCCGCTTGATATATTATGCCGCATAAATGCTGTGCGTGCTGGTGTGCCAAACTACTTTGGTGAGCAGCGTTTTGGCCGCGATGGGCATAATTTGGTTATGGCCGAAAAAATGTTTGCCGGCGAACGTATTCGCGATAAAAAGTTACGCGGTATTATAATTTCAGCTGCGCGTTCACATATTTTTAATCAACTTGTAAGTTTACGTGTGAAAGAACACGGTTTAGCTAAAACGATGCACCGCGAAGTATTTATGCTCAGCGGCAGTAATGCATTTTTTGAAGATGCAATTAACGACGAAAACATAGCACGTTTGGCCTCTGGTGATATTGTAATGTCGGCACCAATGGCAGGCAAAAGTGATAAAGGGTTAACTGAGCAAGAAAAAATATGGCTTAAACCCTATCAGGCTTGGTGTGAAGGCCTGGGTGAATTAGGGCTTAAAAACGAGCGTAGAATGTTGCGTTTGATTCCTGATAACTTGGCTGTAGAAACACTTGATAACACCACACTTAAGCTGAGCTTTGGTTTACCTAAAGGATGTTTTGCAACCGCATTACTACGTGAGCTGGTGGACTATACAGATGCAAGTCCAAAAGAGCGAAAAGAAAAGGATAATGGCATAAATGAAGATACTGTTAAGTAACGATGATGGCGTTAATGCTAAAGGCATAGCGGTCTTATATAACGCGCTTACAAAAATTGCAGACGTCACTTTGGTGGCACCAGATCGCAATTGCAGTGGTGCAAGTAACTCGCTCACATTAATGAACCCATTGCGTGCAACAACTCTTGAAAATGGGTTTATGTCAGTTAATGGTACGCCAACCGATTGCGTTCATTTAGGTGTTAATCAGCTTGTTGACCAAAAACCAGATTTAGTTGTGGCAGGCATTAATCATGGTGCCAATTTAGGTGATGATACGCTTTATTCAGGCACTGTTGCTGCAGCGACCGAAGGTCGTCATTTGGGGTTGCCTGCTATTGCAGTTTCACTTTGCTCACACAATGGCGAGCACTTTGAAACAGCGGCCGCGGTAACAGTTAATATAATTAAAGAACTTGCATCGCACCCATTACCAAAAGACCAAATTATTAATGTTAATGTGCCAGATGTTCCACTAAGTGAATTAAAAGGTGTGCAGGTTACGCGTTTAGGCGCTCGGCATAAAGCTGAAACTATGACCAAGCAAACAGACCCTTGGGGTCGAAGTATTTACTGGTATGGCTCGCTTGGCACAGAGAGTGATGCAGGTGAAGGAACTGACTTTTACGCCATTAATAATGGTTTTGCATCGGTGACACCACTCAGTGTTGATATGACCGCACATAATAGCATTAAGGCAGTTGGGGACTGGTTATCTAATTTGGAGATAAATCGTGCTCGCTAATTACACGCGAAGTGCGAAAGCGTTATCAGATTTACTTAAACGCGAAGGTGTTGAGGATCAAGGCGTACTTGATGCCATTGCAGGTATACCTCGTCATTTATTTATTGACGACGTATTGCAGCACAAAGCTTATGAAAATACAGCGCTACCTATTGGGCAAGGGCAAACTATTTCGCAGCCTTATATTGTAGCCCGTATGACGGAGCTTTTGAGGTTGGCCGGCGTGCGCGATAAAGTATTAGAAATCGGCACGGGCTCTGGCTATCAAACAGCGGTATTGGCTAAAACGTTTACTAAAGTATATTCTGTTGAGCGGATCAAAGCTTTGCAATGGCAGGCTAAACGGCGTCTGCAGCAGCTTGATTTATACAATGTAACAATGAAACATGGAGATGGCTGGCAAGGTTGGCAATCTCAAGCACCATTTGACGGTATTATTGTTACCGCTGCGGCTGCTACCTTACCTCAAGGTTTGTTAAGTCAACTCGCCGATGGCGGTGTATTATTAGCGCCGGTTGGCGAAGCTGATCAAAAATTAATAATGGTTATTCGAAAGGGCGAAAGCTTTACAGAGCATGTTATTGCACCAGTAAGATTTGTACCTTTGGTACCTGGTGATATTGAATAGGAATTCACTTTGAAGTTGTTTACTAAGTTGTACGATATGGCCCTAGTATGGGCAAAGCACCGCCATGCGGAGCGTTATTTAGCAGGAATGAGTTTTGCCGAGTCTGTTTTTTTTCCTATCCCACCCGATGTAATGTTAGCGCCAATGTCGCTGGCTCAACCTAGTAAGGCGTGGCGTTTTGCAAGCTTCGCAACGATTGCATCTGTGCTGGGCGGGGTAATTGGCTATCTACTTGGTTTTTGGCTTTTTGAACCTGTTGTAGAGCCGCTAATTGCACAGATGCATTGGCAAGAAAAGTTTGATGTAGCATTAAATTGGTTTAAAGAGTATGGCGTTTGGGTGGTGTTCTTAGCTGGTTTTTCACCCATACCCTATAAAGTATTTACAATTGGTGCGGGCGTTTTACAGATGGCGTTTTTACCGTTTTTAATTGCTTCAGCAATCGGGCGCGGTGCTCGGTTTTTTCTAGTTGCTGCACTTATGAAATGGGGCGGAGCGCAAATGGAGAAAAAATTACGTCAGTATATTGAAGTGCTTGGCTGGGGATTAGTAATATTAATAGCCGTTGCGTACTTTTTGTTGCGTTAAGCTATATAAAATAATGTTACTTAAACATGGAGAAAAGCACGATGAATAGACAATTTATGCTTTATGTTGCTTTGTTCATTAGTGTTTTTCTTTTTGGTTGTTCATCTCGCCATGTTCCAGCGCCCGTTAGTAGTTTAAATAATAATGTTAATGAATCAAACCATTTAATTAACATTGTAGATGGCAAATATACAGTACAAAAAGGAGATACACTTTATTCAATCGCATTTAGCGCAGGAAAAGACTTTAGAGAACTTGCTAAAAACAACTCAATTTCAAGTCCTTATGTTATATATCCAGGCCAGTCAATCTCTTTCTCTCCCACTATCAAAAAAATTAAAAGTTCAAAAAAATATACGAATTCGAGTAAAAAGTCTAGAAAAAACATACAAAATAATAACAAAAAATTAAAGAAAGGACTTGATCAGCCAAAAAAACGAGAGTATGTTCAAAAACAAGCCAAATATAAAGTTAGTAACCAAAAGCAGTTGTCGAGCGATAAATTAAAGTGGTTTTGGCCAGCAAAGGGCAAAATTACCAAACGCTTTTCTAATAAGGAAAACGGCTATAAAGGCTTACAAATTACTAATAAAATGGGGGCTACAGTTTTAGCCGCTGCACAAGGAACGGTGGTGTATGCGGGTAACGCGCTTCGAGGTTATGGTAATTTAATCATTTTGAAACATAATGATGATTATCTTAGTGCTTATGCACATAACTCGAAATTACTTGTAAAAGAAAAGCAAAAAGTTAAGGCAGGACAAAAAATAGCAGAAATTGGCAATTCAGAGTCTTCGGTTACCGCGCTTCGCTTTGAAATTCGTTACCGTGGGAAAGCTGTCAATCCTGCTAAATACCTTCCTTAGATTTTAGGTATTGATAATTGCTCTGGAGAAGGCTTATGGCTAGCGCAGCAAAGATTGAAAAAAATATCAGCAATGACGACAAGTTTGATGAAAACACCGTTGAAGAAGCAACACCGCTACTTGAAAAAGTAGATGACGAAGACATATTTGCCAAAGATGAAGTGACTAAAAACCTAGATGCCACCCAACTTTACTTAGGTGAAATAGGCTTCTCTCCATTATTAAGCGCTGAAGAAGAAGTATTTTTCGCGCGTAAATCCCTCAAAGGCTGTGAAGCCTCTCGTAAACGTATGATTGAGAGCAACTTACGTTTAGTTGTTAAAATTGCACGTAGATACAATAACCGTGGACTAGCGCTACTCGATTTAATTGAAGAAGGTAATTTAGGGTTAATTCGTGCTGTTGAAAAGTTTGACCCTGAACGCGGGTTTAGATTTTCAACCTATGCAACATGGTGGATACGTCAAACAATTGAACGCGCCATTATGAACCAAACACGCACTATTCGTTTGCCCATCCACGTAGTGAAAGAGCTAAACGTTTACTTACGTACAGCGCGAGAGCTAACCCAAAAACTCGACCATGAGCCAACAGCTGAAGAAATAGCTGAATGCCTAGACAAGCCAGTTGAAGACGTAACCAAAATGTTACGTTTGAATGAAAAAATAGCGTCGGTTGATATGCCTATTGGTGGCGAAAACGACAGCGTGCTGCTTGATATTTTACCTGACGAAAAAGGCAACGGCCCTGAAGGTGAAGTGCAAGACACAGAAATTAATAAACACATTGTTGATTGGTTAGGGGAATTAAACCTTAAGCAACGTGAAGTACTGGCGCGTAGGTTTGGATTACTCGGCTATGAGCCATCTACACTTGAAGATGTAGGTAGAGAAATAGGGCTAACACGAGAGCGAGTAAGACAAATACAAGTCGAAGCACTACGTCGTTTAAAAGATATTTTGCAACAAGAAGGGTTAAGCACAGATAGTTTATTTAACCAATTTTCTTAATAATAAATGTAAGGCCTTACAAGGCTTGAATAAAAAATGCCGAAGAAATTATTCTTCGGCATTTTTTGTTAAAGCAACGCTTTTAATTTATAGAGCAATTCGTGTGCTTGACGAGGCGATAAGTTATCTGGGTCAATTGCACTTAATTGTTCTTCCACTAATGAAGGTTCAATAACAGTGCCGTTATTAAATGAAAATGCGTGTTGCTCAGCATTAGGTGCAGTAACACTTTGGTGATTTTCAAGTAACTTAAGCTTTTGTTTAGCTTGTGAAATTACCGCTTTAGGCACACCTGCCAGCGCGGCTACTTGTAAACCAAAGCTTTTGCTTGCTGCACCGTCCAACACAGTATGCATAAATGCAATAGTGTCGTTATGCTCTATTGCATCAAGGTGAACGTTTACAAGGCCCTGCGTTTGCTCTGCAAGCTCAGTTAATTCAAAGTAGTGAGTTGCAAACAGGGTTTTAGCGGATATTTTTGATGCTAAATGATTCGCTGTGGCATATGCAAGCGAAAGCCCGTCATAGGTACTTGTACCACGCCCAATTTCATCCATTAATACCAACGACTGCGCTGTCGCATTATTTAAAATAGTGGCGGTTTCGGTCATTTCAACCATAAAGGTTGAGCGGCCAGACGCTAAATCATCACTTGCACCAATACGCGTAAATATACGATCGATATTACCTATTTTTGCGCTATCGGCAGGGACATAGCAGCCGATGTGCGCCATTAATACAATAAGTGCTGTTTGGCGCATATAGGTTGATTTACCACCCATATTTGGACCGGTAATAATCAGCATTTTGCGCTGACTATTAAGCTCTACAGGGTTTGCAATAAATGGGTCTTTCATTACCTGTTCAACAACCGGATGACGGCCTTGTTGAATGCTAATGTTGTCGTTGTCACAAAGCTCTGGTTTAGTATAATTAAGCGCAAAGGCACGCTCTGCTAAGTTATTTAATACATCTAAGTCAGCAAGCGCTGCAGCCATTATTTGCAGCTGTTCAATGTGTGGGGCGATAAATTCAAACAACTCTTCGTATAATTGTTTCTCAAGCGCGAGTGCTTTTGATTGGCTACCAAGTACTTTGTCTTCATGCTCTTTAAGCTCTGGAATAATATAGCGTTCATTATTTTTAAGCGTTTGACGGCGAATATAATCAGCAGGTACTAAATGTGAATTAGCGCGGCTCACTTCTATAAAAAAGCCGTGCACTCGGTTATAGCCAATTTTTAACGTACTAATCCCAGTACGTTCACGCTCGCGTTGTTCAAGCTGCTCAAGTACATCAGTTGCCCCTTTACTTAGGTTACGCCATTCATCAAGTTCACTGTTATAACTCGGCGCAATTACGCCCCCATCACGAATAAGTACTGGCGGGTTATCAATAACAGCTCGCTCTAGCAATGCTTGTAGCTCAGGTAATTCAGGCGAGTGTTTGATAATACTTGTAATGCGTGGGTCGCTCGCATCACTTAATAAATTATGCAGGGGGGCAAGTGCTTGTAGTGCACTGCGTAAGCGTGTTAAATCCCTTGGGCGTGCAGTGCATAATGCTAAACGCGCTATTACACGTTCTATATCACCAATCTCTTTTAGAGACTCGTGCAATTCGCCGCACAGTTGTACGTCTAAAATTGCGCTAATAGCATTTAGACGAGAGTTCAACTCGTCTTTATTTCGAACAGGTGTATGAATGCGGCGTTTTAATAAGCGTGAGCCCATTGCCGTGGCTGTTTTATCAAGTACTTGTGCAAGCGTGTTTTCAAATCCACCCGATAGATTAACCGTTAGTTCTAAATTTTTACGGGTAGCGGCATCTAATATAACAGCGTGTTCGTTATGCTCAAGTGTAATGGCGCGAATATGAGGCAAAGCAATGCGCTGTGTATCTTTCACGTATTGCATTAAACAGCCTGCAGCTACGAGCGCTGAGTGAGCTTTTTCTACACCAAATCCAACTAAATCTTTTGTTCCAAATTGATCGCATAATAAGTGCTGAGCCGTATCTAAGTCGAACTCCCATTCAGGGCGACGACGAGCGCCTTTAATATGTTCGATTAGATGGGTGTTTTCAAAATTTTCGCTATAAAGCAATTCTGCTGGCGATAAACGTTGTAGCGTTGAGCTTAACGCTTCGTCAGTATTGACTTCTACAACGTTAAAACGCCCAGAATTTATATCAAGATACGCAACACCGTATTGGCCTTTTTTATTTTGCCAGACACTGGTCAGTAAGTTGTCTTGTCGTTCTTGAAGAAGCGCCTCATCTGAAATAGTGCCCGGTGTAACAATGCGCACTACCTTTCGCTCAACAGGGCCTTTACTGGTTGCGGGGTCGCCAACTTGTTCACAAATAGCAACTGATTCGCCCATTTGTACTAAACGAGCTAGGTAGTTTTCTACGGCATGATAAGGCACACCTGCCATAGGAATAGGGTCGCCACCGGCTTTGCCGCGTTGAGTTTGCGAAATATCGAGCAATTGAGCTGCACGTTTTGCGTCGTCAAAGAAAAGCTCATAAAAATCACCCATACGATAAAACAATAAAATATCGCGATGCTCTGATTTTATTTTTAGATACTGCTGCATCATAGGGGTTTGTTGTTTTATAGTGTGTGGTGCAAAAAGATCAAACGACATGTATTTACCCAAAGGCTGAATATGGAATTACATCAAGAGATTAAAACACTTGCTGCGAAATTAGGTGTTATTTTAACGGATAAATGCTTATGGATCACTACTGCTGAATCATGCACAGGTGGTGGAGTGAGTTATGCACTAACAGACACACCTGGCAGCTCGCTCTATTTAGGGCGTGCATTTGTTACTTATAGCAATGAGGCAAAGCACGAACTACTCAATGTAGCGACGAGTACGTTAGAGCAGTATGGTGCTGTGAGCGAGCAAACCGTAAAAGAAATGGCGTTGGGTGCAAAAAATATTGCTAATGTTGACGTTGCTATTGCTATATCGGGGATAGCAGGGCCGGGTGGAGCAACACAAGATAAGCCAGTGGGTTTTGTATGGTTTTGCCTACAAATTGCAGATAAACAATTTACATTTAAGCAAATATTTAGTGGTGATAGAGCCCAAGTTAGAATGCAGGCTATTGAATTTGCTTTGAAAAATACAATTGAAAAGATAAATTTATAAATTTCGCTTGATACTGTGGTTTCATACAGTATACTTGTTCGCATTAGCCGGATTTGGAGAACAAAATGAACGATAACAAACAAAAAGCGTTAGACGCTGCACTATCACAAATTGAGCGTCAATTTGGTAAAGGTTCAATCATGAAGCTGGGCGACAATAAAGCCCTGAACATTGATGCAGTATCTACAGGTTCATTAGGGATCGACATTGCTTTAGGCATAGGCGGTTTACCAATGGGTCGTATTGTTGAAGTATATGGTCCTGAATCTTCAGGTAAAACAACACTGACTTTGCAAGTTATCGCACAAGCTCAAAAAGAAGGTAAAACATGTGCCTTTGTTGATGCTGAGCATGCTCTAGATCCTGTATACGCTCAAAAGCTAGGTGTTAACATTGATGAGCTGTTAGTTTCTCAACCAGATACGGGTGAGCAAGCGTTAGAAATTTGTGACATGTTAGTGCGTTCAAGTGCTGTAGATGTTGTGATTGTCGATTCAGTTGCAGCCCTAACACCTAAAGCTGAAATTGAAGGCGACATGGGCGACTCGCACATGGGCTTACAAGCACGTTTAATGTCGCAAGCATTACGTAAGCTTACGGGTAATATTAAACGTTCAAATACATTATGTATTTTCATTAACCAAATTCGTATGAAAATTGGTGTAATGTTTGGTAACCCAGAAACAACAACCGGTGGTAACGCGCTTAAGTTTTACGCATCAGTTCGTATTGATATTCGTCGTATTGGTTCGGTGAAAGAAGGTGATGAAGTTGTTGGTAACGAAACGCGCGTTAAAATTGTTAAAAACAAAGTAGCGCCTCCGTTTAAACAAGCCGAATTTATTATCATGTATGGTGAAGGTATTTCTAAGCAAGGCGAGCTAATTGATTTAGGTGTTAAGCACAAAATTGTTGAAAAAGCAGGTGCTTGGTACAGCTACAATGGTAACAAGGTAGGACAAGGTAAAAACAATTCAATTAAATTCTTAAAAGAAAACGTAGAAATTGCAAACGAAATTGAAGGCAAACTACGCGATATGTTATTGCTTAAAGCGACAATTGAACCAGAAGATGGCGAAGATGTACTTGGTAATGACGCTGACCTTTAAGGTTTAAAACGTTCTTCAAGCTTGATTTGACCCGAGCTTTACAAAAACGCTAGCCAGTAATGGTTAGCGTTTTTTTGTGTGAAAGCATTTATTAAGTCGTTATTAATTCGCCTAACTAAACGTGCTGTTTTTAGGTTATTAAGCCTTAATAGCATCGGGTTTACTGTATTAACACTATGGCGGTTTTGTAACTACAGTTTTAAAAATGAAAAACGACACAAAAGCTGTGTCGCTTAAATTGTGTGATTAAAATATACTTATAATTAACTTTACAGTTGCCAGTTAACAGATAAGGCATAGTTACGCGGCGCTCCGTAGTAACCTTGCGCCCAAAATAAGCTATGCAAATACTTTTCGTCGGTGGTGTTATTTACGTTAAAAGTAACACCTACGTTTTGAGTAATCTTGTAGTTAGCCATCAAATCAAGAATACCATAAGCACCTTGGTTTGTTGTTACAAGTGCTGTACCCGTTGCGTCAAAGACTTGTACACGGCTCACCGAACCTTGCCAGCGATAGTTTGCACCAAATGTTAAGCCTTCAAAAAACGGTACCTGATAAGTAGCGGCAAGTTTTAATTGATTTTCTGGTGTGTAGTCTTTTACTAAATCGTCACCTTTAATGCTTAGATTACTGAAGCTTACGCTAGTGCTTAAACTCTCAGTAAGTTTACCGCTTAGTTCTACCTCAAAACCGTCACTACTAATGCCATCAGCAGCATAGTAGCGCGTATCACTCGGTAATGAATCAGGTAGTGCAACAGCAAGGCCTTCTTGTTTAGCATCAAAGTACGCCAACGTTAAAAACACTTGGTCTTCTAAAAGCTGTGCTTTTAAACCTATTTCGCTACTTTTGCCTGTAATGGGGGCAAGTTGCTCAGCGTTTATATCCAGCTCTTCCTGGGGCACGAATGTTTCGGTATAGCTTGCGTAGGCTGAGAGTGAATCTGTAAAGTCGTAAACCGCACCTATATAAGGAATAACTTCACTGTCATCTCGTGTTTGCACTACTCCATACGCAGTGCCTTTTGTTTCCCAGTCGGTGTAACGAACACCTGCAAGCACACTTAGTGGGTCACTAAGTTTTATGCGAGTAGATATATAAGCAGATTGCTGCTTGTTTTCAATATCACTGCCGTTTAAACCATCTGCAAGTGTTGCTTCTGGCGCTACGCCATTCCATGTATCAAGCGATGGCATGGCAGGAAAGCCATTACCCGTTGTGTAATCGTATAGTGACTGCTCGTTATAATCCATGTTTGCTTGGCTAACACCAAATGATAGGTCGTGCTCTTGGCCAAATAAATCAAACTTACCACTAGCGTATAGATCAAACAGGTCGTGTTTATCCTCGTAATCATAACGGCTTGCGTAACCTGTAAGGCCTAGACCTGTTTCTCTATCGGGTGTGCCATAAACATAAAACAGCTCTGAATCTTGCTCGTTTTCAATGTGTGCATAACGGGCGGTTGCTACCCAAGTTGCTGATAAGTTTTGCTCAAGTGTTACATAGACCTGTTCAGCACTGTTGTCCCAATATGACCAATCTGATGCAGTACTAGTAGATGCATCGTAATCAGTGGCTGAGCCATCAGTGTAGTAAAGGGGTAATGCTCCCCAAAGCGGGCTATCGGCATCTTTTTGTTGATTAACGTAGTTGAGACTTAGTGTTGTATCATCTGTTAATTTACCTTCATAGGCTAAGTAACCTATTGTTTTGTCAGTTTCGTAACGGTCCAAGTAAGATTCTGCTTTATGCTTAGTAAATACCGCGCGTACAGCGTGCTCATCGTTTATTGGAGTCGAAACATCAACCTCTAGTCGTTTGTTATTCCAGGAGCCATAAGATACAGATGCATGCGCTTGTGTTATGTAGGTCGGTTTTTTAAGTACCATGTTCACTGTTGCAGAAGGGTTTCCTGCACCGGTCATTAAACCGTTAGCCCCACGAACAATTTCAACACGGTCGTAAATAGAGGTATCTAATGAGCCTTGAATTGACCCCGAACTTTGTGGAATACCCAAGCCATCTACTTGAAAGTTTGTGATTTCAAATCCACGGGCTTTAAAGTAAGTCCGATCTGTTTCTATTTGCTCCACCGTTACACCGGGTGTGCTTTCAAGAACGGAGTTAATATCATCTAACGAAAAATCGTCCATTAATGCGCGCGAAACAACCGAAATACTTTGTGGGGTTTCTTTTATTGATAGGCCTAACTTAGTTGCAGACTGCGCATCTTCGGTAATGTAGTTTTTATGATGCTGGCCATATACGGCTATTTTCTCTAATGACTCGTTGTTAGTTTTTAACTCCTGCGCAAACGTATTTCCAGATAAAATTAAAGAAGTAACAATGCTTAGTTTAGACAAACGCAAAATAGTAGGGGACGACATATCGGTTCCAGTTCGTTAAAAAATTGGAACTTATGCTAATCTAAATGATATTGATTTGCAATTGCAATTGCATTGTTGTGGTTTATTTATCTTTTAACTAATTTGGGCCAGCTTAATTAATACCCTTAGGTTTATTTTAAAATTATGTAGGGTTTAATTAAGAGGTTTATTAACCAAATTTAAAGTTATACGCATAAAAAAAAGCGGCCTAAGCCGCTTAATTTATGGAGTAGACTTTAAACTAAAAAGCGTATTTAACAGAGAATTGTAAGCGGTCTAAATCACCATCAATACCGCTCTGAGTTTCTCTCTCAGCATGTTTTAACTCTGCACCAAATGTTAGGCGTTTAACCGGAGAGTATAAAATATTTGCGCTATAGCTTTGCGTTGATTCAGTTGGATCACCTGAAATGCTCAACAAATCAGTGTTGTTGTCAGCTGAAAAGAATGAGTAAAGGAATGTTGAACGCCATTGGCTGCTCCATTTATGCTGATAAGCAACAAAGCCAGACGTTGAGTCGATTGCATCTAACTCATCACCATTGAGTACGGCACCATGAGCAACATTTAAACCTACATATCGGCCTAAACCTTTACCTTGTGTCAGCATAAATTTAATGTTGTCGTCGCCTACTTTAAACATACCCGATGCACTTACGCCAAATGACGTTTCATCAGCATCAATACCGCCCACTTTATACGTTAATTGGCGAGCAAGTGCGGTTACAACAAGGTTACCCCAGTCTGCTTTGTGTGTGTATCGTGCGGTAAAATCAGGAAGCGAAGCATCATCAGTTGCAACGCGTGCTCCGCCTGTTGTTGTGATTGTGCTTTCAGGGTTTTCTAATGAGAAAGACCACGCACCTGTTGTGTATTTAATTTGAGCTTGGCGAACAAACACTGTGCCTTCAGCAGGGCCTACAAAGTCTAACGTTTCAGGAAGAACGCCTACGTTTTGAAAGTTTGACCATGTTTGGCCAAATAACCATCCGTCGTAGGTTATAAAAGCGTGGCGGATGCGTGGAGCGAAAGAGTTTGATACGCGTTCATTACCACCTGCGGCTGAGGCAAGAAAATCAATTTCAATCTTGCTGTTAATTTTTTTACCGTTATCTAGCAAGGTCGACGTACCAAAATTAAAACGCGATTGACGCGCATGCATATCAAATACTGCGTCTGAGCTGTCATCATCACCTACAGTTAAAGTACTGGGTACATAAAAGTCACGACCAACGCTTGTACCAGCAGAGGCACCCGCTGAATAATCACTCCACATCGTGTCGAGTTTAATATATCCGCCGTAAGTGAACTCTGTGTCACCAATCTTTGCAGCTGTAGCCGCATAAGTAGTGCTTGATAGTGCACATAAAACAGCGCTTGCTGCGAGTGTTTTTAATGGAGTTATTTTCATACTGGTATCCCTTGTTTAGGCTACTTGTTGTTTATAATTTTTTACTCGTTTTTGCCAATACTTGCTACAGGTATAGATTACGAATAAAAATAAATAGTGTGAGTCTGTTCAGTGTTAATAAATATTCTTTTAATTTTTAAACAATGCATGCAATAGTTTTTAGATTTGCTTAATTGTTCAACACAAATACTTTAGATATGTGTAGTGTTTACTCAATTATCTATTGGTCTATAAGACTAAGGTTTAACAGTGAAGTAATCTTTTGCTACCTTTATTTAACATCATGTATTGTTTAGGTAAAAATATTTAAGCTTATTAATTATATAGTACAAATTAGTAATATGGAGGCGAGTACAACTAAGGTCTAATACTTAATAAAGCACTGCTGAGTAATCCTTGTTAAGAGCCTAAGGCAAGTAATTTAAACGGAGACTAAGATGTCACAAAGTATCTATCCTGTTCCTAATCATATAAAAGACACAACACTCGTTGATAAAAATAAATATAATTCGATGTACCAGCAGTCAATTAATGACCCCGAAAGCTTCAGGCGAGAGCATGGGCAACGCCTCGATTGGTCTACTCCTTATACTAAAGTTAAAAACACCTCTTTTGATAAAGGGCACATCAGTATCAAATGGTATGAAGATGGTTTCTTAAATGCCTCTTATAATTGTATTGATCGTCATTTAAAAACCAAAGCCGATAAAATTGCACTTATTTGGGAAGGTGATGACCCGTCACAAAGCGAAAATATTACGTATCAGCAATTACACGATGAAGTGGCCAAATTTGCTAATGGTTTAAAAAAGCTAGGTGTGCAAAAAGGTGACCGAGTTGCTATTTACATGCCAATGACCCCGCAGGCTATTTATGCTATGCAAGCGTGTGCTCGCATTGGTGCAATTCACTCAGTTGTATTTGGTGGCTTTTCACCTTCGGCAATAGCTGACCGTATTAAAGACTCAGGTGCGAAAGTGGTCATTACATCTGATGAAGGCCGACGTGCAGGTAACTGCGTGCCATTAAAAGCGAATGTTGATGAAGCCGTATTACAAGATTCTGTAACCACTATTGAGCACGTGATTGTACATCAGTTAACAGGTGGTGAAGTTGATTGGCACGATCACGATATTTGGTGGCACGACTTAGTCGTTGACTTGCCAGCGCAGTGTGAACCAGAGCCAATGAACGCAGAAGATCCGCTATTTATTTTGTATACATCAGGTTCAACAGGCCAACCTAAAGGGGTTGTACACACAACTGGCGGTTATTTAGTTTATGCGTCAATGACTCACGAGTACGTATTTGATTTACAAGATGATGATGTGTATTGGTGTAGTGCCGATGTAGGTTGGATCACTGGGCACAGTTATATTGCATACGGACCGCTGGTGAATGGCTGTACACAAGTTGTATTTGAAGGCGTACCTACATACCCAAGCGCAGGAAGAATGGGTGAGGTGGTTGATAAGCATGGTGTCACTATTTTATATACTGCGCCTACAGCGATTCGAGCATTAATGGCCAAAGGTGATGAGCCTACCGCAACTTCACATCGCGATAGTTTACGTATTTTGGGTTCAGTAGGTGAGCCAATTAACCCAGAGGCATGGAACTGGTACTACGAGAGTATAGGTAAATCTAATTGTCCAATTGTGGATACCTGGTGGCAAACAGAAACAGGTGGCATTATGATCACGCCACTACCTGGTGCTACAGACACGAAGCCGGGTTCTGCAACCCATCCATTTTTTGGTATTGCTCCGGCACTTTATGATGCAGAGGGAAATACACTAGAGGGCGCGGTTGACGGCAATTTAGTTATTTTAGATAGCTGGCCATCACAAGCGCGTACCGTTTATGGTGACCATGAGCGTTTTGAACAAACTTACTTTAGTGCATACCCTGGCGTTTACTTTACCGGTGATGGTTGTCGTCGTGATGAAGATAGCTATTACTGGATAACAGGGCGTGTTGATGATGTACTCAATGTATCGGGGCACCGTTTAGGCACTGCTGAAATAGAAAGCGCATTAGTTGCCCATGAAGCTGTGGCAGAGGCTGCAGTAGTAGGTTACCCGCATAATATCAAAGGCCAAGGCATTTATGTTTATATTACGCCTAACGAAGGGGTCACGGTGAGTGATGAGCTTACAACAGCGGTTCGTAATTGGGTTCGTAAAGAGCTCAGCCCAATAGCCTCTCCAGATATGATTCAATGGTCTCCGGGTTTACCTAAAACACGCTCAGGTAAAATAATGCGTCGAATTTTGCGCAAAATTGCTGCCAATGAGCACGAGCAATTGGGTGATACGTCAACCCTTGCTGATCCGTCGGTAGTGGATGAACTTATCGATAATCGATTAAATCGATAAATACACGTTAAAAGCTTGATTACAAGTTAATTCTAAACGTAGTATATCGGCTGTTACTTAGTAATAAGTATCAGCCGAATTTTTAGGAGTGAACCATGAGTCAGTTTTTAATAGCGGACGATCATCCGTTATTTCGTGAAGCACTAAAGGGCGCACTGAGCGCAAAATTTGAAGGGCTAGAAGTGTTCGAGTCGTCAGATTTTGATAGCACACTGCAAGTGCTAAGCGAGCAAGAAGATCTTGATATATTACTGCTAGACCTTCATATGCCAGGTAATGGTGATTTGTATGGTCTTATTCGTATCCGAGAAGAGTACCCAAGTTTACCTATTGCTGTGGTTTCAGGCAGTGAAGACGTTAATATTGTTTCTAAAGTCATGGGTTATGGTGCTATGGGGTTCATTCCCAAATCATCGTCATCGGACGATATTGCCAATGCAATTAACCAAATACTTGAAGGTGATACATGGCTGCCAAAAGAGCTTAAAAACAAAGTAGCCGAAATTGAAGGTGAAGACAGAGAAATTGCAGCGCAAGTCGCTTCTCTTACACCTCAGCAATACCGCGTTTTACAATATTTGCATGAAGGATTACTCAATAAGCAAATTGCTTATGAGTTGCATATTTCAGAAGCAACAGTAAAAGCACACATTACCGCAATTTTTAGAAAGCTCGGTGTCTATAACCGAACACAAGCCGTACTGATCGCTGCTAAATTACAACTAGAGCCTATTGAGCCAGCTCAATAATGGTTTAACGGCTTTGAAGCGATTTATTACCGTTATAATTTTACCCGCTATTTTGAATTGGTATTTTAGCGCAAGAGTATATTGACGGTTATGTTTTGAAACTCGCTAAATTTAGAGCAGGCGTAGGTTAGCTCCTCTAGGCAGCGTCTGCTTAGCATTTATGCTTTTTTATCTTTTACTGATAAAAAACAGGCTTAATACCTATTCCTCCTTTTGTGTTTTTTGACTTTACTCACAAACCATTCACCTTTTATACATGATCTAAATTACAAATAATGCTAGGTTACGGCAATTTTATAACTTTAAGAGCAGGGTATGACAGACTCCACACACTCACCTAGCAACAACCCAAATAAGGGGTTGTTTAATCGGTTTTTAGCCACCGTCGAATTTTTAGGCAATATGCTGCCTCATCCAATTACACTATTTGCAATATTTGCAGTGGCAATTGTTGTGTTTAGCGGTATTGCAGATTGGTTTGGATTAAGTGCGATAGACCCTCGCCCGGTAGGTGCGCCAGGGCGCGACGCTGATGGCGTTATTGAAGTCGTAAGCTTATTAAGCGCTGAAGGTTTACAGCGCATTATGGCTGGGCTTGTCACTAACTTTACGGGGTTTGCACCCTTAGGTACCGTGTTGGTTGCACTACTTGGTGTAAGCGTTGCTGAGCACTCGGGTTTGCTCTCTGCAGCCATGCGAGGCATGGTAATGGGCGCTTCTAAACGTTTAGTTACGTTTATGGTGGTGTTTGCCGCTATTATGTCTAATACCGCCTCAGAGCTAGGTTATGTGGTTTTAATTCCACTCGCAGCGATGATTTTTCACAGTTTAGGACGTCATCCTTTAGCTGGCCTTGCCGCTGCATTTGCAGGCGTGTCGGGTGGCTATAGTGCTAACTTATTATTAGGAACTATTGACCCACTTCTTGCTGGTATTACAACTCCTGCGGCTCAAATGATCGACCCAACCTATGTTGTTGGCGCAGAGGCAAACTGGTATTTTATGATGATATCGGTGCTATTAATTTCAGTACTAGGTACTTTGGTGACTGAAAAAATAGTTGAGCCACGTTTAGGTAAATATAACCCAGACGAAGCCGGTATTGATCTGTCTCAAAACAGCATAGACACCCTTACTCAACAAGAAAAATCGGGTCTAAAATGGGCTGGCGTTTCTTTATTAGCAGTCTCTTTATTACTTGCTTGGACCATCGTTCCTGACGATGGCATTTTACGAAACCCTGCAACCGGTGAAGTTGCGGGTTCTCCTTTTTTAAAAGGGATTGTGGTTATTATATTTGTGACATTTAGTATTCCTGGTTTTGTGTATGGCCGTGTTGTTGGCACTATGAAAAACGATAAAGATGTTATTAACGCCATGAGTAAAAGTATGAGCTCAATGGGGTTATATATTGTTTTGGTATTTTTTGCGGCTCAGTTTGTAGCATTCTTTAAGTGGACTAATTTAGGCACTATTTTAGCTATAAATGGTGCGGCGCTTTTACAAGCTTTAAACCTGACAGGTCCTGAAGTATTTGTATTGTTTATTTTAATGTGTGCACTAGTAAACCTAAGCTTAGGCTCGTCGTCAGCGCAATGGGCGATTACAGCGCCTATTTTTGTTCCTATGCTTATGCTAATCGGTTACGCGCCAGAAACTATTCAAGCGGCTTACCGTATTGGTGACTCGGTAACAAACTTAATAACCCCGATGATGAGTTACTTTGGTTTAATCCTTGCTGTGGCTGTTAAGTACAAAAAAGATATGGGGATAGGTACTCTGGTTGCCACCATGCTGCCATACAGCATTATATTTTTTATTGGCTGGGTCATTTTGTTTTATGTGTGGGTATTTTTACTTGGCATGCCGGTAGGGCCTGAGTCTCCTACGTATTACACGCCATAATTACTTATTATATGCGAACAATAAAAAGCCAGCTAAGCTGGCTTTTTTTATAAAATTAACGCGGGGTAACTACAAAGGTTTATAAGCGTTAGCTAAATACCACGGTTTTATTACCATTTATAAATAGCTTGTGCTCTGAAGCGAGTTGCAACGCTTTACAAAAAACTGTTTTTTCAACGTCTTTACCCATTTTTGCCATCATTTCAGCCGTGTTAGCATGCGTAACACTTGTCACGTCTTGCAAAATAATTGGGCCTTCATCTAATTCATTATTTACAAAGTGAGCCGTTGCACCAATAATTTTTACGCCGCGCTCAAATGCCTGATGATACGGTTTTGCACCAATAAATGCGGGTAAAAAAGAGTGATGAATATTAATAATTTTACCGTCAAAGCGGCCTACAAATTCAGGGCTTAAAATACGCATATACTTGGCTAAACCAATTATATCTGGGTTATAACTAGCAATTAAGTCACCTACTTGTTGGTCATGTTCACTTCGGCTTAGCCCAACATGCGATACCACATGAAATGGCACACCAAACCCTTTAGCAAGTGGTTCTAAATCAGGGTAGTTAGCAATAACAGCTAGCACTTCAATATTAAGTGTTTGCTCAAACTGTTTTAATAGCATACCACCTAAGCAGTGTGCTTCTTTGGTGGCAAGCAGCACCACTTTAGTTTTTGCATCGTCGTGCAATGCAAGTTTGGCGCCTTCAGGTAATAAAGCGCGTAGCTGCTCTAAAAAGTCACTTTGTGGTTGCCCCGTCAGCTCAGTGCGCATAAAGAAACGTTTGGCGTCTTTGTCTACAAATTCGTTATTACGAGTAATGTTCAAGTTATTTTGATGACAAAGCCCGGTGATTTTAGCAATTAAGCCCACATCGTCGGCACATTGGGTGGTTAGTATGTAACTCATTTTCCTCATTCTTACCCTGTGATTAATGTTTCATTATTTGTGTTTTAACACATAAAGCAAGGGCTTTGTGGGCTAATCAAATATTAATCATGTTATTGCACGCTTTTAGTTTAATTTAGACGTTACATAGCGGTGGGGCATATTTAGGTAAATAAAAAATGCCACCCAATTATACAGGTGGCATTTATCTGAAAATGCTATTTTTTTGGCTCAGACGCCAAGTCGTCTTCTTGACGTAAAAAGCCAGCGGCTTCTTCATCGTCTTTAGTTAGAGTAGGTTGCATAGGCATTGCGCGAGTTTGTTGATTCAACTGATGTAGTTGAGATGCATTACCTAAATCGCGTTCACTCGTAATAGAGGCTATGGATTCGCGGTCTTTCAAAAAGGCGATTACATCTTTTTTGATTGCTTGTAATTGACCTTCATCTTTGTGCATTTCCATAATATGGCGAGGATGCTCAAGGTTTTTCATACCTGTTGCGGCAAAGGTTGTCGAAACGACACGCGAAACAATCACCCAAGGTGTTATGCTGCTGCGCACTAAGGTGTTTTCTGAACGAGTGCTATCGTGAATACCTGTACCTGTTGATATTTTTGACTCAGTAAATGTGCCTTCGCATTTAAAATATACCAGTAAAGATTCAAATTGCATTTCGGCAAAAAACAAGTGTGCACTGTTGCTTAGCAACTGGGCAAAGGCTTTAATTAATACACCAATCAGTAATAAGTGAACACTTGCCATTAACAGTTCACTAAACTCAATAATATTTTGATTATTAAACGCTTGCTCAATGCTATTTATATTTGCTGCATTAATATAGTGGTAAATATTAATAAACGAGTAGGCAAGTAATACGGTAAAAGTAAGCGCTACAATATAAAGTAAGTTACCGCTAATTAACGCAATTAAACGCGAAAGACTAAAGTGCTTACCTAAATCCATCGTGTGCAGTTTAGGTTGGATTTCTTGAATCATTTCACCTTTAAAGCCGCCTTTGCCTTCAATTTGCTCTTGTAATTTAGGATCTAGCTCACGGTAAACCCTATTAGGTACTTCTTTGTAACGACGGTTTGCCATCACTAAATTATCAAGGTTTATAAAAATTTCATCGGGATGAACAGACTCTTGCCAGTTCTCTCTCAGTTCTGATACCTCGGCAGTGGGGGTCACAATATTTAAACGAGCTTTAATCATTACAAACACAAGGGCGCAACTTAGTGTAGCGAGTATAATAATGGCTGTTAAATACAGCCCAGCATTAAGGCTAGGTAATTGTTCTAGCCAGTTGTCTATTTGTTGTTTACTAATGCGTTGCTCTTGCATTAGCCACGACATAGAAAGCCCTATAGCAATGGGTAATATAAACGATAAGGAAATGATTTTAGCAAGCGCACCCGTACCCAAGGCTTCAATGTTTTTTTCGGCATTTCGTGAAATGGGTTTGCCAGACGAACGCCAAGAAAACAGCACGTAAAACATTAAAATTGCGCTATATATCGGAAAAGCAAGTTCTCCTGCTTCGCCTGTAAAGCCTGACAGTGATACAAATGCAACCAACGCATAAGCAATAAGTGCAACCAGCGTGCTAACCCATGAGCCAAATAAACGTTGGGCAACATTACGTATTGGATAGGGTAGAAATAATAGTTTTGGTATTAAGCTGTGTAGTAAGCGAGATAAAAAGCCGTTTGGTTCTTTGAACGTACTGTTTTTGCGCCCAACAAGCATTTCCTCTAATGTTTGTGCTGTGTAGGCTACTTCGTTTTTTTCTTCTTGTGCAGTTGAGGTTTGCGATTTACTAAAGTTAAACGCCAGCGATGTAGGGTGATTTCTTCCTACAAAGTACTTAAGTGTGGCATATATACCGCCAGATAAGGTACGAATACCTAGCGCGAGTATTAACATGCCAAATATCATCAAAATCCAACCTGCGGTAGCATCGTCTTTTACAGAGCTAGATGCGGTAACTAACAGGCTAACACCCACAACAGCCTCAATCAGCCCTCTTACAGCCTTTACTTTACCTTCTAGTTTAAAAGGGTTTTTTAGTCCAAGATCGATTGATCCGTAATCAAAAGCCATTAAATGCTCCTTATAAATAACACATCCAAAAAAGGGAATATCAGTAGAGTTACAATAACGTATGCACTTTAAACATTATTGCTTAATTTTTGATTGTATATCAATAATAGTGTTCAGTTTAAGGTTATTTGAATATGTTAGTTTAAATGTTTTATAGGCTGTCATTGATCAAAACGGAGTGCAGTGATTATGAAGTTAATTTATGTGGATGATAATTTACCTGGTATCACTCGAAAGCTTAAAAACAAGCAATGGCAGTATTTCGACCCTATTGGCAAAGTAATAAAAGATGAAGCGGTTATTGAGCGTTTGAATGGCTTAGCATTTCCGCCTGCGTATAAAAGCGCATGGTTTTGCCCCGAAGAAAACGGACATATTTTAGCGACAGGGTTTGACAGTAAAGGGAGAAAACAATACCGATACCACCCAGAGTTTAGAGCTCAGCAAGAAGCCAAAAAATACCAGGCTTGTGGTGTATTTGGCCATAAACTTCCTTTATTGAGAGCTCGCTTGGAGTCAGACTTACAAGGCAGTGAGCTTAATGTAGAACGTACATTAGCTGCAGTAGTTAGGCTTATGGACTTAGGGGCACTTAGAGTCGGTAACGAGCGAAACGTAAAACAAAACAAAAGCTTTGGCGCTACAACCTTACGCACCCGACACGCAAAGCTGACTGGGAAAAATATTCAGTTAAAATACCGGGCTAAATCTGGAAAAGAGCGTGAGGTTAACATTACCGACAGAGTACTAAGCCATGTAATTAAAGACTTACAAGACTTACCTGGGCAACATCTATTTCAGTATATAAGTGAAGGTGAGCGCACTAACGTAACATCGAGCGAAATAAACCAATATATACAGCACATAATGGGGGAGGAGTTTAGTGCAAAACATTTTAGAACCTGGCGAGCAAGCGTTATTGCTTTTAAGCAGCTCGCTAAAGCCAAAGGCGCACTTACCTTAAAAAGCATGCTCGATTGTGTATCTCAGCAATTAGGTAATACCCCAGCAATAGCACGCAAATCTTATGTTCACCCTGATTTAATTACACTGTGTAAAGAAGATGAAGCAGCTCAAAATGCGTGGCGTGAGTCACTTACGTTACCTCGCAAGACTAAGTATTTAAGCAGATACGAACGTGGTTTTTTAGCGTTTTTAAGCGATTAATCGACATAGCAACTTTACACACTTGAGTATATTTATTACACAAGTAGTTTGTATTGTAACTTAAATGAAATGATTTTATTTTAATAAGCCTAACCTTTTCAGTGTCTTAGTGTTGAGTTTGTTTTTGGCACTGACGTTGCACCTCTCGTTGATAATTAAACGGCAAGTACACATGCATTTATCAACACTATTTAGCGAGGGGCGCACCGTGAAGGGATTATTTACAAAAAAAGGTTTTACCAAAACAAACAAAGCTACTTTGAAAGGGGCTTTGTTTGTGAGCTTAGCAAGCATGTTTGCTTCACCTTTACTCGCGAATGATGATCTTGATGGTGTTTTACTTGCCAGCTCATCACTGACCACCTACAGCTCGCAGCGCTACACGCAAACTAAAGATAGCTATTACTTTGATCAATACTCAGCCCAATTAATAAAGCGTACTGAAAAAGCGATTAATTGGTACCAAGAAATAGTGAATCGCGGTGGGTTTATTTCTTTACCCGCCAGCGAGTTGCTTGAACTAGGTAGTAACAGTAAAGCGGTAAGTTTACTCGCTATGCGTTTATTTCAAGAACAAGATTTACTCACTAACGTATGCACTAAAGCGCCGTGCATTTTTGATGAACATATTGAGCGCGCTGTAAAGCAGTTTCAACATCGCCATGGCTTAAACGTTGATGGACGAGTTGGCAAAAACACGTTTGCTAAACTTAATATTTCAGCTGAGCAAAAACTCAATAAGCTAAAGTTAAACTTTTATCGCATTACCAACTTTGCCGGTTCGAGCGATGAACAGTACGTGTATGTAAATATTCCTGAGTATCAGTTGCGTTATGTGAAAGTAGGTGATGTTAAACTTCAAAACAACGTGATTGTTGGCAAACCTAGCTGGGAAACACCGGCATTTAGTGATGAAATAGAAAAATTTGTTGTTAATCCTGAGTGGCGCATACCTATTTCAATTGCTACTAGGGAAATAGCCCCTAAAGTAGCAGAAGATCCTGATTACCTTGTTAAAAACAATATTGAAATCAGAAAAAACAGCTACATAGACTCACAAACAGTTAACTCAAATAATATTGATTGGGATTCAATTAAGCCTTATCAGTTTGACCATTTTTTAGTGAAGCGTGCGGGTGAAAAAAATCCCCTTGGTGAAGTAAAATATTTGTTCCCTAACCCCGAGGCTATATATGTTCATGATACACCTGCAAAGCAGCGATTTAGCCAAACAAGACGTGCGCTATCGCATGGCTGCATAAGAATTGAAGACCCTTTTTCACTTGCTCAAGAAATAATTAAACACCAAGGTGAAGAGCATGCATTGGCACAAGTTAACGATGCACGAAATGAAAACAGCACACAAACATTTTATTTGGACGAGCCATTACCTATTCATTTAGTTTATTGGACTGCGTGGGTGGATGAAAACAAGCTCGTTAATTTTAGAGATGATATTTACAAACGCGATCAAAAAGCACTCATAAAAAATGATAACCAGTCGGTTATTGCAGCATTATTAGAAAGTAAATAATGAGAGGTAATATGAAATTAATCGGTATTTTATTAATTAGTATGCTGACTACTCTGCTTAGTACGCATTTATTTGCTTCTCAGCCTGCTAAAACGGCTCATCAGGTTGTTGATATACAAAACAGGCCTGTTTTTGAGGATGCAGAATTTAGTTTAAAAATTAACGATATTGTCATGCCATACTCACTTTTTTCGGTGTTTGTAATGCCCAATGAGCAGGTTGAATTTGAAGTGCTATATGCGCAATCACCCGATGCTTACACATTAATTAGCGATGAAAAGTTCATGCTAAATGATACTAACCGTTGGCAATGGCAGGCACCGGATACTCCCGGCTTAACATCGGTAATAATTGAATCGCCAAATAAAAAACAGCGTATGAAAATTAACGTGTTTGTAAAAGTACCTGCCGATAGAGTAGAGGGCGGAAAGCTAAAATATTACCAAATAGGGCACTACCCAAAGCCATCGCAAATAAAAGATTCAAAGCACTATATTGTTCCTGACGGGTTTGTTGAAGTGACCCCAGAGAATGAAAGTACCAAATTATCGCCTCACTTTTCTTTAAAAGAATTTGTGAGTAAGCAAAAAAGCAATCATCCCAAGTATCTTTTTTTACAAAATAAACTGCTGCTAAAGTTAGAAATGATTCGTAAGGAACTAATTTTAGAAGGCATTCCAGTTAGTAACATGGTGGTGATGAGTGGTTACCGAACACCTTATTACAATAAAGCCATTGGGAATGTGAAACTGAGCCGTCATGTGTTTGGGGACGCAGCAGATATTTTTATCGATAACGATGGAAATTACCGTATGGATGATATTAATAAAGATGCAAAATACACTATTGAAGATGCAAAAGTGATGGCAAATATTGTAGAGTCTTTAGCCAGACGCGAATCATTTAAAGGCTTATTAGGTGGGTTGGGCGTTTATGGCCCTAAACCGCACCGAGGGGCATTTATACATGTAGATACACGTGGTTTTAAAGCCCGCTGGGTAAGTAAATAAAGTTTACACCTAATAAACAATAAATATATTAGCTACTTTTTATTAGGTGTAAGTGTTTTTATTGCAACATAAACGTTTCGTATTCTAGGTCTTCAAACTGCCTAGATAACCAAAACAAGCCAACTACAGAAGTAATTATTGTAGAAAGGGCAAATCCGTAGCCATAAAACTGTGGCCCAAGTGCAATAGATAAATACGTAAGCACAATGTTTAATGCTAAAAATAGGCCCGAAAGAACCAACACAGTAAAGCGCTTATCAAGATAGAACAAAATATTGAGAATAGATAAAAATATTACCTGCACGCCTACGCCTACTACATCAATAAAAAGTAGTGTTTTATAGTTAGGATCAATCCCAATGTAGGTAAGAATTTGCTCGCCCCACAATAGTAAACATGCAACAGTAATGCCTTGAATTTTAAATATGTCGTACAAGCCACCTCGGGCTGTCGTTATCATGTTGTCTTTTAAAAAGTAAATTTCTTCGAGCGAGGAGCCACCCCTTATCGCAGAATAAAACCGGTCATATTGTTCTACAAAGTCAGTTTCCATTCTTACTAAAAATACCGCCATGCCGGGGATAATTGATAAATAGGCCAAAAATATGGGGAGATCGTAAATTGGGCTAGCTCTAAGGGGGCCTATAATATGTATGGATGTACTTGGTGAAAACCAAAACAAAATTTTATCTGCCCAAACGCCAATATTGTAAAATAGCCCGCAAAAGAACAGCATGTAATAGACTTTTTTTCGACTCATAAAGTCGAAGCTTATTAGTTTATTACCTGGGTAGCGACGAATAATCATGAATAAAAAACTAAAAAATAACAGTGCCTCACCTGCAAAAAAAGCAAAAAAGAGTCCATCTAATTGCCAGTCACGTAGTAATAATGCAAGTAGCACCATAAACGCGTACCCGCTGAGCATAGTGATTAAAATAAGCCGATACTCTTTCATACCCGATAAAAATATAGCACCAAGCCATTGATTACAAAGGCTAACAAAGCCACCTAAAATAATAATCTTGGTTACAACGGGTAAAGGTAAAAATGGCCAAACAGCAAATCCAACCAGTAATGCACCAATCGTTGTAATAAGTTGCGCACCAAGTAAATTGGGGAGTACTGAGTCGTCGTCTTTTGTAAAAAATAAATCTGCCACAAAGCGCGTTAGCATAAGCTGTAAGCCGCCAGTTAATATTAACGAGGCCGCCATCATGTAAGTTATCAGGGTTAGAAACTGAATAATTAACAGCTTAGGTAATACTATTCCAAGGCTTAAAATACCAATAAGCATTAGTGCGATGATTGACAATAACCAAGGGCCTGAACCAATGAGACCAGCGTAGCTATAGGCTTCAAAAACAGAGAGGAGGGTATTTTTTTTGAGAATTTTTCGTATCTCAAAACCTATTCCGGCCATGACATTGTATCCTTATAAAGCTTGTCGTATCGGGCAAACATGTGGCTTTCGTCATAAAATGCTTTTACACGTTTTAAGCCGCTTGATTGATACTCATGCCATTTATCGTCGTTATTAAGTATGCTTGTAATTTGTACGGCTGTATCGCTTGGCGATGCAATAGAAACAACTTCACCTGCTTTACCTAAAGCCTTGTCTTGTTCTGTGGCACCTTCAATAATTTCTCGACACGAGCCAACATCACTGGCTAGAACAGGTACGCCTGCTGCCATTGCTTCTAGTAACACTAAGGGTTGGGCTTCAGAAATAGATGTTAATGCAACAAGGCCTAATTTAGGGAGTATTTCAGCTATATTTTGCATACCCAAAAACTTCACACTGTTCTGTAACTCAAGGCTGCCCACCAGTAACTTGCACTCTTTGTAGTACTTTGGGTCTTCTTCAAAAGGACCTATGATCCATCCCTCTATTGCGGGCATGCTTGATTGCACTTCTTTAATGGCACGAATAAAGGTTTTAATGTCTTTGATTGGTACTACACGCCCAATTAAGCCTACTGTTAATGGAATAGTTTTAGAACGTGCAGCCAGTGCTTTAGCGTAGTGAGCGGTTTTAATGCCGTTTGGTACGACTAAAGAGCGCTTCTCACAGGCTCCATCTTTAATTTGGCGCTGCCTATTACCTTCGTATAGTGAAATTATTCTATCGGCTTGGTGGTAACTCGTGCGGCCAATTTGCTCGAAAAAAGTGATCCACATTCGGCGAATAAAGCCCATTTCGGTATTTAAGTTTTTACCTAAAATAGCTTCAGACTCTTTTATCCAATCGGCTTGAATTAAGTCTATTTTTCGCTCTTTCGTATAAATACCGTGCTCTGTTAATAAGTAAGGCGTGTTATTAATTACGCTTGCACCTGCACCTAAAAAACCAGCATAGCCTGTAGAAATAGAGTGTATAAGTTTAACATTCGGTAATTGGCGGGCAATATCTGCAATTTTAAACAAAGGCTTATACAAATTACGGTACGACCAAAAGAAATCAATAAAAGATGATTCGTCGCAAAATGTTAAATAGTAGTCAGCCAATACCTGCCAAGATGACTCGCTATATAAAAAGTCAGCTTCGTTTATACCGTTTTTTTGCCCAAGTTGTTCAAATGTAAATTCAAGTAACTCGGTGGGAATAGGCTCTTTTGAGTCTCTAAAATAACTTTGCAGTTGCTGCCAAAACTCAAACAACTCTTTTTTATATTTAACGCCGTGCTTTGCTTTTATATCAGTATTATTTTGCTCTACTAGATAATGAACATGCAATTTTGTAACATTTTTTGGAAGTGTGTATTTAATATCGCCATAGTGCTCAGAAGCACCGCCTAAAAAAATAAGCTCAAAGTTATAATGAGGTAGCCCTTCAATAATTTGATGAACCCAACTTGATACCCCCCCCCGAACATAAGGATAAGTACCTTCTAATAATAATAATATATCGGCATTGGGTTTAGGCATTCCAATACTCCTGTAATTGGCGAAGTTCGCTCCCTTTAGGTTGTTCAGGTAACTCTTTTAAGTAGCGTTTACAGTCATCATACTTATTCATGCAAAAGGCAACTTCGGCTTTGTAGGGTAAAACATGGCGACGCGCCATACCTAATTCAGTTGCTTGTACAAGAAAATCAAGCGCACGTTCGTAATGACCCAGCGCTAGATAAACACGCCCTAAAAATACATAACTGGCTGGTTTTTGTGCGTACTCAATACTTTGTAAACTGAGTGCTTCAGCTTTTTCTAATACATATGTTTTTAGAGCGCCTTGTGCAAGCCCTAAATAACTAAGCTCCCAATATACGTGTGCTAATTGTTGTTGTAAGTTACTCAGCTCAGGCTGCTTTGTGGTGTTAGCTATTTGTTGCTGATAAACACTAATTTTTTCGTTTAATTTTGTTTCTTTGGCATCAAGTGTTGAGTAGGCCAGTAAGCGTATATCGTCTTCTAAATCTTTGAGTGCGAGTTTTAATATTGGGATTGCTTGGCTGTCGCGCATGTGGCGAGCAGCCATTACTGCAGTTAAGCGTTTGTTAGGTTCGCTTGCGTATTTTAAAATGGCTTTTACACCACCAATTGAATAAGTAGGGTTCGCTGAAGTATCAGGAACTTCAAAGGGGAGCTCTGGAATTTCATGCTCTATTATTTCGGTATCATCACTTTTAAGTGGCTTACATAGCGCAAACGTAAGCGCCATCACAACACCTAAAATACCAAATACAGGTAAGCTAAACAGTAATAAGAATAATAATAGCGTGCCATTTATAAGCGTTGTTTTATATTTTTTAGGAATTAAAACGTAGCTTACAAAGGTAAAAAGTATGCTTGCAATGGCATGCAGGAAAAGTACACCAAACCAGTTTGGTGTACTAAGAATTTCTTGCAGTGCAAAATACTCGCATAAACATGCAACTAAGGCGGCTATCACAACTTTAATCATGTAGGGCTACCAGTTTAGATAATTCATCCTTATTGACTGGAAACGCCACTTCTTGCTCAATAATAATATCGAGTTCTTGTAATGTTTTACCGGTACGTTCTTTACACCAGCTATTCATTCGCATTACAAAACCATCTTTTTCAAGCTCATCGGCAAGCGGCATCAGTATTAACAGAACTTGTTTTTCATTATCGTATAAATAGATGTCTAACCCTCGGCGAGCCTCGGTTAAATACTCCATCAGCCGTCGAGATTCATCATTAATACTTAGCGCGTTCACCTTTAAAAAGTGTGAAGGAATTTTATAACGCTTTGCTTCTTTGTTTGCGTGTTTAACTTGGCGCTTAAAGTATGGCGACTCTTCACGGGTCATTATTGGATTAGTGATTTCGTGACGCAGTAGGTCACCAAGATGTCCGGCCATAACGGCAAGTAAAGTAAGGGTGTTTTCTTTGAGAGCAAAAAACTTCACTTTTTCAACTAAGATAGCCCCATAAATTGTGTCGTTCACATCAATCAATGGAATAGCAATATGATACTTGCTATCACCCGACGAAGCCTTTGGATTTTTAAGTGACACCAGTTCTTTTTCGTCAAACATGGCAGCTATTAATGGGTCTGAATTAGATGGCTCACTCATTTTTCCTACACTAGCTAGTGCAGGCTCTTGTATTTTATCGTTTTCAACTTTATATAAGCCTGCTTTTTCTATTGAGCCATATTCTATAAATAGATTTAAAATAACCTCAGCGGCACTGTCTAAGCGTCTTTCTTTTAATTTACCAATTGATTCTCGTACGGCTTGTAATGACTCACGTAAACTAAGTGTATGTCCAGCAAGCATTTGTTCGATTCGGTCATGTGATGAGCTAATTAAGTGATACTGGCGCGTAAATTTTTCAAGTCGGTCTGATACATAGGCTAGTTGAATGCTTTGCTGTTGATTAGTTCGCTCCCATACATCTCTAAATTCACCTGCTACCATAACTACAATAATGTAGCCAATCATGGCGTTAATATTAAACTCACTTTGAGGGTCTAATATATTGCTTTGTATTAGCAATAATTGCCCTACTAGTAAGGTTAAAATACTAATAAAACCTTTTGAAAAGCCATAGCGTAAAGCAACAAGCAACGGCCCTAATACTGGCCAAGAAAACCCTCCTTGCGTCCAATAGGGGTCCTCAGCATTAAATAGAACAGGCAGCCCTAAAGCTAAAGCGGTAAAAAAACATACCTCAGCCCATATCTGTAGCTCAGGAACGTCTCTTGGGCGTAAGAAATGTGTTTTCACTCACTAACCTCAATATAAGACACTAAATCGGCAATTACATCTTGCGCAGTTGCTGCAATGCTATCGCGTCCCCAACCGCTTTTTGCAATGGTGCCGGTCCAAATTGGCGTTGTTTCACCGTTTTTTGTAAGCAATAAAGTAAGTGCAACCACAGGCTCTCCATCAAGACCTGCTTTGTAACGCCATTCTTCAATACTGCCACTAAGTACATAGTCAGCTTGTTGAGTATTGAGCCATTGCATTGCGTTGTTTAAACGGTATTGATCGTCTAAAGGTGGCAGGTCTTTACTGCTATTTCTTGGTGCACGAAGTAACTTAGGAAGCTTATTTTGTTGCCAAATACTTGCTAATATACCTTCAGCGCGCTCACCTGCCAGTGGTGTTTGTGCATGATTAACAAGCGGTAATAAAGCCACGGTAGTTGCTGGGCTAATTTCGATATCATCAGCAATTCGACTTGTAGTACACGCCGACAAGAGCAAAACCAAACTAAGTATAACTAAGCGAAACATATTCTCTCCTAACATTAAAAATGTATGTAATATCCTAATTGTAACTGTGTATCTGAGTTACCGACCTTATTACTACTTTGGTAACCGAGCTGTAATTTAAATAAATCATCACCAAGTACTGACCATCCAGCACCACTGGAAACAGACACATCAATTGTATCGTTCAGTGTTTGGTAGCCCGTACTTATGTCAAATAACCAAGATGGACTGGCACCCAAGTATGGGGGCGTTAATGAGCCTGTTGAGGCAAACGAAGTACCTAGGGCAAAGCGCCTAAAAGGTTCAATAACTATGCGTCTGGGTCTTCTATTTGTATTAATAGCAGTATTTACTGGGTCAAAGTCTTGCCATTGCGCACTAAAGTAGGCGTTCCAAATGGGGCGATCTTTTAAAATACTATATTGGTAGCGTGCGTTATATTCTTGTCCATTAACGAGTGTGCTGTCGTTGTCTCTACGCGTGAACGACATAGCAGCTGCTGATAGCTGCACGCTTTGCCTGTTATCAATATTATAATTTATATAAGCCGTGGCTTTATTAAGTTGCGCATAGCTAAGTAACACTTCAGATTGACGGTTTTCGGCTTTGTATTGTAAGTTTACGCCAACTTGAGTGCGCGCATCCCACTGATAACGAGAGTCTAAATTTACGCCTTGTCGGCTAAGAATACTGCCCTGATGCGTATCAACTTTTGTATTAAAAGCCCACCGGCCAAACGTCATAGTGTTTTCTATTGCGAATAGCAGTCCGTTATTGCCAAGGTTTTGCTGATCGCTAAGGCTCAGTTTCCACTGGCCTTTTGCATAAGGAAAATACACATTTATGTCGTATTGCGTACTATTGAGCCCTGCTTGTGGTGATAGGTTTACTTCAAGTGCGCGAAAGTAAGCTGTGCGCGCGTTTCTTAAAAAGCCTAGCTGGGCTTCACTTGGCTCGTTAATTAGCTCTTCATACCAACGTTGCATAGTTGCATAAGGTTGGTTTAAGTATAAAAGCGCACTTAACTGATCGTTTTTGCCAAGTGTATTTGTATCAACTAATTGTTTTACTTTACTAAATTCACCTTGAGTCATGTATAGCTGAAGTGCTTGCCAAGGCTCAAGTTTTTGAGCAGCACGGCGTGATAACCACCAGTTTGCTTGTGCTGTGCCTATGGTTTCAGGGGCTAACTCATCGAGTGTGTTTAGCTGCATTAAATGTGGCATAGCCATAGCGCCAGCCCATCTAAACATAAGTCCTCGATATGCATATTTATCTTTAGGTAAATGCTGAAGAAGATAATGATTAAGCTCTGTGGCGTTGGCGTAATAGCCGAGTTGTTTCATTACATCGGCTAAGTTTACTAATGTGGTTAAGTCGCTAGGCTCAGCTATCGCTAGTTTTCGTAGGTAAAAATAAGCACTATTATATGACTTTTCATAAATAGATAAGCTCGCTAAAAGTTGACCCCACGCATACGTTGGGTCGTTGTCCGCATAGTTATTCAAAATACGTTTAATCATGATGCTGTCATGCATTTGCAGTGCTAACCAGCCTTGTGCTAGTACCACATCGGGGCTGTATTCGCTCAGTTTTGCGGCGCGGTTAAGTGTTGTATAAGCTGAATTCAAATCGCTTTGATTTTGATACCAGCTAGCAAGCGTTAACCAAGCAGGGTATAGCGCCTTGTTGTAGCGTTGCTTGTTCAGTTCGTTGTGGATTCGTTCAACGGCGTTTGAATCGTTTATTTGCGTACTTAAATTAGCAATGTCAATTAACTGACTTTCGCTCAGCGAAGGTTGCTGCCATAAATGCGCAAGTAACGCTTTGGGGTTACCTTCAAAGCGTACTTGCTGGTATTGCAATAAATCGCTTTCGCCTAATTTACCCAGTAACTTTAGTTGCTCAAGCGCATGAAGCTGTTCTTTTTTATCATTTACCCTGAGCGCCATGTCAACGCGGGCACTCCAGAACTCGTCGTCGCTGCTTTGCTGCTTTTGCTTTAAAATAGTTAGTGCCGTGTTAAAGTCATTATTTAACCAAAACGCACGGGCTAGCCACATTAAATCTTCTTCGTTTTTGGGGCCCTGATAAATAGGCCACAAATTACGTAAACCGCTTAAGTTACCTGTGTCATGTAATACTTTTGCTTTCCAATATTGTGATAATACGCTTTTACCGTTTATGCTTTCAAAACGCTCTATATGCTTGAGCTCTTGTTTGGCATCGCCAATAAACTCGTTGGTTTGCATCCATTTAGAAAAGCCATTGCCTTTTAGTTGCCTATTTTTAGCTTTGTAAGCGTAAATGTCGTTAGCGTCTTGGTACAAATATAATGCCGTTGCATCGTTAATACTGTCTGTAAGCATAGCTGCGGTAACGGCTTTATTTATCATTAACCATTTAAATTCTTTAAGTGCAGCTCTTGGCTTATTGAGCCAGCGCTTTATTTTCCAATTTAGTAAATGAAGATCTTTATCGTTAGGTTTTTGTTTTAGTAGTTTTGAAAGCAATAATTCAGCGCCGTTAGCATCGCCATTGGCTAAGTGAAGCTGCATTGCCTGTGTTAAATACTTAATATTGTTAGGCTCTTCTTGCAGAAGTTTTGTAGCTGCAATAATTGCATCTTCTTTATTGCCTGCTAAGTCAGCAAGATAAAGTGTGCGCTTTATATTTGATTGATCTCCATATTGCTTCCACCACGCATAAGCTTGCACCGCTTCGTTTGCACCCAGTGCGGTTTCAATCGCTTTTTCGGCTATTGTTTTGCTCATGTTATTTTTGTAAAGCAGCAACGCTTTTACAGGTTGGCCTGCCGTTAGCCAATAATCAGCGGCAATTAACGGCTTTTTGTGTGTTTCATAATATTGTGCAAGCTTTACATTCAAGCCGAGTGCTTTAGCTATACTAAGGATGTCTTCGTTCCATGGTTTATAGGCGCTAACCTTTAATGAAAGTTCTTCAAATCGGTCATCTACATTGGCACCACTTGCAAGCCATAATGAGTAAAGTAACTTTATTTCAAGTTCTGTTTTACGCTTACTTTTTGGCAGTTTTTCAAGCTCATTAGTTGCGTTTGAATATTCACTCAATGCTATATGAAGTTCAGCCAATTTAGCGCGCAGCTTTTCATTGTTAGGGTCAGTATTAAGTGCAGCATGCAAGTATGACTTTTCAAACGTGTAGTCTTGCGAAAGTGCATCGTCTTCAAAAAATAAGGTGTGCGGAAATAGCGCATACAACGAAAAACAGCTAACAGCGAGTATTGTTAAAATTGTTTTTATTGAAACTAAATGAGGGCGCTTTTTGGTATTCATTACTTAGCAACCCCTGTGCAGTTTAAATAACCAAAAAAATCACCTGCAGGGAGTTTAAAGTGGGTTATTTTTCCACGAGTGATACCTTTATACCTTTTTCCCATGTGAGATATAAATTGGCATGAGCGGGCATTCACTAAATCAAGTGTTGCAGGTATCCACGCTTTAAAACTAACCGCACCATTTACTTGCCATGTATCTATTACTACATTGGCAGAGGCTAAATAAGGGGTATTATTTTTTTGGCTGTGGTCAAAACTAATACGCGAGATACCCTCAATAGTGTGTACGTAGTTGCCTTGTTGCGTTACCCCTAGCAGCCCATCGCTTTGTGATATATTTGCAATGTCAAAGTCGCTTGGTATGCGAAGGGTGCGAATATTTTTTGAACTAAACAACCAGTCGCCTTTACTATTTTTAGCTAAAGCAGAAAAGTAAAAATCTTTCGCAATTTTTGCATAGTGGCTTAAGTACACCGGTGTATTAGGTCTTTGTAATACATAGTCAATATTATGCTTTAGGGCGTCAAGCCCTGCAGGAACTTCGCCAGAATAAAAATGATAGTAAATAGTATAGGGCTTTAACCTGTATGGCTTTTCGGTTATTTCAAAGGTTTCTGTTAGTCGCTTAAATCCGTAATACGGACCATGCCATAAATTAGTGTATACGTTTTCGTTCAGTATTGGCGCGTAAATTTGATACAGTAAATCACCCTCAGGGCGCGCAATCGGCGATATATGTGAAAGGCTAGGGTTATCACTATTTACATCAGTATTGCCGCCATTTACGTTTAGTACACCAGCATTACGCGCTATTTTTAATGCGTCTGGACCGGGTGTAGCATCGCCCGACCACAACATAAGCACCGTTTTTTTTCCTTTAGGTACTAGTCTTTCATTAATATAATTAATGGTGCCGGTAATTTCTTTTTCTAAGCTAATTGTGTCATAGCCAGGTACATCTAAGTGAAACCCATAATCTGTATCTTCTTCGTCAATTTCTTTTCGGCCAGAAAGCGCGGTCCAAAAGTAAGGGTGACTATAAGTATGCGAAGCGACCTCTACATAGGGAAGTTCAAAAATACTACGCGCAATTTTTTCTAGTTTTTTACTGTGCTTAGCATGAATTCCTCCAGGCTCTATATCAGCCTGAATAATAGAAGATGTGATGGGAAGTTTATAAGGTTTAATAATATCATCGCGTATTACCTCTGCGGCGTACGGGCTGCCATCAAAGTGTGCAATGCTGGTAAAGCCATCCCCATCTATATGCATAGTAAGCATACGTCTGCCACTTTCTGTCGTTGTGTCTGGAGCGAGTATTGTGGGTAACCCCATGGCTTTAGTAAGCAGTGTCAGTGGGTCAATAACCCAATTACTACCTTCCATTGGGAGCGTATCAATCAGCCATGGGGCAACAATAACTGCGCCATATTTGGTTTTGGCACTTTGTACAACGGTGCTGCCATCAGCCGCTTTTATATCAATAAGAGTTGTGGCTTCTGGCGCTAATTTTAATAAATAAGGTTTGGTAATGGCAGGCGAAGAGCTTGACTCACCTTTTAACCATGGTGCTAAATAGTTAAGTTCATAAGGCCCTGGAGGGGAGCTGTTAAGTGTTTCCACGCCTAATGCGGCTAATAATTTAGCTGATTGTGGTAGCTCACCTACCACTAACTGAGGCACTGTACCTAGGCTAGCTTCGAGCCAATTTATTACACTTGGGGAGTAAAAGCCCCCCATGTTTGTCCATGAAATAATTCCAGCATGTAAACTTGGATCAACTAATGGCAACTCTCGTTTTGCTATATCAATGTAGTCAGGAATATAACCTAAATACTCAATAAGAGTGGCTAGCTTTAAATGAACTGTAGAATAAATAAGGGGTTTTAAGTCACTATTGTACGGAATAAGTACGCGCCTAGGCACGGGGCTAATAGTTGATGTTCCCCAGGTTTGTAAATGCCCATCGGTCACCCAAGCACTAAACCCAGAAGCGATAATTTTTTCAGCCATTACAAGGCGTTTATCAGGTTTTGCATAGTCAATTACTTGAACATTAAAACCGAAGCTTTGCGCTTTTTTAAGTTGAGCTGTTAACCATGCTTGATCGTTCTTAGAGGTTAACTTGTAGCTATTATCAAGTGGATTAAAGTGGCTAAATAATCCCTCAGCAACTAAGTCGGTTGCAAGGTTTTGTAGGCTTGGCAGTAATTCAAAGCCACGATTGAGCACTAATTGCTTTTGAAATACTAAAGAAAGATCTTTTATTATTGAAACTAATCCAGCCTGCTGCGCTGATTTATCATAGCGTGCGTTGTCTAATAATTGATAGCTATCAAGGGTGTCTAAAAACAACCCACTAAAGCCACGTTCTTTTAATATAACAGCCGAGCTATTTAATTGTTGTTGCCATTGTGTTGAAGTTAAATCGGAAATATAGCTGTTCCAATTCGGGTTAGTGGTGAGTGAATAGTCACTTTTATTATATGATTCGCCAATGCTCAAATAAGCATAAACAGCAATGTTACGTTCTTTAAACCAATTTAATTCATGCTCAGTCACTAACTCAGGTTGCACAACAACGCGCGAGTAAAAAGTCATTTCAGCTAAAGGCATTGGGGCTGAATAGTAAAATGCCAGGCTGTTATTAACGGGCTTTGCTAGTAACTGCGCTGATACTAAAAGCAAAAGCCATAAAATATATTTCATTAATGATTCGTTATGTTAATTTTAAACTATTGCTCAAAGGAAAGCATTTCGAGGCTTTTCTAGTTATTTTGTATTAGTTATTAAGTATTATTATATGTTAACAAAAATAAAAGGTCTATCATGTTGTTTTAAATTTATACTAAATTAATCTATTATTTAGGTGGTTTTATTATTGCAAGTTAATGAATTTAAATAAATAAAACCTTCAAGAAAGGCTTGGATTTTAAACGAGATTTGTAAAGAAATGTAAGTTTTTATTGTCAGTTCTGGATAAATTTAAAAGCCATTTCGCTTATAAAATGGCCTTTAAAAAGTTTATTGTTTTAAATATTAATCATTACCTGATACAAATCATGTTTCTTCCTTCCGATTTAGCTCTATACAAAGCGTTATCGGCCGCACACATTAATGCTTCAGATGTTCTATATTGGTTATTGTATTCACACGCTAAGCCTTGGCTAACGCTAATTTTAATGTTGTCAGGTAGGCCTATTTCTCTAAAGTTTAAATTTAAAATTCTATCTTGAATACGCTTGGCTATCATCTCAGCGTTCGAAATATGAGACCGTGGTAATATCACGGCAAACTCTTCTCCACCGTATCGGGCAACTAAGCTGTCTTTTGACGGTAGGCATTCTTCAATTGTTTTTGCTACTTTTTGTAAACACTTGTCACCTTTTACATGCCCAAAGTTATCGTTAAATAGTTTAAAATAATCAATATCAATCAATATAAAACTTAATGGCTGCTTGTTCATTAGGCATGTTTGCCAATCTTTGTGGATTGTTTTTTCTAACGTGCCACGATTTGCAATACCCGTTAGGTGATCGAGCTTTGAAAGTGTTTCGAGTACTTTATACTTTTTTATATGTTTAGAAATGTCATGCATGATGCAAATAAATAAAGGAGTATTATTAGTTGTTGCTGGTGGAATGCATGAAACCGAAAGTTCTACATCTAAAAAGTTACCATTGGCTTTAATTATTTTTACTTCTTTGGGGCCATGATTAAGGGGGGTTTGATAATTGCTTTTCCAACTTTCAAACATGTATTCATAATCGTTACGGTATTGCTCTTGTAAAAAATGCTGCCACTTTTTACCAATTAGTATATCTGAAGGAACATTAAAAAATCGTGCAGCTACCGGGTTTACCGATTCAAACACACCGTGTGCATTTACAATAAAAATAGCATCGGCCATCACATTAGTAACATTAATAATCGCGCTTATTTTTTCATTGTTAACGGTATTAGAAATGCTGCTCATTAATGCAGATACAGCGTTGTCGGTGTTATTTTCTCTGCTATTTTCATTATTGTTAGACATGGTGTTGCTCATTTTTATTGTTAATGAAACTTGATGTCTAGCAGTTTATTCAATTTATGGTTTTTAAACCTTTCGGTAACCTTCTGGTTTAAGTTATTGTTATTTATATTTATTTAATTTTAAGAATAAGTATTACTAATTAGAGTTCTTTTTCATTCTTAACTTGTGGATCAGCGCTTTCATATTTATTGCCATTACATTCAACGTTAAAAATTAAGCATACAGAGCCATTATTTTCATCTGTGTCGGTAATGATAATTGTGTGGCCGTTGTCACTTACTTTATAGCTGAAGTCTTGGGCGCATGGTTTTTGTGTGTCGATATCGGTGATAGTAGCGCCAGTAAATACGAAACCATTTTGAATTGTGGCGTCGTCTAAATTATAGTTGCCAGCGGTTTCAGTTCTTACAACACCACCGCCAGTAGCGGGTTCGCCATTTTTTGTATAGCTAAAAATAGCTTCATTGTTGTTAAGTTTAATATTTACTTGAAAGTCGACATTTTCTAGGGTGTTATTCATATTATTTCCTTTATGAGTAATTATAGTTGGAAGTTCGTAATGCCTAATTTAACTAGGCTTGTTTTTATTTCTGATATCTCGTCTTCCCTGTTTAAACAGGTATAAGCTTGTACTAGTGGGTATGTTATTTTTACGCTCTGACTTATTTTTGCAGCTTCAGAAATAGCTTTGATAGCGCTTAAGCAAAATTGCTCTCGCTGTTTATTAGTTGTAGCTAAGTTTGCTTTGATTAAGTTTATTCTTGTATATACTAAGTAATCACCAGTTTTAGTTAGGTTGGATAATTGATGTTTGTAGTTTTCATTATTCTCAAGCTCAGTTAATAACTTCTGCGCTTTGAGTGATGATTGTCTATTTATAAAATATTGAATCAGTGTAATTTGTGTATTAATAGTGCTGGTATTTTTAAAATTTTGAGATTTTAAAAAATTAATTATTTTTTCAATTGTTGAGTCAGTAGCTTCATCAGTAGATAGCATTAGTGAAAGTGCTAAAGAGCGATAATACATAAGCTGAAATTTATTGTTTTTTGGATCTTGTACTAAAGCTTCATTGATAACTTGATTAGCCAAGCTGGCTTTTTTATGTGCCATCCGTTTATCACTCAAATAGCTCAGTAAATAACTTTGTTGCATATATAGGTTTGCTGATGTGTAAAAAAGGCTTGCATCACTAGGGTAGTTAGCAATCAATTTTGTGATTACTTTAACTGCAGCTTCTAATATATTAACTGCTTCATTAAAGTTACTTAGCCTCTCTTCTGTTTTTGCAAGCCAACTAATTGTATCGGATTTATCTCGAAGTAAGTCTTTGTTATTAGGTTTCAGTTCAAGCGCTTTATTCTTAAGTAAAAGTGACTCTGCAAAGTTCTTTTTTGCAGCGCTGTAGTTAGATTTTTCTATGTATAAAGAACCTAAAGAATTAGATGAATACGATAATTCCATAATGGAGTTAAAATCATTGGCTGCCAGCGCATACATTTTTTTACTGTAATCGTGGTATCTTTTAAACATTTGCTCAGTAGCTTGATGATCATTTTGATCATAAGCTAATTGACCAAGCCAAAAGGCATTGGCGCCTGCAAGCGTGAGTAGCTCTAAGTTGTTTGGCTGAATTTTTAATAATGCCTCAAGGCGAATGCGGGCGTTTTCAAAGGCGGTGAAGGCCTCAATGGTTTTTCCGCGCGAATAGGCCACTTCCCCCATGGCCTCAAGGGTTTGTGCGTACTGAAAACGGTTGTTAAATTGTGCTTTATTATTGCTAAAGCTAAAAAGTGAACTTGAATCGTCAGTTTGATCAGTAAAATACTCAAGTGCTTTATTACTAATACCATCAAGTAAGTCCATACGTTCAACGCTACGTAATTTATCCGCAAAGTCGCCGACCATAAACCCCAGTAAGCTTTCGGCCTCTTGGCGTTTTTGCTGTGCTAGTTGCTGTGCTTGATAGCTAGTAACACTCATTAATAGGGCAACACAGGTAAGTAAACAAAGCAAAGCGACGGTGCCACGTTTCAGGGTGGTTTTTGTTTTACTATGCTTAAGAGAGCTGGTTATAAGGGCGTGTTCGTCATCACCTAGTTCGAATGTGTTGTCGTTCAATAAGGTAACGGCCTCTTGCAGCGGTTTTCCTGTCGCAAGGAGGTAAGCATTACTTTTACCTTCATCTATCCAATTTTGTGCTTGGTGTTGTAAACGGCTTTTTATTGCTAATGAATCTTTGTGATCGCTTATCCACTGCTTTGCGCGTGGCCATTGACGCAATAATGCTTCGTGCGCAAGGCTAAAACAGGCTTCGCCATTTTGTAAGTGCGATACAAATAAGCGGCTATCGACCATGGCTTGTACAAGTTCTATTTGGCTGGTGTTAGTTAATGCCTTCCAGCGGGCTGCGCGGCTAGTAATAGTTTTACCATCAGGGTTTAGCGTTATTAATTGTGATAACACGCTTTTTAGTTGCAGTTGTTGTTTGTTGCTAAGGCCTATAAATACATCTTCTGCTTTTTTGCCTATGGCGCCCTCAATACCGCCAAGTTTTTTATACACACTGTGTAACAACTCATTATTATCACTGCGCTGTAAATACAGCTCTTGCAGTGTGTATTGCAGCATGGGCAGTGCATCGGGATTGTTGGCGGTATCGGCGCAGAGTATTTCATCCAGTGGTGTTTGGGTTTGTGGGTCATGTGAAAACGTTAAATTAGCGGTTATTGCTGGCAAACGAATAATTTGTTGAAGCTCGTGCCTGTTCGGTGGTGTTAAGTCGTAATGCGCGCCATGAGCCTTGCCAGCCATTAGGCTTGGTTGCTCAACCACTAAAGGATAAAAATCGTTTCTGCACGCACTAAATACAATCACCGCTTTAGACGTTGCTAAGCGCTCAATAACTGATAAAAATTGGCTACGTGTTTCATCATCAAATAAAGGTGATGAAAGAAGGACCTCTAAACGATCTATGAACAAAAATAATTTCGGGTTTTTGAGTGTTGTTACCGTTTTAGTTAGGGCATTTGTTAAAGTATGAATAACGTTATTGGTGTTTTGCGTTAATTGCTGGGCGAGTGTTTCGGCACTTAAACCATCAAATACAGGAAGGTTATTTATATCCCAATCAAGCATGGCAGACGCTAAGTCTAAATAAAGTCGACTGTGGTCAATATCTGCAAAATCTAGTTGAGTATACGAAACAACACCAATCCCATTGTAGCCGCGCTTATCAAGCAGTTTAGGTAAAATGCCCGCGTTCACTAAGGATGATTTACCTGTACCACTTGGGCCTAAAATTAAGCAAAAAGCGCGACCAAAATTCACTTGGCTATCCACTCTTTCCAATAAAGTGGTAATAGCCTGATTTCGGCCAAAAAACAGGTGGTTATCGGTTGTATTATAAGCGCTTAATCCTAAAAATGGAGATCCACCTTGCCAGCTTGTTACTTTGGGGGCTTCTTCACTTAAAGGAAAGTCTAACTTTGCAATAATACGGTAGCCACGTTTTCTTATTGTTTCTATGTATTGTGGTGCACTTGCTTTATCGCCAAGAGCTTTGCGCAACTGTGTAATTATTTTATGTAGCGGGTTATCGCCTACTTCAATATTTTTCCAACAGTGGTTAAGTAGTTCGTCACTGCTTACAAGCTCCCCTTTTTTTAAGCATAAATAGATTAAAACATCCATGGCTTTTGGTTCTAGCTGCTTGTTTTTACCAGCATGTTGAATGCTGTTTGATAGGGGGCTTACCTGCCAATCGCCTAAATAAAATGGGCTGAGGTTCATAGTGACTCATTATTGTTTTTGTGGTTCTAAAAATGTATCGGCTTGTTAAGCTGTAACTTGATAGTACAGAAAAAATGGCAAACCAGTATGGCTTTTAGTCAGTGGTGTTGAGTTATTTTAACGCCAGCCCTTGGCTAGACCAGCGTTGTATTTACAGTTATAGGTCGTTTTTATTTATGGTAACAACACGTTGCGGGAAAGGAATTTCGATATTGGCGTCGTTAATGGCTTTGTACACTCCACCGTTTATAGCTAACTTTGTTTCTATAATTTTCGTGGTGGGTACCCAGTATCGGTAGCTAAGGGTAACACCGCTATCGGCAAAGCGCTCAATGCCTATTTGCGAGTGCGGGTTTTGAGCAACTAACTCGTGTGCGTTGAGTACCTCTTCAATAAGATTGATTGCGGTATCAGCACATGCGCTATAGGCAATATCTATTTCACCCTTAACTAACGAGTAACTAAATGAGTTATGAATTATTTCGCCCATTATATGTTTGTTAGGGATGGTGATTTCTACTTTTTCTTCATCTATTAAAATGGTGTAGCCAAGCTCTATTGTTTTAACTTGACCGCTTACATTTTTAACTTCAATGGTATCGCCAACTACAAAAGGGCGTGTAGCGATAATGGCAAGGCCAGCACCATAATTAGACAGCATGCCCTGTAGTGCTAAACCTGCACCCAAAGAAGCTGCACCTATTGCCGCCACAAAGGGAGTAACACTTATCCCTATCTTGCCAAGCGCTATAATAATAACCATAACAATAAGCAGTACTTTTACAACACTACTAACAAAGTTTGTAAGCGTAATATCCACATTATGGCGAGTCATTAAATTGGCGACTATTTTAGATAGTTTTTGTGCTATCCAAAGGCCAATCAACAATATAAAAACAGCCCCTACAATTTGCATGCTGTAGGTAACTAAATACTCAGTGAGCATATTGTAATACTTTTCAAACTGTTCGATTTCAGAACTGATCATTGTGGGCTCTTAACTCGTGTAATTAAATTTTTGTAAACTATAGCAAACTGTTTACTAAAAAAGGATAGAGGAGTGGGACTATTATGGCCGTTAGCAATGCACTGAGCGCCATAGCTACTGATGAAAATGCACCTATTTTAGGGTGTTCAGCAAGTGCCGCTGCTGTCCCAATAGCGTGGCAGGCCGTCCCCATAGCAACCCCTTGGGATTCATGACTGCCTATTTTTACTAATTTAAACAGCATGAAACCAAATAATGCCCCTAATAAGCCAATAAAAATAACCATAGCGGCGGCCAAAGAGCTGATCCCCCCCAACGAATCTGTAACAATTAACGAAATAGGCGTAGTGACGCTAAGTGCCGCCACAGAGGCACTTAACTCAGAAGGAACCTTAAAAAATACACTTAATAAAAAAGCCACAAAAGTTGCATTTACAATACCTAGACTGCAAGTACCTAGTATGAGTAATAGATTTTTACGTACATGAATAAACTGCTGATACAAAGGTAGCGCTAATGCGACTATGGCGGGCTCTAAAAGCCAGCTTAGTAGCTGGCTATGATGGGCAAACTTGGAGTAAGGCAGGTTTAAGTTAATCAATAACAAAGCAATAATGGCAATACTTAAAAAAACAGGGTTTGTAATTGATTTTAAAGCACTGTTTTTCATGCTTGTGTTAAAGGCCCTAAGCAGTAAAAATAAAGCAATAACTATAGGAACACACAACCACCAAATGTCAGGCTTTAATTCAGTCATTGTTTTTTCTGCTTTTGAAAAAAAAACATTACTGAGCTTACTAGTAATAATGTACTAGCTGGCACAATAAAAATAACAGACATTAAAAAAGGCCAATTAGATTTTATAAGGTTTAGGTGTTCAATAAAGCCAACGCCAGCGGGAATAAAAAAAATAGGCATAACATTTAAAATTGGGGAGGCACAAGGCTTTAGGTGTTGCTCTTTTACTATGCCTGCTAGCAGCAACGCTAATAAAATAACCATAGCGAGTAAAGGGGCAGGAAAGCTGCCTCCTGTATAATGCATAATAAGTTTAGCGCAGGCTAAACACAGCAAAATGATTGCGCTACTTAAAAGGTATTTCATCATTATTACTCAATTTAATAGGGTGCATTTAGTTTAACAATCAAAAACAGTGTGTACATTGTGCCTTAGTATTACCGATATTAATGCATTACCACCGTTTGGCGTTTTTGTATTTTATATCGGATTTACCTTTTGCTTTTGCAATGGCTTTTTTTGTATTTGGGTTTGTTAGTAAACGAATTTGACTCCAGGTTTCTTTTGCGAGTATTTTTCGTTGCCGTGACTTGTAGCTTAATTGAGTAATACGTTTAATGGCAGCTAGGGTATCGGGTGAGCGTTCAAGCAATGTACTCAGCAGTGTTTGGGTTGCAAGTTCGGTGTTGTTTGTTAGTTGTGTGACCAGTCCAAGCTCGTTTGCTTGCTCTGCAGTTATAGGGTTCGCATGGCTTGCAAGTAAAAGTGCTTGGTCGCGTTTAACTAGTCCGCCCATCATTACATTTGCTCCCATGTCAGGACAAAGCCCCCAGCGGGCTTCCATAATAGCTAGCTTGGCGTCATTGTGAACAATTCTGTAATCAGCTCCTAACGCTATTTGTAAACCCCCACCTAAGCAATTGCCATTAATTTGTGCAATAACAGGTACGCTTAAAGACTGCCAACCCAGTACTACTTTTTGGGCTAAGTTTTGGTTGCCGGGTAACCACTTAAACAGTAATTTTATGATATTTAAAGGTGAGGCCATAACTGCGGCAATATCAAGCCCTGAACAAAAATGATCGCCATCCCCCTTTATAATTACCGCACGAATAGTACGATCCTTTTTTATATTTTTAATCGTGTTATTTAACGACATAAACATGGCAAAGTTTAATGCGTTTTGTTTATCAGCTCGACTCAAGGTAACCGTTGCAATACCTTCTTGCTTTTCTAGTTTTATCATTATTAACTCCTCTGACCTGTTGCTTGAGCTTATGCGGTTAGAAAGGTGAAGTAAAGTGATGTAGTTTTTAAAATAGATTGAATTTATTTGTAAATGAGCAGTCTGAATGACTTGGTTTTATTTTGATAATTAACAAAGTGTGGTTTGAGGTTAAAAAAGTCAGGTTTTTAAACGCTTTTTTATCAAATAGCTAATCAGATTTGATAACATACGCCAATTATTAAGGTTAAGGTTACGCAACTATGTCGGGTCCACGTTTATTTACAATCGAAGAAGCAACACATCAAGCTTATGATATTTTTTTAGAGTTAGCACCGAGTAACTTAAGTGATGACGACGTTGAAAACTTTAATGAATATCGAGAAGACCTTGGCTTTATTGAAGAAGATGAACCTGACGACCAGTGGCAAGATTTTGTAGCGCTTGAAATTGAGCCAGAACACTTTATTCAAGTGTTAGTGGGTTTAGAGTTTGATAATGAAGATGTGCTATTTGCAAAAATTTTAATTAGCCGTGATAAAGACGCTCCGTTTTGCCATATTTTATGGAAAGAAAGTGAATAAGCCCCACTGCTTGTTTATTTTTTATTAAGTGGCGAGAGAGAATGTTGCGTAAGTATTTATTTATAATTTTTATTTTAATTAGTAGCTCTTGCTGGGCTGTTGATCCATTTGAAGATTTTCATGAGTATGGGCAGCTTTCTGACGAAGAAATCCATGATTTGCACAAAGGTGAAATGCTTTACGGCGATACTGAGTTTGGGTTTATTTTGTCTCGGGGAAATATTAATTCAACCAGCTTTAAGCTCAAAGGTAACCTGTACCAAGATTTTGAAAAGTGGCGAAACCAATTTAAAATTGACACCCTCTATAAGCGCGACGAAAATGACGACACTGGAGACAGCGACGTAACTGCAAACCGTGTATTTGTATCTGCACAAGGTAACTATAAAGTAGGCGTTAAAAACTCATCGTTCTTTATCTATGGCGATTACGAGGAAGATCAGTTTAGTGGCCTTAAATTCAAAAGTACCATTGCAACGGGGTATGGCGCACGTGTTTATCAGGGCACTAAGAACAAAGTCGATATTGATATAGGGCCTGGTCTGTATCGTTCGGTGGCTGATGAAGACTCAACGGTAAGTGATAGCGAAGAAAATAAAACCGGTTACTTACTTCGTGTTGCTATGCAATGGGAACGACTGGTTTCAAAACGCACTCGTTTTAATCAAGATGTGAGTATAGAGCAGTCATTGTCAGGGTTAAATTCACGATTAAAATCTGAAACTGCGCTGATTAGTCAGGTTATAGGGGCGGTGTCTCTTAAGTTTGCTTATATGTATCGTTATAATTCAAAACCAGAAGATGATAAACTTAAGTTTGATTCTGAGCTCAGTGCTACTTTAGTGTATAGCTTTTAAGTATTTTATTTAATTAGAGAATAATATGTATCAGCATAAACAGTATGCGGTGTTTATCTTTTTTGTTTTGACCTGGATTGGTGGCTTTGTTGCTTTAGCGTGGAATTTAATTGGGGCAGATTGGCCGTTAATTATTTTTGCAGGTGTATTGGTACTGGTGGGCTTTTTGTTTCATGGCTTAACAGTTAAAGTAAACGATAAAACAATTAGCTGGGGATTTGGCCCTGGTGTGGCAGGCCAGCAAATTACGCTTAGCGATATTTCTGAGGCGAAAGCAGTTCAAAACTCTTACAGGCATGGTATTGGTATTCGAATAACGCACGATGGGTGGGTTTATACTGTGTCTGGATTTAGTGCTGTTCAGCTAACGCTTAACGATGGCACCTTGTATAGAGTGGGTACAAACGACCAACAAGGGTTACTAGACGCACTAAAAAAACAAAACGTACCAATGGCGCAGCCTCAAAAGCAACAAAGCGAACCCAAAGTGGTCAAACGCAATAACATGATATAAAAAAAGCGCCTTAGGCGCTTTCTTTATATGTTTGAGTTAGTGGTCGTGGCCACACCCCCCTTCGCCATGAACATGGCCATGGGTGAGTTCGTCTTCTGTTGCGTCACGCACTTCAAGTATTTCTACATCAAAGTTAAGTGTAATACCTGCAAGCGGGTTATTGCCATCAACAATCACTTCTTCATCTTGAATATCAATAATCATTACTGATTGGTCGCCATCATCTGTTGATGCGCGAAATTGCATACCTACTTCAATTTCCATACCCTCGAACATCGATTTTGGCACAGCTTGCATTAGGTTGTCGTGGCGTTCACCGTAACCATCTTCAGGCTCAACTTTTACGCTAAGCGTATCACCAGGTTGTTTGCCTAGTAGCGCATTTTCAAGGCCTGAAATGAGGTAACCAGTACCCACAATAAAATGTAGCGGCTCACCACCGAACGAGTTATCAATGCTATTGTTATCATTATCCATTACTGAATAATGCATTTTTACCACTTTGTTTGCCGCAACGATCATAGTCATTCCTATTTATTCATCATCTAAAGAGTAAGGTAAAGGCAGAATGCTTAGCTCTACCTCAGGCGCGTGTTTTGCACGAAGTACTTGCGTTGTTTCAGTATCGTTTGGCAACACAACAAGGCCAGTTAATATATTAGTTTTTTCATTAAAGCTTTGCGCAATAAGTTTACCAGCACGGCGCCAGTTTTCACCCAGTTGTACTTCAAGTTCGGGTTCATCCAGCATGCTTTCGCTTTGCCCTGATACGATATACATTGCACGCTTATTTTTACCAAGGTACTTCATGCGCGCTACAGTTTCTTGTCCTGTGTAACAGCCTTTTTTAAAGCTGATGCCACCAATGGCTTGTAAGTTAACCATTTGCGGTACATATTCGCCAATTGCATCACTGCTAAGCTGTGGCTCGCCAGCTAAAATTGCTGCTTGCTGCCATGGGGCATCGTTATCAAGCGTTAAAACGCTATCAGGGATTGCAAACTGACTATCAACCATAAGCAACACTCGGTTATCAGCCAGCTTCAATGCTTTACCGTTATCAAAGTCACACGCTATTATATTGTCGTCAAAAGCAATACCCAGCTCTGTTAAAATCGTAGATAAGTCATCACCAATAAGACCAATTAACCGGTTTGAAGACGCACTTATGTCTACTTTTGCAAATACTGCGTATTTCTTTAGCTCAACTAACGATTGCTCTACCTCAGCACTACTGCCAGATAAGTAGTAACTGTCTTGGTGAGAAAATAGCTTAAATACGCCCCAAAGTTTTCCTTTGGCGCTACAGTGGCCGGTCCATAAAAAATTGCTGCTGGTTAGTTTATTTAGATCTTGAGTAATTTGCCCGTGCAGATAAGATAATTTATCAACACCTGTAAGGCTAATAAGTTGGTGAGATAACGGACATGCGTAAACGCTAGACATAAAAACCTTCTTTGCAATACAAATGAAATGACATAATAACGCAGTTGCTACGTATGGTACAGACAAGCACCCGCAGGGGTGTATTTATTTTATAGTTGATTAATAGCTGCTAAACCGGCTTGTGTTTGTTAAACTCGAGTCAATTCAGTATGAGGTTTAAAATGGTTGAAATTCATAGTAAAGCACGTATTCGTTGGGCTTGTCGTCGTGGTATGTTAGAGCTAGATGTTTTGTTTATGCCGTTTGTAGAAGAAGCATACGATTCTTTAAATGCAGAGCAACAAGCTATTTTTCAGCGCTTGTTAACACAAGAAGATCCTGATCTATTTGCATGGTTTATGGGCCATGAAAAATGCAAAGACGAGCAGCTAAATAGTATGGTACAACTCATATTAAACAGAGTTCGTGTATAGGTTCACTGTAAAAAATAATAAAGCAGACCACAAACCCATTGTGGTCTTTTTTTGTGTGCTTACTTTAATAATGTGTTTATTTTTAAGCTCTTTTTTGGCAACCCTAATATGTATTTTTGCCAACCTAATAACTGGGGTTTTAGTCGGGCGTAAAGTAAAAGCCTGCCAACCGCAAATGGGCGTGATTATTTTAGAGCCTAGTTTGTTTAGATTCGAAAATGACGTACATAAAATAGAAGGGCAAATAAGTCCAAAAAGCAAAGTGTTTACGGGCAGTGTTTGGCTATTTATAAGAGGATTTAATAACAACCATTGGCTTATTATTTCAGCCAATGGTGTTGATAAGCAAAGCTATGCCCGATTAAAACGAGCTGTTTTGAGTGCGGTTAATGGCGCTCAGGGGTCAAAATAGTGGGGGTTGGGTTTTCGTTTTGCTCAGGGTAATCAATTGTGTAATGAAGCCCTCTGCTTTCTTTTCTTTGCATTGCACTTCTAATTATTAACTCTGCTACTTGCACTAAATTACGTAGCTCGAGTAAGTTGTTACTTACTCTAAAGTTAGCATAATAGTCGTGTATTTCTTGTTGCAGTAACTCAACCCGATGTAGTGCGCGCTCTAAACGCTTAGTTGAACGAACAATACCGACATAATCCCACATAAAGAGGCGTAGCTCATGCCAATTATGCGTAATGACTATTTCTTCGTCCGAGTTAGTTACACGGCTTTCATCCCATTGCGGCAAGGTCATGGGTTCTGGTGCATGTTCAATTTTGCTTAAAATATCTTTCGCTGCAGCATGGGCAAACACAATGCACTCTAACAATGAGTTACTTGCCATTCTGTTTGCACCGTGCAGGCCGGTGTAAGCTACTTCACCAACGGCATATAGATTATCTAAATCTGTTTTACCGTTAAAGTCAGTCATTACACCACCGCAAGTGTAGTGTGCGGCAGGGACAACCGGAATCGCTTCTTTTGTAATATCTAACCCAACACTCAAGCATTTTGCATAAATGGTAGGGAAGTGCTCAATAATAAATTCTTTATCTTTGTGGCTAATATCTAAATAAACGCAATTTGCACCTAAGCGCTTCATTTCAAAATCGATTGCGCGAGCGACTATATCACGAGGGGCTAGCTCTTCACGTTCATCAAAATCTTTCATAAAGCGAGTGCCATCTGGGCGTTTTAAATACGCACCCTCACCGCGCATTGCCTCGGTAATTAGAAAGTTTTGTAATTCAGGGTGGTATAAGCTGGTGGGATGGAATTGGTTAAATTCCATATTAGCTACTTTACAGCCAGCTCGCCAAGCCATAGCAATACCGTCACCGCTTGATACATCAGGATTAGATGTATATAAGTACACCTTGCTTGCTCCACCGGTCGCAAGTGCTACAAATTTAGCCGATATAGTTTCGACTTTTTTAGCTTTTTTGTTCCACACATACATACCCTCAACGTGTGTTCCTGCTTTGCCAGTATTTTTATCAGTAATTAAATCAATTGCATTGTATTGCTCAAGTAGAGTGATGTTTTTATGTAATTTTACTTGGCTTATTAATGTTGTTTGAACGGCTTTACCAGTCGCATCGGCGGCATGCAAAATTCGACGATGGCTATGACCGCCTTCTCGCGTTAAGTGAAAACGCTCTTTGCCTTTGCTATCAAATTCCATGTCAAAAGGCACACCTTGGTCAATTAGCCATTGAAGGCAATCGTGTGCATTACTTGCTGTATAGTGAACAGCTTCACGGTCACATAGGCCGCCGCCAGCATCCAGAGTATCTTCAACATGCGATTCAATACTGTCATTTTTTTTATCAAATACTGCGGCTATACCACCTTGTGCATAAAGTGTAGAGCCTTCGGTAAGCGCGCCTTTACTAATAACGGTAACGTTACAATAGTTAGCTAGTGATAAGGCAAGAGATAAGCCAGCCGCGCCGCTTCCGATAATAGCGACATCTGCGATGTGATGTTTATTTTGGTTCATGTCAGGGGTACTTTGCGGTTACAATGCTTAAATAAAGCAGTATTTGTTTTTAATATTTGTAGTTGTATCATATTTGTCATACCACTATGTAGTGATTTTAATGGCTTAGCGCCGTTATTTATGAACTATTTTATATAAAAATAATATTAAGCAGAACTTTTTATTCATGTCGCGGTCAGAGTATTTGTGAACAATGGCGATAATATGAATAACAAGCAAAAACCAGACATAGGAGTACCGGCTCGAATGAGCGAGCAGGAATTGGATTTAGTGCTAGTAAGAAGAGTGCAGCAGGGCGATAAAAATGCCTTCAATCTATTAGTAAAGAAGTATCAAAACAAAATTGCAGGTTTGATCTCTCGTTATGTATCAAATCAAGGCGATATTGCTGATGTAGCGCAAGAAGCTTTTATAAAAGCTTACCGTGCACTTCCCAACTTTAGAGGCGACAGTGCTTTCTATACTTGGTTATACCGTATTGCCGTTAATTGTGCTAAAAATTATTTAGTTGCTCAGGGACGTAAGCCGCCAGCTAATGATATTGACGCTGAAGAAGCTGAATTTTATGATTGTGGTGACTCGATGCGTTCAAACGCATCACCTGAAAACCTTTTATTAAGTGAAGAGGTTCGCGCTGTAATTTTTAATACAATTGATAGTTTGCCTGAAGACCTTAAAACCGCAATAACTCTCAGAGAAATTGAGGGTATGAGCTATGAAGAAATAGCTGTGGTAATGGATTGCCCTGTAGGCACAGTACGTTCGCGTATATTTCGTGCCCGTGAAGCAATTGATAACAAATTAAACCCATTAATAGGCGAGTCTTAGTATGACAAAAGCACACCTTAACAAGTTAGATAACGAATCGTTATCTGCATTACTTGATGGCGAGCAGCACCTAGCTGATGCAAAAATTGCAGAGCAAGATGTTTCTACGTTTGGTCGTTATGCGTTAATTGGTGATGCAATGCGTGCTCAAAAAAATAATCACGACATCCATATTGATATTAGCGAACGCGTTGCTCTAGCACTTGAAAACGAGCCTGTTTATGCTGACTTTACCCAGTCGAAAGCGCAGTCTGAAGTGGCCGATAAGTCAGAACAAAATAACGTAGTGGCATTTAATTGGCGTAAGCCTGTTGCTCAGCTTGCAATCGCTGCAAGTGTGGCAATGTTTGCGATTGTGGGAGTAAGCACTTTACCGCAAAGTGATCCACAGCAAAATGAAATCCCATTACTGCAAACAACACCGTTAACAGGTATGGCGTCACCAGTGAGCTACTCATCTGCGCCCGCTCTTGAAAACGCAGAGCAAGGTTTACGTGAATTGCAACAACAGCGTATTGGCGCGTTAGTATTAGAGCATCAACGTCAAGCACGTGTTGCTAACTCTCTTCAAACAGCGCAAAATGAAACAAAAGCGCAAGAGGAAAAAAACTAATTAAATGAAAGTAATCACTTTTGTTCTGTCGTTGGTATTGAGCTTTACTGCAGTTGCCAACGACTCAAATCCTGCCAAAATGCTATTATTAGAAATGGCTAATGCTGTTCATAATCGTAACTTTGATGCCTCGTTTGTGGTTGTTAAAGGTAAATCAATGGAACCCTATCGATGGGTGCACGCCAAACAGGGTGAAATTGAACTCGAACACTTGAGTTTGCTCAATGGCGCAGGCCTTGAAATGATTAGAGTCAACGACCAGGTAACTTATTTTGAACCTCAGTCTGAACCTTATTCACTAAAAACAGACTCTATTGCAGGGCCTATCCCAGAAGTACTTTTTAAAGACATACAGCGCTTAAGTGAGCACTACGATTTTGTACTTGGCGGAAAAGGGCGTATTGCCGGGCGTGCTGCACAGCTTGTACGTATAGAGTCAAAAGATGAGCACAAATATAACTACTGGATTTGGCTCGATATGGAATCGGCGCTGCTATTGAAAGCTGCTTATGTAAACCATCAAGGAGAGGCTCTTGAGCAGCTTCAGCTAACTCATATTAGTGTGACTGAACAACCAGCACCTATGCTATTAGAAGTGTTAAATCGAAATTTTCCTACACCGTTACCTGAAAGCGAGTTGGAAGGGGTTGATAGTTCGTCAACTAACTGGAAAATAAGCTGGTTACCTGCCGGTTTTGAGCTACTCAAATCGGATAGACACAAGCTAGATTTGAATAACGAGCTTACGGATTACTATCTATATTCAGATGGGTTTGTTGAAGTGTCGGTATTTATTCAGCGACCACTACCTGGTAAACGTTTAAGTGGTGCACTCACCTCTGGCGCTACAACGGTTTATGTGCATAATGGCGGTAATTTTGATGTATCGGTTGTTGGTAATGTGCCAAGCTTAACTGCAAAGGCAATAGCCGAATCTGTTACGCGCGCTTTATAAACGATTCGTAAGGATTGTTATGATTGAACAAACCCTCACTGTTGTGGCCCTTAGTGGCCACACGGCTCATTTAGAAGCCGAGCAAAAGCAAGCTTGCGCTGGCTGCAACGGTCGTTGCGGCTCCCAAGTATTTAGTAAATTATTTGGCACTGCAAAAAAAACACTCCCTTATAAATTTGAGTCCCCTGTCGAAATAGGCCAGAAGATCACTTTATCCCTTGATGATAGCCATATGGTAAAACACGCATTTGCTGTGTACATGCTGCCGCTTTTTTTAAGTCTTGTTTTTGCACTTGCTACGTCTGAGTTATTACTAATGGGCGAAGTGTGGCAAATATTTGCAGCTGTTATGGGCGGTGTTTTGGGGTTTTATATTGCAAAAACACGTGTTAAATCGCTCAGGCACGATATAAAAGTAGTAAAAATTCACCCAATTAGTATCCCTTTAACTCAAATAGATGGTGATTGACGCCAATTAAATGTAAAATTGGTGTTTTATACCCAAGTAACTTGGAAATACAGGAAGCTGTGATTTAAAACAATTTAATAAAAGTTAATCAGCATGGTTGCTGTGTGAGCCTTTATTGATTGTTCATATCATTTTTCGTCATTATGTATGTTTTAAATTAACTAACAAAAGCATACTAAAACAAGTATTTGCAAGTCACTTAGGTATCCATATTTAGTCCTTTAAATAAGAAGTATTGAACTCAGTTTATGAAGCATATCCGTAATTTTTCGATAATCGCCCATATTGACCACGGTAAATCGACCCTTTCAGATCGTTTGATTCAAGTTTGTGGCGGTTTAACCGACCGTGAAATGCAAAAACAAGTTTTAGATTCAATGGATATTGAGCGCGAACGTGGTATTACCATCAAAGCACAAAGTGTAACGTTGAACTACAAAGCAAATGACGGCGAAACATATCAACTTAACTTTATCGATACCCCAGGGCACGTTGACTTCACCTATGAAGTATCGCGTTCTTTGGCTGCATGTGAAGGCGCATTATTAGTTGTTGATGCAGGACAAGGCGTTGAAGCGCAAACTTTAGCAAACTGTTACACCGCAATTGAAATGGACTTAGAAGTAATTCCTGTATTAAACAAAATCGATTTGCCACAAGCAGATCCATTGCGTGTTGCTGAAGAAATCGAAGAAATTATTGGTATTGATGCTTTAGACGCTGTGCAGTGTAGTGCTAAAACAGGTGTTGGTATTGCCGAAGTACTTGAAATGATCGTCAAAGACATCCCGCCACCAGTTGGTGAAAAAGATGAGCCTCTACAAGCGCTAATTATTGATTCATGGTTTGACCCATACCAAGGCGTTGTATCGCTTGTGCGCATTAAGCATGGTGAGCTACGTACGGGTGACAAAATTAAAATCATGTCTAACGAGCACATTCATACAGCCGATCAAGTGGGTATATTCACACCTAAGCAAACCAATACAGGTATTTTACGTACCGGTGAAGTAGGTTTTGTTATCGCAGGTATTAAAGAGATTCACGGTGCACCCGTTGGTGATACGATTACGCATCAAAGAAACGCAGCACCAGAACGTTTACCTGGCTTTCAAAAAATTAAACCGCAAGTATATGCAGGTATGTTCCCAATTGCGTCTGACGAGTATGAGTCATTCCGTGATGCGCTTAACAAGCTAAGCTTAAACGATGCGTCTTTGTTCTTCGAGCCAGAAAACTCAACGGCACTTGGTTTTGGTTTTCGTTGTGGTTTCTTGGGTATGCTCCACATGGAAATTATTCAGGAACGTTTAGAGCGCGAATACGATATTGATTTGATTACAACCGCACCAACGGTAATTTACGAAATCGTAACGAAGGACGATCGCACTTTCCAAATCGATAATCCGTCTGACTTACCCGCAGTAAATGACATTGTAGAAATTCGTGAGCCGATTGTTGAGGCAAATATATTAGTGCCGCAAGAGTACTTAGGTAATGTAATTACCCTATGTATAGAAAAGCGCGGTAGCCAAACCAAAATGACTTATCACGGTAAGCAAGTTGCAGTAACGTATGAGTTACCAATGGCTGAAGTGGTAATGGATTTCTTCGATAAGCTTAAATCTACAAGTCGTGGTTTTGCATCGCTAGATTATAATTTTAAGCACTTTCAAACCTCAGACATGGTTCGCGTTGATATTTTAATTAATGGTGAACGTGTTGACGCGCTTGCAATTATTGCTCACAGAGACAGTGCGCAATCGCGTGGACGTCAACTTGCTGATGCACTTAAAGAGCTTATTCCGCGCCAAATGTTTGATATTGCAATTCAAGCCGCGATTGGCCAGCATGTTATTGCGCGTACAACTGTAAAACAGCTACGTAAAAACGTAATTGCTAAATGTTACGGTGGTGATGTGAGTCGTAAGAAAAAGCTACTCAAAAAACAAAAAGATGGTAAAAAACGCATGAAACAAGTAGGTAATGTAGAAGTACCTCAAGAGGCGTTTTTAGCTATTTTGAAAGTTGGCAAATAACAACAAAGGATTATAAATGGCTGGTTACTTTTCAATTTTATTGGTGCTGTTAACCTTAGGCTCAGGCTTAATATGGTTAATAGACCACTTAATGTATGCACCAAAAAGGCAAGAGCGTTTAGCGTTAGCACAAACCTCTGCTGGCGCAAAGTTAGATGATGAAACAGCAGCATTAATTGCACCAGAGCCAGTATTAACTGAAACTGCAAAATCGATTTTTCCGATGATTGCTGCTATTACTATTTTCAGATCGTTTATCTTTGAACCTTTTCAAATTCCGTCAGGTTCAATGATGCCAACACTACTCGTGGGCGATTTTATTTTAGTACAAAAGTATTCATACGGTATAAAAGACCCCGTTTGGCGCACTCAATTAGTTGAGATGGACGAGCCTGAACGTGGTGATATTGTTGTTTTTAAGTTTCCTGGCAATGAAACAATTGACTACATCAAAAGAACAATAGGACTACCTGGCGATAAGGTTGTATACCGCGATAAGCACCTATACATTCAGCCAAAGTGTACTGAGGGTGAAGTAAACCGCAGTAACTTACAATGTGGTGAGTACAACAAAATTGATATGGAAGTGAAAGATAGAGGCGAGTTTATGCTAAAAGGCATGGAGTCGGTTCGAATAAATGAATCGCTAACAGAAGATGGTCACGATATTTTAATTTACCCTGAGGTTCCAGAGAAAAAAGGTCGCTACTTCAGACAAGCTGGTACTCGCACCGATGAGTGGGTTGTACCCGCAGATCACTATTTTATGATGGGTGACAACCGAGATAATAGTGAAGATGGTCGATTTTGGGGATTTGTACCAAAAGAAAACTTGGTGGGGAAAGCTGTCTTTATATGGATGAGTTTTGAATTTGAGAATGGCCCTGATGATGTTTTACCAGGATGGGTTCCAACTGGTGTTCGCTTTGAACGCCTAGGTAATATTCAGTAACAATGAAAAAAAATGTAACAGAGTTATACAACAAAATCGGCTACGAGTTTTCTGATCAAGGTTTACTTGAACAGGCAATGACGCACCGCAGTCACAAAGGTCAGCATAACGAGCGCTTGGAGTTTTTAGGCGACTCAATTTTGAGTTTTGTTATTGCTAATGCACTTTATGCCAAATTCCCTAAAGCACGTGAAGGCGACTTAAGCCGCATGCGTTCAACACTGGTACGTGGTCAAACACTTGCTGAGTTTGGCGTTGAGTTTGGTTTAGGTGATTACTTACGTTTAGGCCCAGGTGAGCTTAAAAGTGGTGGATTCCGCCGCGAATCAACACTTGCCGATGCAGTAGAAGCCATCATTGGTGCTGCGTTCTTAGATTCAGGTATTGAGCGTTGCAGCGAGCTTATTTTATCGTGGTACGAATCACGGTTAGATGCTATTTCACCAGGGCTTAATCAAAAAGATCCGAAGACCCTGCTGCAAGAGCATCTACAAGGTCGCAAACTTCCTTTACCAGGTTACACTGTGGTTGATACAAAGGGCCAAGCGCACAATCAAACATTCACGGTTGAATGTATTGTTGATGGAATGGATAGCATAATTTCTGTTGGTAGCTCACGCCGTAAGGCCGAACAAAAAGCTGCTGAAAAAGCATTGAAGATAATTAAAAATGAATCTTGATACCCTAATACAACCTCATGAAGGCGATATTGATACATTTTGTGGCATGATTGCCATTGTAGGACGTCCTAACGTAGGTAAATCGACTTTACTCAATGAGATTATTGAGCAAAAAGTCAGTATTACTTCACGTAAGCCGCAAACAACGCGCCACCGTATTATGGGTATTCATACAGAAGGTAAGCATCAAGCCGTTTATGTTGATACGCCGGGACTTCACATAGAAGAAAAGCGCGCAATTAACCGTTTAATGAACCGCGCTGCATCTAGTTCGATTGGTGACGTAGAACTGATTATTTTTGTGGTTGAAGGAACACACTGGACTGCTGATGATGAAATGGTACTAAATAAAGTATCACAAAGCGGTAAGCCCGTGATGTTGGTTATTAATAAAATTGACCAAGTGAAAGACCGTGATTTAGTGCTTCCGCACATGAAGTTATTAGGCGATAAGTTTGACTTTGTAAGCATTATGCCGGTTTCGGCTAAGCAAGGTAAAAATATTGACCTTATAAAAGACGAAGTAACCAAACGTCTTCCGCCATGTGAGTTTTACTTTCCAGATGACTACGTGACCGATCGTTCAATGCGCTTTATGGCTGCAGAGGTTATCCGTGAAAAGCTAATGCGCTTTATGGGCGAAGAATTACCTTACTCGGTTACTGTTGAAATAGAGCAGTTTAAGTGGCAAGAAAACGGTGTTTGGCATATCAATGGCTTAATTTTAGTTGAACGTGAAACACAAAAGCGCATGGTTATTGGTAACAAAGGCGAAAAGCTAAAAGTAATTGGCCGTGAAGCCCGTAAAGATCTTGAAGAAATGCTCGATAACAAAGTATTTTTAGAGCTTTGGGTAAAAGTTAAGTCTGGTTGGGCTGATGACGAACGCGCACTTAGAAGCCTAGGCTATGGTGAAGACTAAAATAGTAAGTAACCTACTTTATGGATAGTGACTTCTATACCGCATATTTATTACACCGACGTCCTTATAGTGACTCACAAGTAATGCTCGATATGCTAGTAGAAGGCGTTGGCCAGCTTAGAATGATCGCACGAATTAGTGGCCGCCAGGCCACTAAACACAAAGCGCAATTACAACCTTTTCAACCTCTACTTGTTCACTATAGTGGTAAGTACGATTTAAAATACATTAATAAATTTGAGCTGCACGGCGCACCGCTTTTTCTATCTGGTGACGAGCTTTATTGTGGGTTTTATTTAAACGAGTTAACAAACAGAATAGTGCCTGTTAATGAGCCTATTGAACAAGCTTATGAGCTTTATAAATCTCATTTAGAAAACTTAAACCGTGGCGCCAATTTGCAATCTGTTTTGCGTTCGTACGAATTTCAATTACTAGAATTACTGGGTTACGGTGTTGATTTCAGTTTTGATACCAACGGTGAGCCAATAGATGAAGCGCTTACGTATAGTTATTTCTCTGAACTTGGGTTTGTTATCCAAGAAGATACTCGCTCAGGTTTTAGCGGTGAACAGCTTCAAGCAATAGCAAATCATGACTTTAGCCGAAAAGATGTGTTATATATGGCAAAACAGTTAAGTCGCTATTTACTAAAACCTTTGTTAGGTAATAAGCCATTAAAAAGTCGTGAGTTATTTACGGCCTCTCAATAAACGTAATTTTACAGGTAAAACAATGAAAGATATTCTTTTGGGTGTAAATGTTGATCACATTGCAACGCTTCGCCAAGCACGAGGAACAACTTATCCTGACCCAGCACATGCAGCAAGCGTTGCAGAGCACGCCGGTGCAGACGGCATTACCATTCATTTACGTGAAGACCGCCGCCACATTCAAGACCGTGACGTGTACGTAATGGCAAAAACCATTCAAACGCGTATGAACCTCGAAATAGCAGTAACCGATGAAATGATTGCTATTGCTTTAGAGGTGAAGCCTGAATATGTTTGTTTAGTGCCGGAAAAGCGAGAGGAATTGACCACTGAGGGCGGTTTAGATGTTGCAGGTAATATAGAAAAAATAAAAGCGGCAACTAAAACCCTTACTGATGCAGGTATCAAAGTCTCATTATTTATTGACGCGGATACTGCACAATTAGATGCTGCAAAAGCCTGTGGCGCACCTTATGTAGAAATACACACCGGTGCATACGCAGACGCTACAAACGATAGCGACTTAAGCAAAGAACTTGAACACATTCGTCAAGGTGTACAATACGCAGCAAGTTTAGGCTTAATTGTAAATGCAGGGCATGGTTTAAATTACCATAATGTAAAACCAATAGCGGCTATGCCAGAAATTTATGAGTTAAATATAGGCCACGCTATTATTGCGCGTGCCGCCATTGATGGCCTAGATAAAGCGGTGCGTGATATGAAGCGCCTAATGATTGAAGCGCGGATTTAACTTCAATTATAAATAGCTGTTTTAACTTAACAATCACATATGAGTGTTAAGGCATAATTGAAAGACGCGCTTAAAGCACGTCTTTTTTGTTTTTACTGTCCATTTTTGCGTCAACCAATAGGTTTTCAAGCTCATCTTGTAGCTCAAAAAGTTCAGGTTCTATATTTTCGAGCACGCACTCATTTTTAAGTGAAGTCTCAATAGTTTCAGCTAACGATTTTAATTTAGGTACACCGGTGTAGCAACACGCACCATGAAATTTATGCACAATACTGAGTACTTGTTCGCAAGCTTCATCATCAATAGCTTTAGTCAGTAAATTAAGCGTTTCTGGTACGCTTAAAAGCAGCATATTAAGCATTTCAAGCGCCAATTCGTTTTTTCCACCAGCCCGTTGTAATGCAAGGGGCCAATCTATTCGGCTACTCTCAAAAGGCGCTGGACTTTGTGGTATTTCATTTTTGCTTTTTTCACGGTTTATTGGCGTTTGTGGGCTGTGGTCGCTAATAATTTGTTTAAGTGTATCTTCATCAATAGGCTTGGTTAAATATCCTTTAAAGCCATCTTTCAGTAGTTGTTCTTTTTCACTATGCAGGGCATGCGCAGTTACTGCTATTATAGGTGTGTCTTCATTAAGCGATGACTCTTGGATAAGTTTACACGCGGTTATGCCATCCATTATCGGCATTTGAATGTCCATAAAAATAACATCGTACTTATGGCTTTTACTTAAACTATAAGCTTGTGAACCATTATGAGCTGTATCAATTACTTCAACCTGTTCATCGAGCAATGTACATATAAGTTTTAAGTTAGCATCGTTATCATCAACAACCAGCACTTTAAGCGGTAATAATTTTTGCTCGCTCTGCTCTATATTATGAACAGGATGGTCGAGTCTATATGGTGCGGCAAGCACTTCACATAACTTACGATGATTAAGCGGCTTACTTAAGCAAGCATCTGCACCGCTGCCAATAAACGCCTCACGCATATTATGTGAAACGGTATTAAGCATTAAATATAAATAGTCGGTCGAGTCTCTTACTGTTTTTACATAGCCTTTTAATAGTTGCATGTGATCAACCGATGCCATGTGGCCAATTAAACAAATATCAAATTTAGTTTGGGTATTTTCTACGGCCGATAAAAAGCTGGCTTCGTTAAAGCATGGCGTTACATTTGCTTGCCACTCTGTCAATAAAGACAGTACAGCATGATGCGTATGCTCGTGCGGCTCAAGGTATAAAATACGCTTACCAATGAGTGACTTACTTGGTAGATCGTTTGTAAATACGTGATTAGGCAGTCTAAAAACACTATTAAATGTAAAACACGTTCCGTTACCAGGTGCTGAGTTTAACGATATTCGACCATTCATCGCTTCAACAATATGTTTCGTGATAATCAGGCCGAGGCCGGTCCCCCCAAATTTGCGCGTTATGCTTGAATCTGCTTGGCCAAAAGGAGTAAACAATGAATCTTGCTTATCCATTGGTATACCCACACCGGTATCTGTTACCGACACTAAAACAGAGGCACTTTCTTCATCAAGTAAGCGGTAGCTAATATCTACTTTTATAGAACCTTGCTCGGTAAATTTAATTGCGTTACTTAATAAATTAATAAGTACTTGTTTAAAGCGAGTAGGATCGCCAGTCAAATCGTCAGGGACTTGTGGGTTTATATAAATAGAGAGCTCAAGCTGTTTTTCATGGGCGCTTGGGGCAAGCAATGTCATTACTTCATTTACCGCATCGCGCAATTGAAATTGAATCGATTCAAGTTCCATCGCTCCAGCTTCTAGTTTAGAAAAATCTAAAATATCGCTGATAATAGTCATTAAACTATTAGCCGATAACATGATTGTATCGAGGTAATCTTTTTGATGCTTGTTCAGTGGTGTTTTATAAAGCTGGCGGGTAAATCCCATTACACCATTAAGTGGCGTACGTAACTCGTGACTCATTTTTGCTAAAAAGTCTGACTTAACACGGTTGGCATCTTGTGCTTCTTTTTTTGCCATTGTGAGCTGAATATTTTGCGTTTCATATTGTTCAAGCGTTTCACGATAATCACTGGTTGCTTGGTCAATATTTTTTTGCATTTCGTCTTTTTGCATTACCATAGTATCGGCTATGGTATTTAACCCTTCACGAAGAATATCAAATTCACCCAACATGGTATCAGTAAGGCCAGTACTTCTTTTTCCCTCAACGAGTTTGTCGGTTGCAAGCACTAACTTATTTAAAGGGGTCATGAACATGCGGCTAAGTTTAAATGCCATAATTGCCGCTAATACCAAAGATAAAATAATAACTATGCCACTAATAAGTAAGGCGCGTTGTTGGCCTATAACGGCTTTATCTTTGTTTAGCTGTAAAATGACCGTACCTAACGATGTTTGAAAGGCTGAAGCGTCCCATTGAGTATTAGGTGAAGAATGACCAACAATTGGCGTATAGAAAGTAATTATATCTTTTGAGGATTCTATTTTTGTGGCTTTAAGTGATGCAAGAGACGCTTGATTGATTAATTCATCGAATGAACGGTGGTAATTACTCGTCATCAACAGCTCGTTGTTAGTGTCAAATATAGCAATTGATTTAATAGACGGGGAGTGCCGATTATGTGTAAAACTGATTAAACGATTTAGTAATACTTTATTTTTATCAAGAAGCGGTTGTTCTAAGGCAATTGCTAAAGGCTCTGAAATAGTTGCACCTTGCTGATATAAAATTTCATCAAGCTCAATGTAACGATTTATTGTAAAATAACCACCAAGCAGCAATCCAATGATCACCGTGGGGATCAGGGTCAAAGTTAAAACAGAATCACGTAAGCCTAATTTGGTCATAGTGGGAGCATTATTATCATTATTAGTATGTTTTGAGTATATACGTTTCGATGCCTATTCTCAAAGCTTCACCTACACGTGATTAGTTACGAGTTTTAACCTAAATAAATGTAAGGTAATGCCACATGGCGCAAATTTTTAAAGCGAAAAAAAAACCTCTTCAGCAAAAGTCAGTGGTGCTCGATATAACAAATATGGATCACCAAGGCCGTGGCATAGCAAAATATAACAATAAAGTGTGCTTCGTCGCAGGCGCATTACCGGGCGAGAAAGTAAAAGCGACCCTTGTTGATGATAAGGCGCGTTACAGTAGTGCTGTTACACACAAAGTGATTAAAGCAAGTGAAGCCAGAGTAGCGCCTTTTTGTGAGCATTATAACCATTGTGGAGGCTGTCAATTACAGCATTTAGATGTAAACCAGCAAGTAGTTGAAAAGCAAGCCGCAGTTGAACAGCTTTTCGAAAAATTTGCCAAGCAAACAAATTTAAACTGGCAAGCTCCAATATTAAGTAGTGCAACGCATTATAGGCGAAGTGCACGAATAGCGGTTATGTTTGATAAGGCTGCTAAAAAAATGCGTATAGGGTACAGAGCGAGTGGTTCAAAAAATATTGTGAGTATTAATAAGTGTGCGGTTTTGACTGACGCCTATGAAACTGTTTTTACACTCTTTGATGAATTAATTAATCACAATAAGCCATTACACAGTATAAGCCACCTACAATTATGCCAAAGTGAAACGCATAACTTTGTGGTCATTCGTCACACTAAAGCAATTAGTGATGAAGCAAAGGCTGTGGTAATAAAAGCCTGTACGCCTTACAAATACTCAGTTATTTGGCAAAGCGAAAGTGATGTAATTGACCATACTAATATTACTATGCCGTACTATTACCTAGATGAATTTAAACTAAAATTTGAGTTTGGTTTGGATAATTTTATTCAAGTTAATGCTCAAGTTAATCAAGCTATGTTAAAACAATCGGTAGATTGGCTTGGTTTAAGTGGTAATGAAAATATATTAGATTTATTTTGTGGTATTGGTAACTTTTCACTTGTGCTGGCAAAACAAGCAAAAACGGTGATTGGTATAGAAGGTGTTGCTTCTGCGGTTGCAATGGCCGCGCAAAATGCGCAAACTAACTCTATCAGTAACGCGCAGTTTCATTGTTTTGATTTAACGCAAAAAATACAAAATGCGCAGTGGTTTAATAAAAACCTAGATGTGTTGGTATTAGACCCTTCACGTACTGGTGCAATGGCTATATTAGAGCAGTTACCTTTAAAGCAATTTAAAACAATTTTATACGTCTCTTGCGACCCTGTTACCCTAGCCCGTGACAGCGCTATTATTTCGCAAGCAGGCTTTGAGCTCAACAAAATTGGGCTAATGAATATGTTTCCTCATACTGGGCATATTGAAACTATGGCGTTATTTCAACGGAGGTAAAGCGCATTATGGTAGCGACACGTCAATCACATCAACAAGATGAAACGGGTGATCTTTTTACACGGTTAAAAGCACTCGACCTATCTACAGAAAAGACTCAGTTGCTTAATAAGGCGCAAGCGCTCTGTGTTAAAAGTGATAACCAAGACTGGCAAAATACAGCCATAGAAATGGTGGAAATTTTAGTCGAGTTAAACCTCGATGCTGAGTCGTTAGCTACAGCGTATCTAACACCCTATTTTTTAAATAATGTGGTCTCCCTTGAAACCGTTCAAGAGCAGCTTGGAAGCAATATATCCTTGTTGTTAACGGGGGTTTCTCAAATGGCGACTATTAGTACTTTGTCGCACCAAGGTAAAGGCACTGTTCAAGTCGATAATATTCGTAAAATGTTATTAACCATGGTTGAGGATGTGCGCGCTGTGGTGATTAAACTTGCTGAGCAGGTATGTCATTTACGTAACGTTAAAAATGCAGGTGAAGAAGAGCGTGTTATTGCCGCCAAAGAAACAGCCGACATTTTTGCTCCTTTAGCAAACCGACTTGGTATTGGCCAGTTAAAGTGGGAACTTGAAGATTTATCGTTCAGGTATTTACGCCCAGATACGTACAAAAAAATAGCAAAACAGCTTGATGATAAACGTCTTGCTCGTGAAGCCTATATGGAAGACATGGTAGAACAGGTTAAAAGCCGTTTAAGTGAAGCAGGTATAGAGGCTGAGGTATATGGTCGGCCTAAGCATATCTACAGTATTTACAAAAAAATGGCGCAAAAAAACTACGAGTTTGATCAACTTTTTGACATACGTGCTATGCGTATTGTGGTTGACCGCTTGCAAGATTGCTACGGTGCGCTCGGTATAGTGCATACCAACTGGCGCCATTTGAACAAAGAGTTTGATGACTATGTTGCAACGCCTAAGCAAAATGGCTATCAGTCAATTCATACCGTTGTTTTTGGCCCTGAGGGCAAAACCGTAGAAATACAAATACGCACGCAAGATATGCATCAAGATGCAGAACTCGGTGTAGCCGCTCATTGGATGTACAAAGAAGGGGCTTTACCTGGGCGTGGCTCGGGTTACGAGCAAAAAATTAGCTGGTTACGTAAATTACTGCAATGGCAGGAAGAAGTGGTGGATGGCGGCGATTTAGCTGAAGAGCTAAAAAACCAAGTTGTTGAAGACCGTGTATATGTATTTACCCCGCGCGGCGATATTTTTGATCTACCATTAGGGGCCACGCCGCTCGATTTTGCTTACTACATTCATTCTAATGTGGGACATCGTTGTATTGGCGCAAAAGTATTTGGCAAAATAGTGCCGTTTACGCATCAATTAACGACGGGCGATCAGGTCGAAATCCTCACACAAAAACAGCCAAATCCCAGTAGAGATTGGTTAAATCCGTCACTGGGTTATATTAAATCATCTCGTGCACGTGCCAAAATACACCATTGGTTTAAGCAACTTGACCGCGACAAAAACTTAAGTGCGGGTAAAGAGATTCTTGATAACGAGCTGCAAAAGCTTGATTTAACATACAAAGATTTAGCCCCAGCAATCAAGCGATTTAACTTTAAAGAGCTTGATGACTTAATGGTCGCAATTGGAGCAGGCGATGTGCGTCTTAACCAAATGCTTAATTTTGTTACTGACCGTACAGAAGACGAACCTGTTATTCGTTTTAAAGCACCAAGCAAAGTAACGGGCGATAAAAACGGCATAGTGGTTGATGGTGTGGGTAGTTTAATGAGCCACGTTGCTAAATGTTGCCGCCCCGTTCCAGGTGATCAGATCATCGGTTATATCACGCAAGGCCGTGGTATTGGTGTACATCGTGATGATTGTGATTCATTTAATAATTTGAAAACGCAGCACCCAGAGCGTGTTGTTGAAGTTAGTTGGTCTGAAGATATAAATGGATCATACGCGCTCAGTATAAAAATTGAAGCAAGCGACAGATCTGGACTAATTCGCGATATCAGTTCTGTACTGGCTAACGAAAAAGTAAACGTACTTAACATGAATGTAAATACCGTGGGTGCTGACCAGTTAGCGGTATTTACCATGCAAATAGAAGTACACGATTTGTCGGGCACAAACCGAGTGCTGTCTAAATTGCATCAAATTGAAGGTGTTCACCACGCTAAGCGAGGGCAGTAGCTTTGGCTAACCATTCAGCATTAACAGAACTTTTAAGTATTATGCAAACACTCAGAGATCCCAATGGCGGCTGCCCGTGGGATCTTAAGCAAGACTTTAAATCAATTGTGCCGCATACACTTGAAGAAGCCTATGAAGTTGCCGACTGCATCGAATCGGGTAATTTAAATGAGCTTAAAAATGAGCTTGGTGACTTACTGTTTCAAATTGTCTTTTATGCCCAATTAGCTCAAGAGCAAAGCTTGTTTGACTTTAACGACGTAATAGAACAATTAAATGCAAAATTAACACGTCGCCACCCCCATGTTTTTGGCGAGAAAAAAGCCCTCAATGATGAGCAGTTGTCATTGCAGTGGCAAGCTATTAAAGCCCAAGAGCGAAGCGAAAAAGCAATATCTGAAGAATCACTGTTATGGCAAGATATTCCTGCAAATATGCCAAGCCTTAGCAAGGCTAAAAAAATTCAACAGCGAGTAGCTTCAATGGGTTTTGACTGGCCGACTTATCATGGTGCGCTTGATAAAGTAAGCGAAGAAGTACTTGAAGTTAAAGAAGCAATAACGCACGACCCCTTGTCGGATCACACAGCAGAAGAGCTTGGTGATTTACTATTTGCCACCGTTAATGTAGCGCGTCATGTCAAACGTGACCCAGAGCAGCTCCTTAGAAATGCAAACGATAAGTTTTCTGCCCGGTTTGAAAAGGTACAAGCATATTTGCAAGCGCAAGGTAAAAGCCTAGAGACAGCAAGCCTTGAAGAAATGGATAATGCGTGGGAAGCAATCAAAAAACATAAATAAAATAGCGCACGTTTTTTAATCGCTTATTCGCTAATTTTAGCTGGATTGCTAAAGCAGGTTTTGGTACAATTTCGCCCCGTCTTGATGATATGCCCATAGCCACTTTTTTGGGTGTTATATTCCTTTTAATTCCTGATATTCTAGGGTTCGCATGAGTACAAAATTTATCTTCGTTACTGGCGGGGTTGTTTCTTCGTTGGGTAAAGGTATTGCAGCAGCATCGTTGGCGGCTATTTTAGAAGCCCGTGGCTTAAATGTTACTATTTTAAAGCTGGATCCTTACATCAACGTTGACCCAGGCACAATGAGCCCAATTCAACACGGTGAAGTATACGTTACAGAAGACGGCGCAGAGACTGATCTTGATTTAGGTCACTACGAACGTTTTATTCGCACCAAAATGACTAGCCGAAATAACTTCACGCAAGGCCGCGTATATGAAGACGTATTGCGTCGCGAGCGTCGTGGTGAATACCTAGGCGCCACTATTCAGGTTATCCCTCATATTACTAACGATATTAAACAGCGTGTTTATGAAGGCGCTGAAGGCCACGATATTGCCATTGTTGAAATTGGTGGCACGGTAGGTGATATTGAATCACAACCGTTTATCGAAGCAATTCGTCAAATGGGCACAGAGATAGGTCGCGAACGCGCACTCTTTATTCACCTAACGTTAGTGCCTTTCTTAGGCCCTGCGGGCGAAGTGAAAACAAAACCAACACAGCACTCAGTTAAAGAGCTTCGTTCTGTTGGTATTCAGCCAGATATTCTTATTTGTCGCTCAGATCGTAAGTTACCTAATAACGAGCGTGCAAAAATTGCATTGTTTACCAATGTTGAAGAAAAAGCGGTAATTTCATTACCTGATGTAGACAGTATTTATAAAATTCCAGCATTGTTAAAATCACAAGAGCTAGACAATTTTGTATGTCGTCGTTTTCACTTAGACGCGCCTGAAGCTGACTTGGTTGAGTGGGAACAAGTATTATACCAAGAGTCTAACCCTACGGGCGAAGTGACCATTGGTATGGTGGGTAAATACATTGAATTACCTGATGCCTATAAGTCGGTTAACGAAGCATTAAAACATGCGGGCCTTAAAAACCGTTTAACAATCAACATCGAATATGTAGATTCACAAGACCTAGAAAGTAAAGGCGTAGAATTACTTTCTCACCTTGATGCTATTTTAGTTCCAGGTGGTTTTGGTGGTCGTGGTGTTGAAGGTAAAATTTTAGCGGCAAAATACGCACGTGAAAATAAAGTGCCTTACTTAGGTATTTGTTTAGGTATGCAAGTCGCGCTTATTGAGTATGCACGAAATGTAGCAGGCTTAGCTGATGCAAACTCTACTGAGTTTAATGCCAAATCTGCAGCGCCGGTTGTTGGCTTAATCACCGAGTGGTTAGACGCCGAAGGTAAAGTAGAAGTTCGTGACGAGAAATCAGATCTTGGTGGCACAATGCGCTTAGGCGCACAAAAATGTTACTTAACACCAGGCTCTAAAGTGCACGAAGTTTACGGTAGCGAGGAAATTGTAGAACGCCATCGCCATCGTTACGAAGTAAATAACAACTTCGTAGACCAACTAGAAAAAGCAGGTTTAACATTCTCGGGTTTATCTGAAGATAAAAAACTAGTAGAAATTATTGAAAACAAAGATCACCCTTGGTTTATTGCCGCGCAGTTCCACCCGGAATTCACGTCAACACCACGTGATGGTCATCCGCTATTTGAAGGGTTTGTAGCAGCAGCGCATATCCACCAAAAAGCGTCATCGTAACTTATAAAAAGCCGTGCATATATTGTACGGCTTTTTTGTTTTTAAGACTGACTAAGCTATATCAAACATAGTAAAGTTAACAAAACTCACCATTTTGGGAATATAGAGGAAACAAGATGTCAAATATCGTAAAAGTAATTGGTCGCGAAATCATGGACTCGCGTGGTAACCCAACTGTTGAAGCGGATGTACATTTAGCTGATGGCTCATGGGGTCGTGCGGCAGCACCTTCTGGCGCATCTACTGGTACTCGCGAAGCATTAGAGTTACGTGATGGTGACAAAGCGCGTTATTTAGGTAAAGGCGTATTAAACGCGGTTGGTTACATCAATAAAGAAATTGCTGATGCGCTAGCTGGCCAAGACGCACTTAACCAAAGTGCAGTTGATAAAGTAATGCTAGATTTAGACGGCACTGAAAACAAAGAAAAATTAGGTGCAAATGCAATCTTAGCAGTATCACTAGCAACAGCTAAAGCCGCAGCTCAGTCTAAAAAAGTAGAGCTATACGAGCACATTGCTGATTTAAACGGCACACCGGGTGTTTATTCAATGCCACTTCCAATGATGAACATCATCAATGGTGGCGAACACGCGGATAACTCTGTAGATATTCAAGAATTTATGATCCAACCTGTTGGCGCTTCAAACTTCCGCGAAGGTCTACGTATGGGCGCAGAAGTTTTCCACAGCCTAGCAAAAGTACTTAAAGCAGATGGTCACTCAACAGCTGTAGGTGATGAAGGTGGCTTTGCGCCAAACCTTGAGTCTAACGAAGCAGCACTTGCAGCAATTAAAGTTGCAGTAGCAAATGCAGGTTACGAGTTAGGTAAAGATATTACGCTTGCAATGGATTGTGCTGCCTCTGAGTTTTACGACAAAGAAGCAAACATCTACGATCTTAAAGGTGAAGGCAAAAAATTCTCGTCTGAAGAATTTAACTTCTTCTTGCAAGAGCTTACTCAGCAATACCCAATTGTTTCAATTGAAGATGGCTTAGATGAGTCTGATTGGGATGGATTTGCTCACCAAACTAAATTAATGGGCGATAAAATCCAGTTAGTAGGTGATGATTTATTCGTAACTAACACTAAGATTTTAAAACGTGGTATCGACAACGGTATTGCTAACTCAATCTTAATTAAGTTTAACCAAATCGGCTCACTAACTGAAACGTTAGCAGCTATTAAAATGGCGAAAGACGCTGGCTTTACTGTTGTTATCTCTCACCGTTCTGGTGAAACAGAAGATGCAACAATTGCTGATTTAGCAGTAGGTACTGCGGCAGGTCAAATCAAAACAGGTTCATTAAGTCGTTCTGACCGCGTAGCTAAGTACAACCAATTGCTTCGTATTGAAGAGCAATTAGGCGCTAAAGCACCGTACAACGGTTTAAAAGAAGTTAAAGGTCAGTAATTCTTTTTAGAAGCTGGTTTTAAATTTTAAGCTATAAAATCCTCGCCAATGCGGGGATTTTTTATTTCTATTTTAGGTTTTTTTGTTAATATGAACTTCAACTTACAGGGAATTGTAGTGAAAAAACATTTCATTTTTTCTGCAGCGCTTTCCTTATCAATCCTTACACAACTTAATGGCTTTAATTAAAGTGAATATTTCAGTCAACGATTACAGTTACTTAATAGTAATATTGCCTATAGCGTTAACAATGGCTTATTTATTAAAAAAAGCGACATTAAAAACAAACGTTAAACATAACGTTATACTTAACTTTATTTTAACGATGTTATTTTTCCCCGCTGGGTTTGCACATTTTATTTGGTGTATTTATACATCAATAAAAAAGCGTAAATGCAACGCTCAATAATTTAAATTTAGGGGAGAACTCCCCTTTTTAGGAGTTTTAAATAATGTATTTTCACTCATCTTTTTATTACATTCTCGTCTTACCATTTTTGCTTATTTTTTCAGGCTTTATTTTTTTTCTAAATAAAAACTCTAATACTAAAAGTAGTATAGGTATAAGTTTGGTTTTGACGTTTGTGAATATCATTTTAGGTCTATTTCATTTTTTTTACGTTATTAACAAAGTGCTCAACGAAGTCCCTGATAATAAAACGCTCACAAAGTGAATTGCTGCTTTAAAATTTCACTCGTAAAGCTGGTTTTTAAATAAAAGCCACGGGGCAGGGTTTTTATTATTTGCCCGTTTGGGCCAATGGCATCGGTCACAATTTTGCTATTTGCGGCTTTTGGACGAATTTGCATTGCATCGCCTAAATGGCCTGATATTTCATCAACCCTACCAAGCGCAATAAGCTCCATTTGCTCTTCCCAGTCGCGCTGTAATAAAGCGTCCTGCTCAGGCGTTGGCTGCCATAAAAAGCCACTGCCAATGGTTCTATTAAACGGTGCTATATCACGCTCGCTTAAAACCGGAAGCCATAAAACGTGGTTAAGCTTTTTACGAACCGCACTAGTGTGCCATGTCATGCCTGTTACGTTTATTAGTGGCGTTACCGATACAAAGGTGGTTTCAAGAGGTTTGCCCTTATAGGAAATAGGTAGCGTTTTGAGTTCAATACCTAAATCCTCAAAGTCTGGAAGGGGTTTAGAACCCGCTGTTGCACCTAAAACGTACTCAATTAATTGACCCGTCCAGCCTTTTTCTCTTAATAAGTCATCAGGGGTTTTAAAGTTATATTGCTCGGCAAGTTGCCCAAGCGTAAGGCCTGCAATACTGTTAACACGCTGGATAAGGTCATTAATTGAATGTGGTTTAGTTGGACGCATAGCACTAATTTGAGTTGAATAAATACCATGCTCATGATAGCAAATCAGCTAAGCCGTGGATATCTTTAGGGTTGTGTGTTTTTTGTTCGGTGGTTGGGTGTGTTAATTTTATACATTGTGAAAGTTGCACCTAATTTGTTAAGTTGCTGACTAGCTTGGCTTTTTTTTGTTAGCGAGTATTGCTTGTATCGGTCGTAATAAAAGTTACAGGGATAAATACAACTATATAAACATGTTTATCCACAGAATCTGTGGAGAACAACACGTTTTCGATCTTGTATTGTGGATTTGTTTGCAAAATGAACGTGTTTTTTAAAAGTTATGCACAAACTGTGAGTAACTAGAGCAAAATAATAACTGCAATAGCTTTCATACATTTTTTTAAATCTTTTTACTCGTATCTCAGTATTTTCATCTCTGGGCTGGGTGTAAATTACACTTACCCAGTGGCTCGCTTATAATAGTGTTTGCCGTATTGCGGCTAATGTGGAACAATCATTAAAAATCGACTTACAAATGAGGCACTAAGGTGATTGATGCCGAAGGTTTTCGTGCCAATGTCGGAATTGTAATTTGCAATAATCAGGGACAAGTATTTTGGGCCAGGCGCTACGGTCAGCACTCTTGGCAATTTCCCCAAGGCGGTGTTGATGATGGTGAAACACCAGAACAAACTATGTACCGTGAATTACACGAAGAGGTCGGACTGCGACCAGAAGATGTAGAAATTGTCGCAAGTTCAAAACATTGGTTACGCTATAAATTACCCAAACGATTAATTCGTCGCGACTCAAGTCCGGTGTGTATTGGGCAAAAACAAAAATGGTTTTTACTGAAACTTCGTTGTAAAGACGAAGATGTAAACTTACTTAAAACTCATCACCCAGAATTTGATGACTGGCGTTGGGTGAGCTATTGGTATCCTGTAAGGCAGGTTGTGTCGTTTAAACGGGACGTTTACCGACGTGTAATGAAGGAGTTTGCTCCTTTCGCTATGCCTTTTAATAAAAGAGAACAACATAAAGACCACTGGCGAAGTAAAAGGTAATAACATTATAGTAAAATAAAGGAGCAGGACATGCTGGCAACATTGAGGTCTATTGCTGAGTCTGTATCGCAACAAGCGAATTTAGACACTGCATTAGTGTGCTTTGTGCAAATGGTTAAAGACGCCATGAAAACCCAGTGCTGCTCTATTTATTTTGCTGATTATAGCCAAGACAACTTTGTGCTTATGGCTACCGAAGGGTTAAATCCTGATGCGGTTGGTAAGTTTAGAATTGGCTTTACAGAAGGCTTAGTGGGATTAGTTGCTCAACGCGAAGAGCCCATAAACATTGCCTTTGCTAAATCACACCCGCGTTTTAAGCTCTCTCCTGAGGTAAACGAAGAAGGCTATAATGCTTTTTTATCGGTGCCTGTGGTACATCAAAAAAAAGTGTTAGGCGTTATTGTTGTTCAACAAAAAGTGGCCCGTGTTTTCAGCCAAGATGAAGAATCATTTTTAATAACGCTTTCTGCTCAGCTTGCTTCACAATTGGCACATGCCGAAATTAAAGAAGTACTTCGCCAAGACGAGTCATCTCATCAAACATCCGTTTTAAAAGGTGTATCCAGTGCACCGGGTATAGGTATAGGTACTGCTTTTGTACTTTTACCAAAGCTTGACTTTAAATCAATTGAGCTTCAAAAAAATAGTGATGTAACAGAGCAGCGGCGGCTATTTACTCAAGCGGTGGCCGCCACACGAAAAGAATTTAACACGCTTTCGATGACGTTGAGTGACTCTATTCCTCAAGAGGCGTTAGCCGTATTTGATGTTTACCAACAGTTATTGGATGCTAAAAGTTTAGGTCAAAATGTAGAGGTTCAGTTACTCGAGGGATGGTGTGCAAAAAGCGCACTTAAAATTGTGATTGAGCGTTTAATTTCGCAATTTAATGCGATGCAAGACCCATACATAAAAGAGCGTGCTGTTGATGTTAAAGACATAGGCTTACGCGTATTACATCACTTAGTTAATACCGAACACGCAATAAAAGATTACCCCCCAAATACTATTTTGATTGCTAATACATTAACTCCCGCCATGCTTGCTGAAGTACCAAAAGGGTATTTAGCAGGGGTTGTTAGTGTTAACGGCTCTGCCAATAGTCATGCTTCTATTTTGACTCGCGCAATGGGGATCCCTGCTATTTGGGGGATAGAAGATTTACCATTACTTCAATTTGATGGTAAGCCAATGATTTTAGATGCGTTTGCAGGGCGCTTGTATATCTCACCCTCGCAGATGTTATTAGATGAGTATGCAGACTTACAACATCAAGATAACCTGTTAAATAATCGCTTTTTAGCAGAGCAAGAGTATGAGTCTATTACTTTAGATGGCGAACACGTCAGTTTATTGTTAAATGCCGGGCTAGAGCTAAAAACAGATCAAAACAACGCACATGTGTGCGACGGCGTAGGTTTATACCGCACTGAAGCGTGGTTTATGCAGAAAGGCCAGTTTCCTTCTCAGTTAGAGCAAGAGAATTGGTATCGAGAAGTGCTCACTAGTTATTACCCTAACCCAGTTGTAATGCGAACGCTCGACATTGGCGGCGATAAAGTGCTCGACTATTTTAATATAACCGAAGAAAACCCATTTTTGGGTTGGCGCGGTATACGTATTAGCCTTGATCACCCCGAGTTATTTTTAGATCAGCTCAAAGCAATGCTTAAGGCAAATATAGGTTTAGGCAATTTAAAAATAATGCTGCCTATGATCAGCGGCACTGAAGAAGTAGATGAAGCATTGGGTTTATTTGAGCAAGCTTATTTTGAACTCAACGAACACTTTCCTGAGCAGCAAATAGATCGCCCCGATATTGGTATTATGCTTGAGGTGCCTTCCAGTGTGTTTATGTTGCCTGAATGGTCTAAAAAAGTAGATTTTTGTTCAGTAGGCAGTAACGATTTAACACAATATTTATTGGCAGTAGATAGAGCCAACGCGCGTGTTGCTGAGCTTTTTAATCCTTATCATCCCGGGGTGCTCAGAGTTTTAAGTAAAATAGCCAGTGAGTGTGAAAATTACGAGTTACCCTTTAGTTTATGTGGTGAACTTGGTGGTGACCCAGAAGGGGCCATATTGCTAATAGCTATGGGCTACAGACGATTGAGTATGAACTTATCGTCTTTAAATAAGGTAAAATGGGTGCTTAGGCGTTTGAGCGTTGCCGACATGGAGCAGTTGTTGAGCGAGTGTTTAGCACAATCAACGGCTAAACAGGTCTTGCGTTTAACGCGCAATTTTATGTTAGAGCATAATTTAGGTGACCTATTTTATACCCCAAAGTAAAAAGTACTGACTTAATTAATTTTAATACGCAGATGCTATTCGTTTTATAATCCTTTAACATATAAGCCTTCAAAAGGCATTTGAGATAACTATGTATGACTTAGGTTTGTTGGTCGCATGTTGCGTACTACTAGGCTGTATTGTTGGTTTTTTAGCAGGATTATTAGGTATTGGCGGCGGATTAATAATTGTGCCCGCACTGAGCACATTGCTGATTTTATTTAATGTTACATCTGCAGAACATGTTGTAGTTATTTCGATTGCGACCTCTTTGGCCTCTATTTTATTTACTTCTACGTCTTCAGCATTGGCTCATCATAAAAATGATAATGTGCCTTGGCATGTTGCACCTTGGGTTATGGCTGGTGTAGCAGTAGGGGCTTTAATTAGTGGCTTTGCCGCAAGCTTAATACCGGAGCAGTTACTTCGTAGTGTATTTGCAGTAAGTGTTGTATTTATTGCAGCTAGAATGGCGCTATCATCACGTAATAAACCCTCATCAACTAAGCCGCTCCCACCGGGTCCTATTTTAGGGTGTATTTCCGCTATTATGGGTGGTTTATCGGGCTTGATTGGTATTGGTGGTGGAGCGTTAATTGTGCCTATGCTCAATTACTTTTCTATTGATATAAGAAAAGCCATTGGCTGCGCTGCCGTTTCGGGCATTGTAATTGCCTTATTTGGCTCTATTGGCTACATTAGCGCGGGTTGGAAGGTGACCGACTTAGCACATGGTTTTGCAGGGTTTGTATATTTACCTGCGTTATTTGGTATTGTTATTACGTCGTGGTTTGTGGCGCCTTACGGGGCTAAAGCAACTCATTATTTACCTGTTAATACAATAAAGAAAGTTTTCGCGGTACTGCTTGTTGTTATCGCAATTAAAATGGTTTTTAGCTAAAGGTTTATTTTTATGGCACTTGAGTTTCCTCAAATCGATCCAATTATTTTTTCGATTGGACCACTGAGCGTACGTTGGTACGGATTGATGTATTTAATTGGTTTTGCATTTGCGATGTGGTTTGCAAATCGTCAAGCAGCAAAGCCTAATTCTGGCTGGACCAAAGAGCAGGTAAGTGATCTATTATTTTATGGCATGTTAGGGGTCATACTTGGTGGTCGTATTGGCTATGTATTGTTTTACCAATTTAGCTATTTTTTAGAAAACCCACTTTACTTATTCCGCATTGATCAGGGCGGTATGTCGTTTCATGGTGGTACGCTGGGCGTAATTACAGCCGTTGCTATTTTTTCGTGGACACGCAAAAAATCACTGCTACAAGTTGGCGACTTTGTAGCGCCACTAGTGCCAGTGGGGTTATTAGCAGGGCGTATAGGTAACTTTATAAATGGTGAGTTATGGGGGCGTGTATCAGACGTCCCTTGGGCTATGGTATTTCCAACCGGCGGGCCGCTTGCTCGCCACCCTTCGCAGTTATACGAAGCCTTTTTTGAAGGGCTCGTTTTATTTTTAATTATGCTATGGTTTATTAAAAAACCACGCCCTGCGGGCAGTGTTGGCGGTGTATTTTTATTAGGTTACGGTGTGTTTAGGTTTGGTATTGAATACTTCCGCCAACCAGACGCACAACTAGGCTTATTTGCCGACTTTATTTCTATGGGACAAATACTGTCACTGCCTATGATTATAGGTGGTTTAGGTTTATTAATTTGGGCTTATAAAAACCCGCAGCAAGTAACAGCAGCAAAGGCATAATAAAAGCATGAAACAATATTTAAAATTATGTCAGCGTATCGTTGACGAAGGTCAATGGGTAGAAAACAAACGCACAGGCACACGTTGCTTAACCGTTATAAACGCCGATTTAGAATATGATGTAGCAAACAATCAGTTCCCGATGATCACAACGCGTAAAAGTTACTATAAAGCGGCCATTGCAGAGTTACTTGGCTATTTACGAGGCTACGATAGCGCAGAACAATTTCGTGAAATTGGCTGTAAAACATGGGATGCTAATGCCAACGATAACCAAGCTTGGCTTAATAACCCAAATCGTAAAGGTGAAGACGATATGGGGCGCGTTTACGGCGTCCAAGGCCGCGGCTGGCAACGCCCTGATGGCTCAACACTCGATCAGTTAGCTAAGGTAATTAACAATTTAAAAAATGGCATTGATGATCGTGGTGAAATAATCACGTTTTATAATCCAGGTGAATTTGAACTAGGTTGTTTAAGACCTTGCATGCACACGCACACGTTTTCACTATTAGGTGACACGCTTTACTTAACATCTTATCAGCGCAGCTGCGATGTGCCGTTGGGGCTAAATTTTAATCAAATTCAATGTTTTGTATTGCTTGCATTGGTCGCTCAGATTACCGGCCACAAACCGGGTAAGGCGTATCATAAAATAGCTAACGCTCATATTTACGAAAATCAGCTCGAATTAATGCGCGACGTCCAGCTCAAGCGCGAACCATTTGAATCGCCTACACTTACAATTAATCCAAATATAAAGTCACTTGAAGACATAGAAACGTGGGTTACCCGAGACGATTTTGAAGTAACTGGCTATCAATGCCATGACGCAATTCAATATCCATTTTCAGTATAATAACCGATTAAGGAAAACAACATGAAAGCAGTGATCCCAGTAGCGGGACTTGGTACGCGCATGCTACCAGCCACAAAAGCAATCCCTAAAGAGATGCTTCCTGTCGTAGACCGACCTTTAATACAATACGTAGTAAACGAAGCGGTTGCTGCAGGTATAAAAGAAATAGTACTTGTCACCCACTCAAGTAAAAACTCTATCGAAAACCATTTTGATACCAGCTTTGAGTTAGAAGCAACGCTTGAAAAGCGTGTTAAGCGGCAATTGCTTGCCGAAGTGCAAGCTATATGCCCTAAAGACGTAACAATAATTCACGTTCGCCAAGGCGAAGCAAAAGGGCTAGGCCACGCTATTAATTGCGCCGCGCCAATTATTGGTAACGAACCGTTTGTCGTTATTTTACCCGATGTGATTATAGACGACGTTGAAAGCGATCTTAAAAAAGACAACCTTGCAGAGATGATCGCTCACTTTGAACAAACTAAGCACAGCCAAATTATGGTAGAGCCTGTACCAATGCAGGAAGTAGATAAGTTTGGTGTGGTGGACTTAGGTGGCACCGAAATAGCACAGGGTGAAAGCTCACCAATTGTTAGCATGGTAGAAAAACCACCGGTTGACGAGGCACCTTCAAACCTAGCCGTAGTTGGGCGCTACGTGTTAAGTGAAAATATTTGGCCACTACTTGCAAAAACGCCGCAAGGTGCTGGCGATGAAATTCAGCTGACCGATGCCATCGCTATGTTGATGCAAAGCGAAAAAGTAGATGCTTACGCAATGAAAGGCCGAAGCCACGATTGTGGTAGTAAAATTGGTTATTTAAAAGCAACCATTGAGTTTGCACTTCGTCGTGACGAATTTGCCGATGAGTTAAAAACGTTTATTAAAACACTTGTATAACCGTTTACATTTAATCAGCAAAAAGCGCCTAATTAGGCGCTTTTTTTATTGTTTTTTGCATAACTTGTTTTTTTAATGTAAAAATTAGAATAGTTTTGATTACTTTACAGACATAATGTAATTTATGTTGTAATGTTTGTTTTAAGTGGCATTAAAATTGTATTGAAATGTGCTCTCATGGAGGAGTCAAAAACATAAGCTTATTGAATTAAATACGCTTATTTAGGTAAAGGGCTAGGGTGTGGCTCAAAAATTTAAAGTAAGGTTAAACGCTTTGTAAAGAGGATGTTTAACTGAAATGTAAGTGTGATTACACTGCTTTCAGGACAGCGAATAAATGTTAACTAATAACAAAAAAATAACAGGATTACTTTTAAGCCTGCTGATACTGCTATTTGGTACAGCATGCTCTATTACGCCTGAAGCTAAATTAGTGCCAGCACCAGAAACACAAACTAATTCGCCTGAGTATGTACCTATTACTGCATTAGAGCTGGCTCAGTTAAAAGATGCAGCATTGCAATGGCAGCAGGCAAGAGCGGGTATAGAGCGTATTTTAAAGCTAGAAAAAGAAATTACCTACCTTGTTAATCACATAGATATTATTAACAGTAAGGCAATAGCCCAATCTAATCAGCCTACAAATAGCTCGTACAGCACGCGCACAATTCACAATCAGCAAGCTGCACGTTCGCGTAGCCAAAGTGTTAATCAATACAGAAATAAAAAGCAGACGGTTAAACTTAATACACCTAGGCATATTTTTGCTCTGCAAGTGGCATCGGTTGACTCAGAAAAAGACATCGCAAAAGCGTGGAAAGAGCTAAACACCAAAGCTGCCCCCTTATTCAGAAAAAAAATACTGACCAATGTTGAAACCGCAAAAATTAACAAAAAAACGTTTTACAGGCTTAAGTTAGGTTCGTACCAAAATCTAAAAAATGCCAAAGCAGACTGCGAAGTATTTAAAGTGTATAAGCTTGACTGCATAGTGAGTAACTACACAGATAAACCCGTAAAGCTGTAGTTAAAATAGAAACTTGCTAAAAATTTTTTTATCCATAAAATACCTGACCATAACTAAAAGGGTGGTAGGTAAAAAGTATGGTTATTAAAAAGGAATTTATAAACACTTTATTTTGTATTGGGGTTTTGCTCGTTATAACAGGGTGTACTTCATCTAAAAAAGCGCCACCGAGTTCAACAACACCAAACACTGTCCTTATTTCAAGCGAGGATTTAAAAGCGCTCAAACAGTCTGCAAATGAGTGGAAAACAGTTGAGCCTAAAGTTAACGATCTGCTTGAGCTTGAAGGGCAGCTATCAAAGCTGACTACTCGTTTAAAAGCCATTGACGAAACCAATACGGCTGGAACAAACAACGCTCAAACAACCACTCCAACAGAAAGTATTTTAAAAAGCGACCAGGCATTTTTCGCTATTCAAGTAGCAGCATTTAACAGTAAAATTAAATTAAACACGGCACTGGCTAATTTAAAACGTAAAATACCGACGTTTTTTGATACTAATATAGCTGTTAATATTGAAACTAAAGTAATAAAAACCAATACGTTTTATCGTTTAAAGTTAGGCGCATATAAAACAAATAAACAAGCAACAACCGCTTGCGAAGCATTAAAACAGCAAAAAATTAATTGTTTTGTCACCTATTATACGCAGGAAAAACCACAACCAACCCTCTAGGCATAATAATTGCTTAGTCTCTTGTATGATCACAAGAGGATGGCAACTATGCGCCTTTTACTACCCTTATTATTAATTAACTTGGCCGCGTGCAGTTTAATTCCTGAACCCGAGCCAAGTATAAGCACATATGCCCCAAAAGCAGCGATGGCACCTTATACAGTAAGTGACTATGTACACAACTTAACTGTGCAATTAAGTCATTTAAAAGGTCCATTAAGCAACAATACTCGCATAGGTGTGAGTAGTTTTTACTTTGCAGATGCGCTCGACAATAAGCTAATGACGCAGCAAGCGTCGGGCTTAAGCCAACAAATACAAGAAAGTATATTAACCAAAATGACGCAAATGGGTTATCACACGGTCGAATATCGCTTAGCAAATAACCTACACTTATCTCATAATGCCGACAGCGCGCTGACCCGTAATTTAGAACAGTTACGAGAGCGCCAAAATATTGACCTTATAATCACCGGCACCGTGACACGTCAACAGCATGCATACATTGTAAATGCGCGCATGGTAAACATTAGCAATAAGCAAGTTTTATCTGCTGGCAGTACTGAGATCCCAATCAATGTAATGTGGGGAAATGAAAAAATTCAGCAGCGCGATGGCTCACTCTATCGCAGTGAATATTAACGAGGAGTACACAATGAGAAACTTATTAATCACGCTATGTTTGCCACTAGGTTTTGGTTGTTCACAAATTATGAACACCCCTAGTGCCGACCCAGCTGTTGAGCAAAGTAACCAAGGAGCGCAACTGGCAACAAGCCAACGCAAAGTGAGTGCTCCAGTTAATCACGATAACATGTTTCAGTCGGGGTTAGCTCAGCAAACTAACTACACAAAATCGACGCCGCCAATGCATAAAAATATAAACCACTATGTGCGCGGAATAATGCAAGACATGGTCGAAAACTTACAATACGTAAATGATAAAACACCACTAGCGGTATCAAGTTTTGTATTTTTAGACGACGATTACAGTAATGGTAGCTTATTAGGAAATCAAATTGCTGAAAGCTTTATGCATGAGCTTCACAATTTTGGTGTACCGGTCATTGATTTTAAAACCACCGATTATGTGCGTGTAACACAAACCGGCGACTTTGTTTTTAGCCGAGACTATCTTGAATTAGACCCAGAGCAAAACTTTCAATACGTACTGGCAGGCACGCTAGTAAGTCACCAAGGCGGAGTGTTAGTCAATGCACGAATTGTTGGCTTAACAAGTAAAGCGGTTGTTGGTTCGGCGCAAGGGTTTTTACCGCAATCAGTTATTGATGCGTTAAATGGTAATTACCGTACCGATGGTATTATGCTAAAACAAGCGAGTGAGTGAGGTGAGTATGCGCTTTACACTAAACACCAATTTACGGACATTATCACTAGCTGGGTTAGTCGTTGCTCTATCTGGTTGCTCGCTAACGCATCACCATGAGCATGATTCAAATTCACACACAACAACGCAAGCAAGTACCAGCTATGTACTAAATGGCCGTTACGATACTCAAACACACAGCCAAACTGTGCAACCAAACAATGATTACGATGCGTCAAAACCCTTTAAGCCAGTAAAGCATCATAAAACGCTCGTTAATTACGTAGAACAAATGGCTTTAGACTTAGTTGACACGCTAGAGTACGACACAGAAGCCGATACACAGGTTAATATTGCTGTTAGTACATTGGTAAACTTTGACTCGTCACTCAATAAAAGTAATCAGTTAGGTAACCAAATATCTGAAACACTAATCCATCAATTACAAAAGTTTGGTTACAGTGTGGTTGATTTTAAAACCACCAGCACAATAGACGTAAACAGACGCGGTGATTTTGTGTTTTCACGAAATATCAAAAAGCTGAGTGAAGATCATATGGCAAGTCATATACTCGCGGGCACCTTAATTTACAGGCAAAACGGTATTGTTATTAATACACGCATTATAAATGTCAACACCAAGCAAATAGTGGCCAGCAGCCGAGAGTTTATACCGCAATACATACTAAGCAAAGAAGATATATATTTATCAAGTAATTAACTCAAATTCCACTTGATTTAAAACTTGATATTAAAAATCAGATGCCGTTATAATTTAACCCTAGCACACCGCTGTGGCCTCTTAGTTAAATGGATATAACGGCCCCCTCCTAAGGGGCAGTTGCAGGTTCGATTCCTGCAGGGGCTACCAATAAAATCAATGAGTTACGTTTTTCCACTTCTTCTCTTTAATTTCTGTGTAGTACATATGTAGCATCGTAAATTGAAATATAAAGAATTTAGCGCTGTCCTTTTATTAAAATAGCCAAATTACATTCAGGCTGCTTTGTGCCATTAGCAGACATCGACTTTAATGTCTTAAGTCAAGATTTGAACCCATTCACTTTTAACCTGTGTTGGCCGCTCTTGCCAACATCCGGTTGATAGATTTGTTATGAGCTGATTTCAAACCTTAGTCCTTTCCATTTGATTCTTTCAGTTGCTCTTTAGCACTGGAAAAACCATCGTTAAAACCTTTAGAGAATGGCTCTACCGCGGTCGCAATTACCAAACACATAGCGCCTAGAAGCATAGTGTTTCGTTTGTTTTTTACATACCCATAGATAGTTAGAAAAACAAACAATATTGAAAATACTAGCTGCAAATAAAACACTTAAAATTCCTTTTATTTAAAATTAACACGACGACTAAAGCTCATAACAATTTAATAGTGCGCTCGTCACGCATATTTCTGCCGACGCTACGCTCATTTTTCTACATTATATAGTTTTAACAAATTACCTAAGGTATTACTATCGCAAAGTTTTCTAAAGTTTTTAGGTAAAGTTAAATTAACCAATATGCGCGCAGCGCTTACTTTCATGAATATATGCGCAGAGCAGTTTAACAAATCAATTAACTACAATATTTAGCCAATCTCAATGACTGGTTATCGCTCCAAGCCGAACTTCCTCAAAGTGCCATGAGCAGACAATAAAACTTTTGACTGATTACTTCTCTCTCAAACTTGCCCTTAAAAACCTAAGATATCAACAACTATTGAGTTGAAGCATTAGCAAAACAGTTTTTTATAGCTAAAAGTTTATAACTACACATAAAAAAGCGAGTAAATGAAAATTTACTCGCTTGTTTATTTTGATATTTAATCGTTAGTAATTAACCATCATTAGTGATTTTATCGATCAGCTCAGTGAGTACTGTGTCGGCTTGGCTGGTCTCTACTTGGCAGGTGCCTGCATTTAAGTGGCCGCCGCCGCCGTATTTAAGGCATAACTCACCTACGTTTGTGTTTGAGCTGCGGTTAGTAATTGACTTACCAATTGCATATACTACGTTTTGCTTTTTAAGCCCCCACATTTTATGAATTGAAATATTGCAGTCGGGGTACATGGCGTAAATTACAAAGCGGTTGGTGGCGTAAATGGTTTCTTCTTGGGTTAGATCTAATACCACTAGGTTTTTATGCACTGTTGCACACTGTGTTATTTGTGCTTTTGCTTTTTCGTTGTGCTCATTATAAAGCGCAACTCGCTCTGCAACATCTTCCATTTGCAAAATGTCGTCGATGCTTTGATCTTTACATGCATCAATGAGCTTCATCATTAACTGGTAGTTTGAAATTTTGAATTCGCGAAAGCGGCCTAGGCCTGTGCGGGCATCCATTATAAAGTTCATTAACACCCAGTCGGTTGGATTGAGTATTTCATCTTTAGAAAACTGAGCTGCGTCGCCTTTATCTACAGCGTCCATCATATCTACTGAAATATTAGGAAATTTTTCGGCGCCGCCGTAGTAGTCGTAAACGACTCGCGCAGCTGAAGGCGCTTTAGGGTCAATTATGTGATTTTTAATGTCGCTTGCGTTTCGAACGGTTTCACTTAAGTGGTGGTCAAATGCTATGTGACAACCCGCTACGTAGGGAAGGTTAGTGGTAATATCGTTAGCGGTGATGTCTATTTTTCCATCTTGCATGTCTTTTGGGTGTACAAACAAAATGTCATCAATTAGATCTAAATCTTTTAGTAGTACAGCACATACAAGGCCATCAAAATCGCTACGAGTGACTAGTCTAAATTTATTATTGGGCATAGCTATTCCATCTTTTTAATTAAGTTACGTATTAAGTGTAACAGCTAAACTATTTTTTGAGATACCAGTGCTTAAAAATTATATAAATAAAAAAGCCAAAACAGACGTTTTGGCTTTTTGATAGCAAGTGTTTATTTTTTGTAAGTTATGCGCCTGGGCCACATTCCATACAGTGGTTAATGATATCTGGGCCAAACTTAAGCTTGGCGTTTAAATCGCGCAGTGCGGTGCGTAAACCTTCTTCAATAACCGGGTGGTAATACGGCATATTAAGCATTTGTGGTACGGTCATTTTATTTTGTACTGCCCATGCAAGCAGATGCGCTATGTGCTCGGCTTGTGGGCCAATAAATTCGGCGCCTAAAAATAAGCCGGTGCCTTGCTCTGCGTATACACGCATATAGCCCTTATTTTTAAGCATTACGCGGCTTCTGCCTTGGTTTTCAAAGCTGACTTCGCCCACTTCAAAACAGCCACATGAGCCTAAACGGTCTGTTATTTGGGTAAAGCTTTCGCCTACCATGGCAATTTGTGGGTCGCTGAATACAGCGGCAATTTTAGCTCTGCGCAGGCCAATACGTACATCTGGGAAACGCCCTGCATTTTGCCCTGCGATGGTTCCCTGATCAGACGCTTCATGAAGTAGCGGGATCATGTTGCTTGCATCGCCGGCTATAAATATGTTTGATTCGCCACATTGCATTGTGTGCGGATCGGCATGCGGTACGCCGCGTTCGTCAAGTTCTATACCTGTGTTTTCGAGGCCTAGCTTGTCTACATTAGGAACTCGGCCTGTTGCGGCTAGTACATAGTCAAACTGTTCGGTGTGTTTTTCACCTTGTTTGTCGGTGTAAGTAAGCTGCGCTTTATCGCCTACTTGCATCATGTCTGATACGTTTGAGTCGGTATCAACAAAAAACTCTTTTGCAAAAACTGTATTTGCATAGTCTTTTACTACGGGGTCGGTGAGTGGACCAATTGCACCACCTACACCAAATAATTTTACATTAACACCTAAACGGCTAAGTGCTTGACCAATTTCAAGGCCAATTACGCCCGGGCCAAATACGGCAACAGATTCTGGTAGGTCGTCCCACTCAAATACGTCGTCGTTAATGATTAATTTGTCACCAAAGTTATTAAATACGCCAGGGTAAGAAGGGCGAGAGCCTGTAGCAATGACAAACCGCTTGGCTGTAATAATTGTGTGGTCATCTATTTGTACGCGGTTAGCATCTAAAAATTTAGCGTAACCTTTAATTTTGTCTTCGTCTGGTAGTTCATCAACGGCTTCTACTACAAAACCAGCAAAACGATCGCGTTCACTTTTAACGCGTGCCATAACTGCTTTGCCGTCTATTACCGGCTTTGAGCTATGCACACCAAATGCAGGTGCCATTTCTATAGCGTGTGCAGCTTCTGCAGCAGCTATTAATAATTTGCTTGGCATACACCCTACGCGTGCGCAGGTTGTACCATAAGGACCTGATTCGATCATAAGTACGTTAGGGGTAAACTGTTTAGCGTTTCGGTATGCACTTAAGCCTGCTGTACCTGCGCCTATAACTACTACGTCGGTTTGCAATTGTTTCATTGTATTTTCCTTTAATAAATAGGGGCACTTGGCCCCCATTTAATATTACTTATTAAGCAAAGTATTTTTCTAGGTCGTCTGAGCCACCAATGTGTTTCCCACCAATAAATACTTGTGGAACGGTGTCGCGGCCAGAGATTGCTTTTAGGCTTGTTAATGATGCACCTGCACCCATAACAATTTCTTCATAGGCAAAGCCTTTTTCTGTAAGAAGCTCTTTTGCTTTTTTACAGAATGGACAACCGGGCTTAGTGAAAACGCTCACTGGCTCAGGCTTAGCTTGTTTAGGGTTGATGTAATCAAGCATGGTGTCTGCATCAGACACTTCAAACGGGTCGCCTGGAAGGTCTGGTTCGATGAACATTTTTTCAATTACGCCATCTTTTACCAGCATAGAGTATCTCCAGCTGCGCTTACCAAAGCCTAAATCGTTTTTGTCTACTAACATACCCATGCCGTCTGTAAACTCGCCATTGCCGTCTGGTAGTAAAGTAATGTTTTGCGCTTCTTGGTGTTCAGCCCATGCATTCATTACAAATGTATCGTTAACTGACAAACATACAATTTCATCTACGCCATTTTGCTTAAACACACCAGCTAGCTCGTTGTAGCGAGGAAGGTGAGTAGATGAACATGTTGGGGTGAATGCACCCGGTAGTGAAAATACAGCGACTGTTCTGCCTTTAAAAATTTCGTCTGTTGTAACCGATTTCCATTCGTCGTTTTGACGTGTTGCAAATGTAACGTTTGGGATTGTTTGACCTTCAATATTCTTTAACATGGTTTAGTTCCTCTTGATTTGTTAAAGCCATTATGGCGAAAATTTAAATATAGTTCTAATCGTTTGTTTGTATTAAACTGATAGTCAAAAGCTATCAGGGTGGAGCTGAACATGAACTTAAAAGACTTTGAATACGTTAAAGCCATAGCACAACATAAACATTTTCGTAAAGCAGCCGATGCGTGCTTTGTTAGCCAACCTACACTGAGTGGGCAGGTTAAAAAACTTGAACAAACATTAGGTGTTACTTTATTTGACCGCTCAACCAAACAAGTAACCCTAACAGCTAAAGGTGTACGTTTATTAGCGCAAATAGAGGTTATTTTAGAGCAAACTCAAATACTCAAAGAGCTGGCTTCTACCTCTAATGAACCATTACAAGGTAAGATAACAATTGGTATTATTCCAACTATTGCGCCGTATTTATTGCCAACTTTGTTAACCTCAATGAAAGAAGCATTTGTAGATAGCCAATTTGCGTTTATTGAAATGCAAACAGCCACCATATTAGATGCGCTTAACAATGGTGAGCTTGATTTTGCAATTTTGGCCGATGTAGCTGAGCTTAATCATTACCACACTATTCCACTTTATAAAGAAGACTTTTTAGTCGCTGTTTCAAAAGATAACGCGCTGGCTAAGCATAAAAAAGTCGCGCTTAGCGATCTTCAAGGTTGCAGCCTATTAATGTTAAGTGATGGCCATTGCTTTAAAGATCAAGCCCAAAAGTTTTGTTTTTCAGCAGGGGTTGATGTGTCTAATCAATATAAAGGCAATAGTTTAGAAACGTTACTTGCGCTGGTGGCAATGGATGATGGCGTTACTTTTGTGCCAAAGTTAGCTTGCACACAGCGAACGGGTATTGATTATATGCCTATATTTCCAAATCAGCAGCGTAATGTGGTGTTTGCATGCAGAAAGCATTATCCGCATTTGGCAGGGGTTGAGCAGTTGGGTGAGTGGTTGTCGGCTCACCCTAATTTAAAAACACAGCTTGCTAAAGCGCTTTAAAGATCTTGGCTTATTACTTCAACTACATCGTTGATTTGTACGCCGGGTAAGGGCTGGTCGTCAATGCTTACTGCAACCGCAGTTTGTTGATATAACTGCTCTACACGTATTTTGTTGAGTGTTGTAGTGGTGTGAGGCATTACATTACCAGCTGCATCAGTTAGGTAGTTATGGTGTGCAATACTCAGCATTTGCCCTTTTTTTAGGCCATGTGCTTTACCTAAATTAATTACTATTTTGCTGTTTTCCATATGCATTATTTTACCTTGCGTTGGAAAGCAGGCTAATACAGCTTGTAAGTCATAACTTAGGGTTTGATTTATATCTTGTATACTTTGACCGTAGGGTGATTGCCAAAATCTATCACTGTTTACATCAATGATGGCGGTTTTTTCGAATGGCCAAGTGCCTTGGCCCTGATAACTATTGCTCCAAAGCTGCTCATAGGTTGTGCCATTAAAAAGACTAAACTCTATTTTGTAGTTGCGTTGGTAGCTATCGTCTTGCCAAAAAGCATAATCGCTATTGAGTTTATCACTTGTTGATAGGTCGGTAATTTGGCTCAGTAATACGTACTGAGCGTTGGTGCGAGATGATATTTCTTCTAACTGAACTTTTGAGTAGTCGTACTGCTGCGAAAAGTAACTATCTACATTTAAAGGTATATTGTAATAAGCAACGGGTAGGGCGCTCATTTTTGATTTTTGTAAGGTAGTGAATATTCGTTTACTGATTGCTTTGTTTACGTCAAATATTTGACCCATTCTAGCTTGCTCTCGATGAGCTAGCTGACTTTGTGTTACGGCAACAAACTTGTTAAAGCTGCTTTGCGGGCATTGCTCTGTTTGCGCAAATATATCTAAACGCAGGGTAATGGCAAATTTATCGTCGTATTTATTTTCACTTACAAGTTCAATTTTTTGAATTTCGCCGTGGCTACTAATTTTTAACTGATCTTGCATTAATACGCCGTCTACCAAGGTTTGTACTGAGCTGACACGCGCCCCAGAAAAAACCAACGCTTGAGTTATGGCATCTTTTATAGCTGCAGATTTGGCCGCGCTTATGTCGTCGTTTTGAATAAGTGCGTGCCCTGTAGATTCATACCACTGCGCATTTGAAAAAGTCGAAAACGTAAATAACGCAGTTGCGCTTAATCCTGCAAATGCCTTTAATAAAAACGATTTCATACTTTTTGCTCCAAATAAACGTTAGCTTTACCTTGAGGCAGCAAGGACTGTACCAATGTTATTAATCAATAAAAATAACGTTATAAATGGCATTAAACATGCATATACCACCGTAATTAATTTACTAGGGCACAAAATTATGCGAGCAATTTCATTAGTTATTACACTTGGGTGTTTAACCTTGAGTGGGTGCAGCAGCGTGTTTGATAAGCATGTTGAGTACAAATATGTTGAGCCTAATAATTACCCGGTATTAAAAGCGGTAGGTTATGCACCTATTAGTTTACAAAAAGGGGCAAGCGCATCACAAAAGCAGCTTATGGCTATTAAAGCCTCTAAACTTGAAGCATACAGAGAGCTTACAGAGCAAGTATATGGGCAAAAGGTAACCGCGGGTATGAGCGTTGAAAACGCAGTCGCTAAGGATGATTATCTAGAAAGCAAAGTGCAGGGCGTTATTAAAGGTGCACAAATTATAAAAACGTATGCAGTAGACGACACATACGTCACTGAGCTGGAACTCAATATGAAGCGCGTGCATGATTTATATATTGGCGAAATAAAACCACGTGAAGTAAAAAAAGTAACGTATTACTGATAAATTGACGTTCGCAATAAATTTTACAGCTGTACGTTTAGTATTTAGGCAAGTTAGAGTTTTAAGTATACAGCAGTTTAAATATTACAATGCGTCAACTAAACAGTCTCACCTGAGTACAAAAACCTCAGTCAAAAAAGTTGACGCAGCTTGGCTCAATTTTTGGGTTTTCAAGTTTGAGATACCGGTAACTAGCAGGTTTAAATATTATAAAAAGTAGATAATTTGGCTGAAGCGTTTTGAATTTATGCTTTTAAATTTCTGACAAGCTGACCGTTGGTGTTAACTTCACCGCCAGACTGATTATATGTGGTGGACGATGGGGCACCAATTAAAATGTTTTTTAGTTGTTTTACACTAAGCTGCGCCTGATGTGCTGCATGCGCGTTTACTTCGTTTTGTTTTTGGCATTTCTCTAACTTACTGCGAACTTGGGCTATAAGCTCGGGAAGCTCTTCAGACTGCTCGTCATTCTTAGCAAGTAACTTGTTCAACTCTTGATCTAGGCTATTTAGCTTGGTTAAAAAAGTCATTTTTTGTTGGGTAATTTCTTTTAAACCTTCACCTCTTCTTGAGGCAATAGCTGTTAGCTCGTCGTTTAATAAAACAGAGAGAGAATCTAAACACTTATCTTGCTCGTTTAGCTTAACAATAATTAAGCTATTATGATCAGCCATAGACATCAAACTCGAAGTCAGCTAAATTTTTGGCAAGCTTTTCACTGTCTATTTGGTACTTGCCTTCAGTGATTGCTTTTTTTAGCTCAGCAACTTTATTACTGTCAAAACCAGAAGATTGCTGTGCTTTTTCTTGCAGTGTTTTTAATTGCTGTGCTTGTGGTGTTAAGCTTACAGAATCGCTAGCAGCTTTAGGCGTAGCCGATTGAGCCGCTTGTGTATTTGCATTATCTCTTTGCAAATCAACCTTTTGTTGTTTAGCATTAGCTAAAGCGCTTGGTTGTTGATTACCTGAATTGACTTGATTAACCATAATAAAAATCCATAATTTACCCAACTAATACCAGTATATCGGCATATCTTTAGTAAACTTTAATATTATTTTTAATTAAATATTTACTTGTACAGACTCTACACCATCTACACGCGCATTTAAAACTTTACCTGTTTTTTTGTTCTCTACAAGTATTTGTTCGCCCAGAGTGCCATCTTCAAGCGCAACACCGGTCGTTTTTATCTGTAAGCCTTTTGTGCTTGCATAAATATTAATAGCATCACCTTTGCATACCATACATATTTGATTGAGCAATATTGGCATACCTTCGCGAATGTTGCGTTTACTTCGACTGCCAATAAGTGCTTTAGGATCGTCTTGATATTGCACTCTTACAAAGTGTGTCGGTTTCATCTCAATGGTTAGGTGAGCGCTGGTTATTACTTCACCGCGCGCAATATTATCAGTTGTTACAACAACAGGTGCCATTTTTAGCACCTTTATATGTACGTATTGTGCCCAGCTTTGTGGATCGTCGCATTTTACTTGTATTGTAATTTGTCTGTTAAACGGTGGTTCACTTGATGAAATAATATCAGGTGTCGTTGAACAAGCACGATCAGGTATACGGCTGTCTAATGGCAATGCACTGAGGTGTATTTGCTCACTATCGTGTTCGCCAATTTGCTCAGCAATGTATTTTACAGCCATTTCTTGTAGTGATGCTTTACTAAATACTTGTGCAGATACAGGGAATGCCATTCCTAGGCTAGTAACAAAATAAAAAACACTGTATCTTTTGATTTTTTTTAACAAACTCATAATGTTTCGACTATGCTTATGGTTTCAAACAGGGTATAAATATTTTGCGTCAAAATTAAGACGCTCCCACGATGTTGTGTAGCTTTGTATATGTAGGAAGCAATTATCGTTCCGTATTATTTGTTTTCTAAAGGAGATTTTAATGGCAGGCATTTTAGACTCAGTAAACCAGCGTACTCAGTTGGTTGGCCAGAACCGCCTAGAATTACTATTATTTAAACTCAGAGGGCGCCAGCGTTTTGGGATCAATGTATTTAAGGTAAGAGAAGTCCTTCAATGTCCTCCGCTTACTAGTATGCCAAAATCGAATTCTTATATTCGTGGTGTAGCTCATATTCGTGGACAAACTATTTCTGTCATAGATTTATCTATGGCGGTAGGTGGACGTCCAATTGATAACATCAAAGACAGCTTTATCATAATTGCTGAATATAATCGCTCAGTGCAAGGTTTTTTGGTCGGTGGTGTTGAACGAATAGTTAATATGAACTGGGAAAAAATAATGCCACCACCTTCTGGTGCCGGACGTTATTCATATTTAACCGCCGTTACTGAAATAGAAAACGAGCTAGTAGAAATTTTAGATGTTGAAAAAATATTAAATGAAATTTGCCCTGTTAACACAGAAGTAAGTTCTGAAGTTGCTGAAAGTGGTGACATTCAAAAAGATTTAGGTGAACGAATTGTATTTATAGCTGATGACAGTGCGGTTGCGCGAAATCAGGTAAAACGAGCACTTGAGCCGCTGGGTGTACAAACTGAGTTGGCTAAAAATGGCAAAGAAGCACTCGTAAGATTAAAAGAAATTGCTAAGCTTGATTGTCAAACAGATATTACAGAACGTGTTGCTTTGCTTATATCTGATGTTGAAATGCCTGAAATGGATGGCTATACACTAACTGCAGAAATAAAAGCAGACCCTAAACTTGCCCCTTTGCATGTCATTTTGCATACATCACTGAGTGGTGTATTTAACCAAGCAATGATTGAAAAGGTTGGGGCTGACGATTTTATTGCCAAATTTAACCCTGATGAATTAGCCACGGCGGTTAAAAAGTGGGTTCATTGTGAATAATCAAAACAGGTGCTACTAATTTGAATAATAAAGACTTGCAGCAAAATGAATACGATCAGTTCCGTTCGTTTTTAGAACAGCAATGCGGTATTGTTCTTGGTGAAAACAAGCAATACTTGGTAAAAAGTAGACTTGCGCCCCTTATGGCTCGTTTTGATGTAGGGTCGTTATCTGAACTTGTTAGCAAAACACTCGGGCCGCATGAGAGGCAATTGCGCGCGGCTGTTGTTGATGCGATGACTACAAACGAGACCTTGTGGTTCAGAGACCAATACCCCTTTGAGCTACTTCAAAACAGATTGTTTCCTGAGTTTAAAGATTTGAGGCGGCCTGTAAAAATTTGGTCTGCAGCTAGTTCGTCTGGTCAAGAGCCTTATTCTATTGCTATGTCGGTTGCTGAGTTTCAATCTAAGCAGCCTAACGTTTTAAAAATGGGTGCTCAGATCATTGGTACTGATATTTCTAACACTATGCTAGACATGTGTAAAAATGGCGAGTATGACGCGTTAGCCTTGGCGCGCGGGTTGTCTGCAGAACGTCGAAAAAAGTTTTTTACAGACAGCGGCAATGGTATGGCAAAAGTTAACGACACTTTGAAAAGACAAGTGAGCTTTAGGCATTTAAATTTGCTAGATTCGTATGCATTAATGGGTAAATTCGATATTATTTTTTGCCGCAATGTACTTATTTACTTCTCTCCAGAGGTAAAAGCAAAAATTATTAAACAATTTGCACAAGCGCTTAATCCTAAAGGTTATTTATTTTTAGGGGCTTCGGAGTCAATGGCCGGGTTGAGTGACGAATTTGATATGGTTAGATGCAACCCTGGCATTATTTACCAAAAGAAATAAACCTTTTTTCTTTCCTTCAAAACGACACATTATGTGTCGTTTTTCATTTTAAATCATTCGATTACAAAAAATATAATCACTCAATTATAAATGGCTTATTTATTGCTTTATTCAAGTTAAGTCAATTTTTTGGAGATGGTTATGGCTATCAGTTTTGATAAAGCTTTAGGTGTGCATCAGCATACTATGTTGATCCGTTCACAACGAGCAGAAGTGCTAGCAAGTAATATTGCTAATGCTGATACGCCGGGCTACAAAGCAAAAGATATTAACTTTGCCTCAGCATTAAAAGCGGCAAAATCACACCAGCAAAGCGGCAATACAATGGTAACTACTAATGAAAAACACATTGGTGGTGGTACCCGTAGTGTGGGTGGTGATGAATTATTTCGTACGCCAAATCAAACAGATACAGGTGATGGTAACTCAGTGGATGTACAGGTGGAACGGAACTTGTATACACAGAATGCTATGGAGTATCAGGCCAGCTTACAATTTTTAAGCGGCAAATTTAAAGGCCTGAATAAAGCCCTCGGTAGTCAAGGATAATAATTATGAGTTTATATAACGTTTTTGATATTGCTGGTTCTGGTATGAGCGCACAGAATGTTCGTTTAAATACCACTGCGAGTAATATTTCGAATGCTAATACAATTAGCTCTTCTCAAGACAAAACGTACCGAGCGCGACAACCTGTATTTGCTGCAGAGCTTACCAAAGCTTCTGAGTCGGTAAGTAATAATCAGGGCTCTTCTGTTGGTGTTAAAGTGCTGGGCATTGTTGAAAGCAGTGCACCACTGCAGATTGAATACAACCCTAATCACCCGAGTGCGGATGAAAATGGTTATATCTACAAACCCAACGTTAATGTTGTAGAGGAGATGGCGAACATGATTTCTGCCTCTCGCTCTTATGAAACAAACGTGCAAGTTGCTGATGCAGCTAAGCAAATGTTAAGTAAAACTCTGCTGCTAGGTCAGCGTTAACCGAGGGTAGGTTATGAGTAACGATATTAGTACATCTTCATCCTATTTAGATTCTTTGCGTTGGCAGGATACAACACCAACGACAACCGAAGAGCAAAGCGATGCGTTAACTCAAGAAGATTTCTTCTCGTTGTTAACTCAGCAATTATCGTTTCAGGATCCGAGTAAACCTGCTGATAACGATCAAATGATTGCACAAATGACCAATTTCACGATGGCTGAAGGTATCTCAAATCTTAATAGTAATTTTGAGTCGCTAGCAGCTTCGATGACATCTAACTCTGCTTTGCAGGCATCAACATTGGTTGGTAAGCAAGCATTACTTGAGTCGGATTCCTTAGATTTAAATGCAACGGGTGAAGCGAAAGGTTCAGTCGTTGCAGAAAGCCCAGTAGATAGCTTAACGCTTCGTATTACTGATGAGTCAGGTCAATTAGTTCGCAGTATTGATTTAGGTTCACAGTCTGCTGGTGCAATACGCTTTGCTTGGGATGGTAAAAACGAAGCCGGTGAGCGGTTGCCTGAGGGTGAATACAATATTGTAGCTGAAGGCAGTACAAATGGTGAGTTTTCAAGCTTACCCATTGCTACGTTCAAGAATATTGAAAGTGTAAATATAAACGGTGCCAATGGCATCATTATTAACACTAAAGAAGGTGCGGTTAGGCTGACTGATGTCGCAGAGATCGCGTAATAGAGTTTGATAATATTTCGCCTGTTTGCAGGCTGTATTTAATAGATTAGAGGTCAATTATGAGCTTCAATATTGCATTAACAGGCATAGCTGCCGCACAAAAAGATTTAGACGTTACCGCAAATAATATTGCGAACGTTAATACAACCGGCTTTAAAGAGTCTCGCGCTGAGTTTGCAGATGTATATGCTTCTTCAGTGTTTAGTTCAGGTAGAACTAAAAATGGTGACGGTGTTCAAACTACTATGGTTGCTCAGCAATTCCACCAAGGTTCGCTGCAATTTACTAATAACTCATTGGATTTAGCCATTACAGGTGAAGGCTACTTTGCAATGAGCCAAGACCTGGGGGCGCAAGATTTTACCTTTACAAGAGCAGGGGCTTTTAAATTAGATAAAGATAACTTTATCGTAGATGCCAAAGGTAACTTTTTACAAGGTTTCCCTGTTGATGAAGCTACCGGAGATACTACCTCAGTCAGTTTGAGTACTTCGTCGGCACTTCAAATCCCTGATTCGTCTGGGTCACCTCGTGCAACGGCAACGGTATACAGTTCATTTAACTTAGATTCGCGTGCGGATGCGCCTTCGTTGCCATTTGATCCAACAGAAAGTGCTTCGTATAACTCATCAACTTCAACCACTGTTTACGATTCACTGGGTGAGGCACATGTTTTACAATACTTTTTTGTAAAAAATGATCCGACGACAAACCCTAATGAGTGGGATATACATGCAACGCTCGATGGTTTAGTTGTTGATCCAGCAACGGGCGCTGAGCAAACTACTGCGCCATATACACCTTTAACTACCCTAGGTTTTAGCTCAAGCGGTTTACCTGAAACAACAAATGGGGTTGCTAATGCAAACCCAAGCAGTTTCGATGAGTTAGTTTTACCTGCGGGTGCTGGGACTGGTTTATCTTCGTTACTGACCAACGGCGCGTCATTTCCTGATACGGGCGTAGAGCTTAATTGGCGAGATGAGGCTGCAACTACAAATAAGCAGCCCACTCAGTACGCAAGTCGATTTGAAGTTAAAGCGCTAGACCAAGATGGCGCTACGGTTGGTCGTTTAGCGGGTATTGATATTGGTACCGACGGAAAAATAGTGGCTTCATACAGTAATGGCGACACATCTTTCTTAGGTCAGGTAGCGATGGTTCGTTTTTCTAATTCACAGGGTTTATCGCAAGTTGGTGATACCTCTTGGAAAAAGAGCTTAACGTCAGGAGAGCCAATTGCAGGTGAACCTGGTTCAGGTACTTTAGGTTCAATAAATTCATCAGCACTAGAGCAATCAAATGTGAATTTAACTAATGAGCTGGTTGACCTAATAAGTGCTCAGCGTAACTTCCAGGCTAACTCTCGTGCGCTTGAGGTTAACTCAACACTACAACAGGCAATCTTACAGATTCGTTAATTTAATACTTAACATAATTTTAAGGGCTGCTTTTTAAAGTGGCCCTTTTTATTTTCACTTCATTTAGTTTGTTTTATAACCATTTCACATCACTTCCTATTGTGGCATCTATTTTGCATTTCTTGTGTATAGAGATTTTTAATATGAGTCGATGCTATGGACAAAATGGTCTACATTGCGGCCTCAGGCGCTAAACAAAGCCTACAGGGGCTGGCCCTTAAAGCCAATAATTTGGCGAATGCGAATACTACTGGATTTAAGTCAGACTTTGCACAAGCTCGCTCTATGCAGGCTTTTGGTGAAGGGTTGCCATCACGTGTGTTTTCTATGCAAGAGCGCCCAGGTTCTAATATGACTTCTGGCGGCATAGTTGAAACAGGCAGAGACCTCGACATTGCAATGAGTGATAACGCATGGTTAAGCGTCCAAGATGCCTCAGGCAATGAAGCTTACACCAAGGTGGGTACATTAAATATTACCGCTGAAGGTATGTTAATGACCAGCCATGGTCGTCAAGTAATTGGCGAAGGCGGGCCTGTCATTTTACCAGTACCGATTGAAAAAATTGAATTTAGTGAAGACGGTGCAATTCAAGTTCGCCCGCAGGGGGCGCCTGCTACGTTTTTAGAAGAAGTTGACCGCTTAAAGGTGGTTGAAGCTAATAGTTTTCAACTAGAAAAAGGGAATGATGGTTTATTTAGGCCTAAGGCAGGAGAAGTTGTTGATACTTCTGCCAATGTCAAAGTATTAAGCGGAACCTTAGAAATGTCTAATGTGAACCCAGTTCACGAAATGGTCGATATGATCAGCCATCAACGTCAATTTGAGTTACAAGTAAAACTGATGAAAACAGCTGAAGATCTGGATAGATCACAAGATCAGCTGATGCGCATAGTTTAACTTTAAATGAGGACACGATTATGAATCCAGCATTGTGGATCAGTAAAACGGGGCTAGACGCTCAGCAAACCGATATTTCGGTTATATCAAACAATTTAGCGAATGCCAGTACGGTAGGTTATAAAAAAAGCCGCGCTATTTTTGAAGATTTACTTTATCAAAATATTAACCAGCCAGGTGGGCGATCGTCGCAAGACACTGAAATGCCGTCTGGTTTAATGTTAGGTGCTGGTGCAAAAGTAGTGGCTAACCAAAAAAACTTTTCTCAGGGTAATATGCTAACTACTGAGAATTCATTGGATTGGATGATCTCAGGGCCTGGCTTTTTTGAAGTATTACAACCCGATGGCAATATTGCTTATTCTCGTAATGGGCAGTTTACTACCGATGGCGATGGTCGAATTGTAACGTCTGGATCTGGTTATGTAGTGCAACCAGAAATGAATGTTCCCGATGATGCTCAATCAATTACTATTTCACAAGATGGTGAGGTATCTGTACGTATTTCAGGTCAAGCCGATAATGTTGTTATTGGCCAGCTTACAATTAGTGATTTTATTAATCCATCGGGCCTTGAGCCTGTAGGGCAAAATCTTTATACCGAGACGGCAGTAAGTGGCGCGCCTGTGCAAGGTAATCCGGGTGTAGAAGGCTTAGGCACAATTATTCAGGGCTCACTTGAAACATCAAACGTAAATGTAACTGAAGAGCTGGTTAACCTAATTGAGACGCAGCGTATTTACGAAATGAACTCTAAAGTCATCTCGGCTGTTGACGAGATGATGAGTTACATCAATCAGCAATTATAAGGTGTAGGGGGAATTATGCGTCATTATATGTTATTTGCGGTAGGTACATTATTTTTAAGTGGCTGTGTTTCAACACAAAATAGTGATGTTGTTCAAGATGACCCCTATTATGCGCCAATGTATCCTGAACCAAGTATGGAACCCGTAGTTGCAACGGGTTCGTTATTTAATACTAATGTTTCAAACGACTTATACGCAGATAGAAAAGCACTGCGTACTGGCGACATTATTACTGTAAATTTACAAGAGTCTACTCAAGCTACTAAAGCAGCTAAAACCGAAACCGATAAGCAATCTGATGCAAGCCTAGACCCTGTCATAGGGCTTGGTGGCCTCCCTGTGAATATAGGTGGCGACAGTATTCAGTTTGGTATTGGTAGTGACGCCTCTTTTACGGGGGATTCTAAATCAAATCAATCAAACAGCTTATTTGGCAATATTTCGGTTAATGTTATGCGTGTTTTACCTAATGGTAACTTAGTTATTCGTGGCGAAAAGTGGTTAACATTAAACACTGGCGAAGAATTTATTCGTTTGGAAGGTTTAGTACGCCCGCAAGATGTGAGTTCTGATAATACGGTTGAGTCAAACCGAATAGCCAATGCGCGTATTCAGTACTCTGGCAAAGGGCAAACACAAGAAGCGCAAAGTGCAGGTTGGTTAACACGCTTTTTCAGCAGCTCGATTTTTCCTTTTTAGAGGGCATTCATTATGAATGTATTAAAATTAATTTGTTTAATCACGCTAATAGGTTGTCAATTTTCGGCACATGCTGAGCGTATTAAAGATATTTCTATGGTTGAAGGGGTTAGATCGAACCAGTTGGTAGGTTATGGCTTAGTAGTGGGTTTACCCGGCACGGGTGAGCAGAGCCGCTTCACTCAGCAAAGTTTTAAAGGCATGTTAAGCAATTTTGGTATTTCGCTACCTGCAAATTTAAGCCCTAAAATTAAAAACGTTGCTGCCGTTGCTGTACATGCTGAATTACCCGCATTTAGAAAGCCAGGACAAACAATTGATATAACCGTTTCATCTATTGGTAGTGCGGGTAGCTTGCGCGGTGGCACGTTATTACAAACGTTTTTAAAAGGGGCTGATGGCAATGTATATGCCGTAGCTCAGGGTAGTTTAATAGTGGGGGGCTTAGGTGCCCAAGGCGCTGACGGCAGCCGTGTTGTTATTAATACCCCAACAGTTGGTCGTATTCCAAATGGCGCAACAGTAGAGCGTGAAGTTAAAAGTCCGTTTATGCAAGGCGATTTTATTACGTTTAACTTGAACCGCCCTGATTTTACAACGGCAAAGCGCCTTGAAAAAACAATTAACGATTTAGTCGGGCCTAACAGTGCAAAAGCAATTGATTCTGTGTCTGTTCGTGTGATTGCCCCTAGAGATGCTTCTCAACGTGTGTCTTATTTATCAACGCTTGAAAATCTTGAATTTAAACCTGCAGATATGTCTGCAAAAATTATCGTTAACTCGCGTACGGGCACCATTGTGATTGGTAAAAATGTCAAGTTACAGCCTGCAGCAATAACACATGGCGGGTTAACCGTCACCATTTCAGAGCAACAAAATGTGGCTCAACCTAATGCATTAGCTGAGGGCGAAACCGTTGTAACGCAGCAATCAATTATAGATGTAAATGAAGACGATTCGCGTGCATTTGTGTTTAACCCGGGTGTTAGTTTAGACGATTTAGTTCGTGCTATAAACGAGGTAGGCGCAGCGCCTGGCGATTTAATGGCTATTTTAGAGGCCCTTAAAGAAGCCGGAGCAATAAACGGTCAACTTGTTGTTATTTAATATTTATTAAGCTTTAGCAAAGCCTTTGCTAAAGCTTCCCTTTCACTCCCTCATTCACATTTTCAATCTGGCTTAATTTTTGCATTTTAATTTGTATTATTCATTATTGTGTCAAAAAGCTGATGGAAACTAATCATCTAGACAAACAAAACTTTTTTGATTTAGGCAATTTAGATTCACTTCGTAAAGAAGCCTTAAGCGGTGGTGATGCATCAACCGATGCATCTAAAGCCGCTCTTAAAAAAGCAGCTGCGCAATTTGAAGCTATTTTTACCCAAATGCTACTTAAAAGTATGCGTAAAGCTAACGAAGCTTTTGAAGATAAAGAAAGCCCACTTAACTCAAGTAGCGTTAAGTTTTTTGAAGACATGCATGATCAACAATTATCTACTGAGCTTTCATCAAATGGGTCTTTAGGCCTTGCTGATTTAATTGTTCAGCAGTTATCGCCAGACGGCAAAACTTTTATGCCGGGTTCTGTTTTGAGAACCACCAATGACTTTTTAAGTGATATGCGTGCGGGCTCTTCGCTTCCTCATACCCAAAATGAAGAAAAAGCTGCTGTTAATGTTCAAAACGATAAAACCGATTCTAAAGTGCCTGAAGCTTCTTCAGCGCCATTCAAAAGTACTGAAGAGTTTGTAACTACAGTATGGGAACACGCTAAAACTGCAGCACAAAAAATTGGCTTAAACCCTGCTGTTATGGTTGCACAAGCCGCACTTGAAACCGGTTGGGGTAAGCACATTATTAATAAAAGCGACGGTAACAGTTCAAATAACTTATTCAATATCAAATCAGATAAAAGCTGGGATGGCGAAAAAGCAAGTAAAGTAACCTTAGAGTTTGAACAAGGAACGCCTGTTAAAAAACAAGCAAGCTTTAGAGCTTATGACTCAATAAAAGAGAGCGTAAACGACTTTGTTGATTTTTTAACCCAAAACCCACGCTACCAAGAAGCATTACAAAATACAGCTAAGCCAAGCGAGTTTTTAGATTCATTACAAAAAGCCGGCTACGCAACGGATCCTAATTACGCTAGTAAAATAAAAAAAGTGCTTAACAGTGCTCAATTAAAAGATGTTGCAGCCAGTGTTATTCGCCAAGGAGTAAAGTAAATGTCGTTTAACTTATTAAACATTGCCAGTTCTGGGGTTAGAGCAAATTCGGAACTACTGCAAACGACAAGTAAAAATATAGCGAATGTAAATACCGAAGGCTATGTGCGAGAGCGCACAGAGCATACAACTATGGTCGATAACCAGGTAGGGAAAGGAGAAACCTATCGCTTGTTAAACCAGTTTGCCCAAGAGCAACTCAACAGAGATACCTCTAATAAAACGTTTTTTGATCAATTTGTTACAGAGTCAAACCGCGTTGATAGTTTATTTTCAGAAGATTCTAATAGTTTATCTACTAGTATAAATTCATTGTTTAATAATGTTCAGGAGTCGTTAAATCAGCCTTCGTCTACCGTTGCTCGCTCGCTGGTAATGACGGATGCTGAAAATTTAGTGAATCAAATGGACAGACTCTCAGGCATTGTTTTCGATCAGAAAAATATTGTAAATGAACAGCTAGACATATTTACAGAAGAGGCAAATGGCTTAATTCAAAAAATTGGTACATTAAATCAAGATATTGCTGCTGTTAACGGCACTAATAACCAGGCTGATGCAAGTTCTACTTATAATGAACGCGATAAGGCAATCCGTGATTTATCAGAACTTATTGATATAGAAACACTGGATGGCCCAAATGGTGAAAAACTTGTATTTATGGGCACCGGTGAAGCGGTTGTAATGCAAAATGGCTCGTTTAATTTGTTTTCTATGCGTGGCGATCCTGATCCAAACTTTAAAGAACTTAGGTTAGATGTTAATGGGGGCAAGGCAGTGCCGCTTGAAGTTGATGTATCTAAATTAAAGGGAAAAATTGGTGGATTACTGGCATTTAGAGACGATGTGCTAGTCCCTGCTCAAAATCAAATTGGCCAAATGGGTTTAGCAATAGCCGATTCTTTTAATGAACAAAACAAGCTGGGTATGGACGCTAATGGAGAGCTCGGGGGTAATATTTTTAATATTCCTACGGTTGGTGGCTATGCTTATACGGCGAATACGGGCAGTTCAAGCATGACTGCAACCCTTGAAGCTGGCAAGGGTAGTGAATTGCCTGCAAGTGACTTTATAATCACTTATACCAGTGCTACAACGGTCGAAATTCAGCCAATAGATAATAAAGGTGAGCCGCTAGGCACAGCATCGACAGCAAATATAACCGCTGGCGTCATTGATTCATCTACAATCACGAGTGGCGAATCGTTTGGTTTAGAAATTACTGTAGCGGGCGCTGCTAATACAGGTGATCAGTTTCAAATAAAGCTTAACTCTGAGTCGGCGGCAAATATGTCTTTAGCAACCACTCGTGGTGAAGATTTAGCGCTTGCAGCACCAATAAGAACAGCAAACGACATTAACAATATAGGAAATGCCACCATTACGGTTGGTGAGGTAAGTGATGTTACTACTGGTAGCTTTACAACGTCACCGGCAGGTCTTACAAATGGCCCTATTACTGTTGTTAAAACCGCTAACCTAAATGAATACACAATAAGTGATGGTGTAAATACCAGTACTTTTACAGCAACTTTGCCAGCAAAAGACATGTTACAACAAGCAGGTAATGGCTTTGAACTATATGGTTTTGACTTTGATATTGAAGGCAGCCCTGAAACAGGCGATACATTCACACTTGAGTTTAACCAAGGTGGCTTTGATGATAACCGTAACGGTCAAAAGTTAGCGGGGTTACAGCAAGGTGAATTAGTGCGTCAAAATGTTGTTAGTGGTGTAAATTCGGACAACCACAAAACATTTAACCAAGCTTATGCAGGATTGGTAAGCGATATAGGTGTGGTAACTAACCAAGCAAAAACGAATGGGGAAGCATTTGAAGCGCTTGCTCAGCAATCTGAAGCCTGGTATGAATCGCTTTCTGGCGTAAACCTTGATGAAGAGGCTGCCAATTTATTACGTTTTCAACAGTCTTATGCGGCTTCTGCACAGGTACTTGCAACTGCTCGTACTGTTTTTGACACTATATTAAGTGCTGCGAGGTAATTATGCGCTTATCAAACAATTTGATGTACCAAAACAATATAAATAAAATACTCGACAACCAACAAGGTGTTGCAAATGCTCAAGAGCGAGTAACAACAGGTGAAAAGTATTTAAGCACATCAGAAAGCCCATCAGCTTATTCACAAGCGGCTCTATACACTACTAAAATTCAAACTAACGAACAGTACACTAAAAATATTAACCAATTGAATAACCGCCTAAATACAGAAGAAACTGTATTAAGCAGTATCACGGATGCAATTCAAAAAGCGCAAACATTGACTATTCAGGCTGGTAATGGTGCCTTAAATACCAACGATAAAGTATCAATAAGTAAAGAGCTTGAAGAGCTGCAGCAAACATTACTAAGTCTCATGAATACTCGATCTGAAGATGGTAAATATATTTTTTCTGGTTATCAGGATAGTACACAACCCTACCAGTTTGAAACTAGTTCTGGTAAGTACAATTACAATGGTGATCAAGGGCAGCATAGCATTACAATTGCAGAAGGAGTCTCTGTTAAATCAAGTGATAATGGTTTTGATACCTTTGAAAAAGTCGATGCACGTCTCGATGTTGCATCAAATACTGGTGATACAACAAGTACGCTTACAGGAACAGTTTATGTTGATGAACAAGGCATGTTTGATCAATATCATAAATCCAATTACAACTCCGACCCTGCAGCTGCAGCTACTGCTAATACCTTTAACGTACAGGTTACAGCTGGTGTTAATCCTGGTGATGCGAATCAATACCAAATACTTCGCGATGGTTCCGCGCTGTCTCCACCTGTTATGGGTGAAGTCAGTGAGGGGGGAATTGAGTTTGCTGGTATGAAAATTCAACTAGATAGTACCGCGTTAGGTCAGTTTAACTTTAGTCTTGAAGAGCCAAAAAAAGTAAATGTGCTTAATACTTTGCAAGAGCTGATCAGCGAATTAAATAATGGCTCACTTGATGGTGCTGACTTTCAAGATGTCTTAAATGATGGTTTAGTGCAATTAAAAAATGCCAGCGAACAAGTTTTGTTTACTCAGGCAAGCTTAGGAGGGCGTATGAGTGCTCTCAGTCGTATAACTGATTCTAACTTAGCGCAAGACATACAAAATAAAGACAATCGTGCCAATTTAATTGAAGTTGATATGGCCGAGGCTATTAGCGAACTCACCAAGCAAGAAACTGCTTTGCAGGCTTCACAGGCCACGTTTGGTCGTTTATCAAAACTTTCCTTATTTGATTATTTATAAACTGTAAACTATTGCCGCTTTATTTTATATTGCGGCAATAAGTTGCGCTGACACTACGGCAATAAATTGTCATTCCTGCAAATATAATAATTTATATACCTCTTATTATCATGATCAAACAAAAAAACACCTTAAAACAGTACCTTTGATTGGTTTTATAACTTGGCACAATACATGCTTTATAAAAACAACATAAAAGTGGTTCTGTTAAAAGAGTTGAACCACACTCTGCTTTGACTAGGAGAAGGCAAAATGGCTTTAACAGTAAATACAAATGTATCTTCACTTAACTCACAACGAAACTTGAGCAATTCTACAAATGACTTAAGTACCTCGTTCGAAAGACTGTCTTCGGGGTTACGTGTAAACAGCGCAAAAGATGATGCAGCAGGTCTACAGATAGGTACAAGGTTGCAGTCTCAAGTTAATGGACTCAATCAGGGAGCGCGTAATGCAAATGATGGGATCTCTATTTCACAGACAGCTGAAGGGGCATTAAACGAAACCACAAATATGCTTCAAAGAATGCGAGTACTTTCAATTCAATCCGCTAATGGCTCAAACTCAGCTTCTGACCGTGGTGCTTTGAACAAAGAGTTTATTGAGATGAAGGCAGAAATTGATCGTATAGCAGGTGATACTACCTTTGGTGGTGTGAAAGTGTTAAATGGTACATATGATGTTGACTTCCAAGTTGGTGCAGACGCAAATCAGATTATAGGCGTCAAAATTACTACAAACATGAACCAAACAGGTTTAGCGCTGAGTGCTATAGATATAGATACAGCCTCTGATGCACAAGATGCAATAACAGCGATTGATAATGCGTTATCTACAGTTAATGACGTTCGCGCAGATTTAGGTGCTAAACAAAACCGGTTCAGTTCTACTATCCGTAATTTAGAAAATGTTGCCGAAAATGTTTCTGCATCTAAGTCTCGAATTATGGATGCCGATTTTGCAAAAGAAAGTGCCAATTTAGCCCGTAATCAAGTTCTGCAACAAGCATCAAGCTCAATGCTTGCACAGGCTAACCAGCAACCGCAAATAGCTCTTTCTTTATTACAATAATACTTTAAGTTGTAATTTATATATTGAAAAACCAGAGCATCGCTCTGGTTTTTAATTTTACTAAACTTACAATTAAATAATGTTATAAAAAATTAAAGTATATTTTAGTGATGCCGATAACTTAATTGAAACAGGAATCACAGGCACTTTTTCAGCTTGATTC